>MUNG01000112.1 GCA_002154585.1 Streptomyces pseudogriseolus
AGGGACGGGACGGGAAGGGGCGGCGGGGGCGAAAAACCCCCTACTCCTTCACGGCCACCCCGGCATCCCCCGCAGACGCGGGCGCCGGCGCCGGAACAACCGCACCCGACTCGTCGTCGTCCGTGTTGACCCGCTCGATGATCGCCATCCTCCCCGGAGTGTCCTCCGGCTTCACGAACCCGACCACCACATACAGCACCAGCGAAACCGCCAGCGGAATGGACACCTGGTACTCCAACGGCACCCCACCCTCCACCGACCAGTTGACCGGATAGTTCACCAGCCAGAACGCCACCAGCCCCAGCCCCCAGCTGGTCAGCGCCGCCGTCGGCCCGGACCGCCGGAACGGCCGCAGCAGCCCCAGCATCATCGGAATGGCGATCGGCCCCATCAGCCCGGCCACCCACTTGATCACCACGGTGATGATGTCCTTGAACGTCGGCGAGTCCACCTGCGTGGCCACGGCCATGGACAGCCCCAGGAACACCACGGTCGTGACCCGCGCCGCGACCAGACCCGACCGCTCGCCCCACGCCCGCGCCCGGGCGGACAGCACCGGCGCCACGTCCCGGGTGAACACGGCGGCGATCGCGTTGGCGTCCGAGGAGCACATGGCCATCGTGTGGGAGAAGAACCCGACGATGACCAGCCCCAGCAGCCCGTGCGGCAGCAGCTGCTCGGTCATCAGGGCGTAGGAGTCGGACCCGTCCGCCTTCTGCGACTCCACCAGCAGCGGCGACATCCACATCGGGAAGAACAGCACCAGCGGCCAGACCAGCCACAGCACCGCGGACAGCCGCGCGGACCGCGCCGCCTCCCGCGCGTTGGAGGTGGCCATGTACCGCTGGGCCTGGTTGAGCATCCCGCCGTTGTACTCGAACAGCTTGATGAAGAGGAACGCCAGCAGGAACACCGTGCCGTAGGGGCCGACCAGCGGCTCGCCGTGTCCTTGCAGCTCGGGCTGGTCCCACGCGCCGAGGAAGCCGCCGTGGTCGCCGAGCTCCAGCACCACCGCGACGAACATCGCGATGCCGGCCAGCAGCTGGATGACGAACTGCCCGAGTTCGGTCAGCGCGTCCGCCCACAGTCCGCCGATGGTGCAGTAGACGGCGGTGACCGCGCCGGTGATGAGGATGCCCTGGTTCAGCGAGACCCCGGTGAACACCGACAGCAGGGTGGCGATGGCCGCCCACTTCGCGCCCACGTCCACGATCTTCAGCAGCATCCCGGACCAGGCCAGCGCCTGCTGGGTGCGCAGGTCGTAGCGGTTCTTGAGGTACTCAAGCGGCGACGCCACGTGCAGCCGGGAGCGCAGCCGGTTGATCCGCGGGGCGAACAGCCGGGAGCCGATGGCGATGCCGAGGGCGATGGGGAAGGACCAGGTGACGAACGACGTGACGCCGTAGGTGTAGGCGATGCCGGCGTACCCGGTGAACATCACCGCGCTGTAGCCCGACATGTGGTGGGAGATCCCGGAGAGCCACCAGGGCATCTTGCCGCCGGCGGTGAAGAAGTCGCTGACGTTGTCCACCCGCTTGTGGGACCAGACACCGATGGCGACCATCACGGCGAAGTAGCCGATGAGCACCGCCCAGTCGAGACCGTTCATGTCCCCCCTTCCAGGGTCCGCCTTGTGAACACCGCTCAGCTGGTTGGCACTTCGCCTGAGCGGGGCAGGAACAGGGAAGGGCGCGAAGTGCCCGCTCATCGTGGGCACTGTGGCGGGAGCACGACAAGAAAACGACAGGTCAAGAGACGGTAAAAACGTTCGTTGCGCTGACTGGCGTTCAGTGTCCTGAACGCGACGGCGACAAGAGAAGGCCCCGGAGAACCTTCCCCGGGGCCGGACTCAGCAGGAACTCAACAGGACGTCAGCGCAGCTCCTCCGGGCAGGGCGTCCCCCGCTCACCCCACTTGTACGGGGCCGCCAGCCGGTACGTCCCCGCCTCGGGCGCCAGCAGCACCGTCCACTGGTCGCCGTTGGCGTCCTCCTCCGTCTCCATCAGGCAGCCGTGCACGTTGTCGAACGTCTTCGGCTCGTCCTCCGGGCGGTTCTCGGACTCCTCCGTCTCCTGGGGCGGGTCCAGCGCCTTGCCCTCGGCGTCGACCAGACCCAGCCACGGCGAGTACGGCACCCGGATGAGGATCCGGCCCGGCTTCTCCACCCGCAGCGTCCACTCGCCCTGCTCGGCGCGCTCCACGACCGTGTTGGGCTCCGCCAGCGGGGTCGGCGCCTGCACCTCGAACAGTTGCCAGTTGGCGTCGCCCCACACCTGCTTCAGATACGGCAGCCCGCGCTGCACCAGCTCCCGCTCGCGCTGGCCGCCGTCGCCGTCCGGCTCGTCCTTCGGCAGCACCACGTAGTGCACGCCCCAGCGCTTCAGCCACTCGTGGTAGTTGGCCGCGTTGAGGGTGTCGTCGTAGAAGAGCGGGTTGCGCTCCATGTCGGCCTGGCGGTTCCAGCCGCGCGCCAGGTTCACGTACGGCGCCAGCGCGGACGCCTCGCGGTGCGAGCGGGCCGGGACGACCTCCACCCGGCCCTGCTCGGCGCCGACCTCCTGGAGCTCGTTCACCAGCGGCGCCAGCTCACGCGCCCAGGACGCGGCGGGCGTCGTGTTCACCACGTCGTTCACCGACTTCACGCCGATCCAGCAGGTGAAGCCGACCACGGCGACGACCAGCGCGTACCACTTGCGGGACCGGGGCTCGGCGAACGGCAGCGCCGCCACGAGCACCACCCCGCCGAAGAGCATGGCGAGACGGGTCATGTTCGACCCGATCTGCGAGCTGATCAGCCAGACCAGCACCACCCCGAGCCCGTACACCGCGGCCGTGATCCGTACCGTCTTCCAGTCCTTCGGTACCAGGACGTACACCAGCACCGAGTACACCAGCGGCAGCACCACCGAGCCGAACCCCATCGGCTGCGTGCCGGAGAACGGGAACAGCCACGCCGACACCGCGACCACCGCGCTGGGCGCGAGCCCCAGCGCCCAGGCCCCCGGCCGCCGCTTCTGGAGGAACAGCGCCACCGCGACCAGGCCCACGAACAGGCCCGCGACCGGCGAGGCCATCGTCGCGAGCGCCGCCAGCGGAGCCGCGCACAGCGCCTTCGCCCAGCGCTTGTACCGCCACCGGTACGGCCAGCAGAAGACGACCGCGACCGCGCCGAGCCCGAACATCGTCCCCAGCCCGTACGTCACCCGGCCGGACGCGGCGTTGCACAGCAGCGCGAAGACGCCCGCGAGCGCGGCCCACAGCGGGTTGCGCACGGACCGGCTGCGCATCAGCACCAGCGTGAGCAGACCCGCCGCCACCGTGCCGGCGATCATCATCGTGGTTCGCACGCCGAGCAGCGACATCAGGTACGGCGACACCACGCTGTACGACACCGGGTGCATGCCGCCGTACCAGGCCAGGTTGTACGCGGAGTCGGGGTGCCGGCCCACGAACTCGGCCCACGCGTCCTGCGCGGCGAGGTCGCCGCCGCTGTTCGCGAAGGTGAAGAACCAGACGACGTGCAGCAGCCCGGACAGGGCGGTGACCGACAGCACGGGGTGGCGCAGCATGCGCTCGCGCACGGCGAGGACGGCGGACGTCATCCGGCCGCGCCGGCCCGGGGGGTCACCACCCGGAGGGGCGCCGGGAGGCGCGTCCCCGTCCGGCGTCTTGTCCGGGGCGCGCCCGGGTTCGTGCTCCGATGCGGGTATTCGCGGGCCGGCCTCCGGGCCCGGGTGCGCGTCGTCGGCGCGTGTCGGCTCCGCTGTCGCCACCTTCGGCACTCCCCGTGTTCCCGTTCATCGCCCGTTCACTGCCCGTTTCGTGACGCTAGCACGCACCCCGCGGACCGTCCGCCCGGGTGGGCGGCGGCCCGCGGGGTGCGGCCCTCGTCGATCAGCCGCCGGGTCAGGCGACCCGGGTCAGCTTGTCCGTGAAGCCGGGCTCCACGAGGTCCGCCTGCAGAGCGACCGGCACCTTGACGGCCCCGTTCTCGCCGTCACCCACGGTGAGCGTGCCGACCTTGGTCCCGGCCTTCGCCGTGTGCGGCAGCTCCGTCCCGGCGAACGTCAGCTTCACCTCGAGCCCCGCCCAGCCGACGGCCTTGACGTCCTCGGTGACGGCGACGGGCGTACGGCCGCCGAGACCGTCGTCCGCGTACCCGACGACGGTGCCCTTCTTCAGGATGGTCGCCGAGGTCAGCGCATCCTGGGCGGCGCGCAGCGCGGGCTTGCTGACCTCGTTGACCGTGTCCAGGATCGACGGGCCCTTGTGCTGGCCGAGGATCGCGCCGACGACGGTGACCTCCTGGCCGCTTACCTCCTTGCGGGCGGCGAAGAGCAGGTTGCCGCCGGCCTTGGTGGTGGAGCCGGTCTTGATGCCGATCGCGCCCATCGTGTAGGGCAGCTCGTTGTAGTTGCTCCAGTACTGCCCGCTCGGGTCCGTCCAGCTGGCCGCGCTGGTGATGGCCACCATGGCCGGGTTCCTCATGGCCACGATGCCGAGCTTCGTCTGGTCCTCGGCGGTGGAGACGGTGGTCTCCTTCAGCCCCGAGGGGTCGGTGTACGTCGTGTTGGTCATCCCGAGCTCCTTGGCGGTGTCGTTCATCTTCTTGACGAACGCCTCCTCGGAGCCCGCGTCCCAGCGCGCCAGCAGACGCGCGATGTTGTTCGCGGACGGAATCATGACGGCCGACAGCGCCTGCTTCTCGGTGAGGAAGTCACCGGCCTTGACGGTGTTGAGCGTGGACTCGCCGGCCTTGTCGTAGCCGCCCTCCTCCTCCGCCTTCGCGTCGACCTCGATCTTCGGGCCTTCCTCACCCGGCTTCAGCGGGTGGTCGCGCAGGATGATGTACGCCGTCATGGTCTTGGCGACCGAGCCGATGGCGACCGGCTCCTGCTCACCGAAGTGGTCCATCGTGCCGATGCCGTCGCCGCTCATCCACCCCTGCCCCTCGTCCGGCCAGGGCAGCTTCACCTGGTCGCCGTCGAAGATGTGGGTGTCCTCCGCGGTGAGCACCAGGGTGGGCGCCGGAAGCGGCCGGACGTTCTGCACGACCGCGAAGACGATCAGCAGCAGGAGTACCAGCGGCGTCCAGATCTTGATCCGCCGCACGGCCGTCCGCAGCGGGGTCTGCGGGGGCGGCGGGGTGTTGGTCAGCTCGGCCAGCAGATCCAGCGGCGGCTTCGGCGGCAACGGCTGCTGCGTCGTCCGCTCCGGGCCGACCTGCGGCAGGAACGTCGTCGACTCGGCCGCCGCGGGCCCGCCCTGACGCGGCGTCTGCCGTATGGCGGGGTCGTCCTTGAGCGCGACGAACTTGCTGGTCCGCTCGGCCTCGGGGGCGCCGGTGCGGTTGCGGGCGGCCGCGTCGCCCACCTTGAGCATGGTGGTCGGCTGATCGACCCCCGACTCGGCGGGCCGCGGCGCCCGGAAGACGGCGGTGGGCTGATCGACGGGGGAGTCGGCGGCCTTGTCGCCGTCCTTGGCGGTGGCCTTGGCGTTTCCGCCCTTGTCGTCGTCGCCGTCGCTGTCGTCGTCCTCGGCCTTGTCAACCGTGGCATCGGTGCCGGCGGCCTTGGCATCCGCGGCCTTGTCCTCGTCGGCGTCGTCCTCGGCGCCCTTGGCGTCGCCGGCCTCGGTCTGACGCCCGTTGCTGCCTTCGGCGTCGTCGCCATCGCGGGTCTCGCCCTCGCGGGTCTCGCCCTTCGGGCTCTCACCCTTCGGGCTCTCACCCTTCGGGCCCTCGCCCTCGGTCGCCTCGTCGGACGCGTCGTCACCGGCGGCTTCGCCCTTGCCGCCGGCGTCCTCGTCGCCCGCCGCGGCCTCCTCCTCCGCGTCGGACGCCGCCTCCGGCTCATCCGAGTCCGAGTCGTCCCCCGGGTCCTCGGCGCCGGCCTCCGCGTCCTTGGACGCCTCCTCCGCCTCCTCCGGCTCCGCCGACCGCACCCACGTCGCGACGGCCTCCCGCAGACGCCCGTCACCGTTCCCCGCGCCCTCGCCAGGACCGCCGGCGTCGCCGTCGACGGGTGCGTCATCCGTACCCGACTCACCCTCCGGTTCGGAGGCCGAGGCCTCCCGAACCGTCAGCACGCGCGTCGCCGTGTCGCCCTTCCCCCGGCCCTCGGCGGACCCCGAGTCGGACCCGGACCCGGCCCCGGAGCCGGCGGCACGCTCCTTCTCCCGCTCACGGGCCACCGCGAGGCGGGGATCCTGCTTCTCGGGAACCGGCCCGGCGCTCCCCGACGTCTGTTCTGCCGACGACTCGCGCTGCTTCGACCTGTCGGGGGACTCGCCCGCCACCGATGCCTCCTCCATGTGCCGCACGCCCCGCGTGCCGCCAACCGAACCGTGAACCGCCCGCCCGTGACACCGCTAAGAAGCGCTGTCCGAACCATGTACCAGTGTCCTGTGTGCGGGCTTACCCCACGCGGTAGACGAGAACGACATACCTACCGGTTCCACTACGAACCGGTCACGCACCCTCGACAGACCAATGTGAGAGGGGTCACCCTGTCATTCATCCACGCGGGGAGGCATGGATGGGCAGGAGCCGCAGAACACTTCCGGAGGAGCTTCTGCTGCTGGCGTTGGACCCGGCCACGGGTACCACTGCACAGCCGCAGTCGCTCGACCTCGGTCTGGCCGGAGCACAGCTAGTGGAGCTGGCGCTGGCCGGACGGATAGCCCCAGACGGGGATCGTATCGCCGTGGTGGTGCCACGGCCGACTGGAGACCCGACACTGGACAGCGCACTGGAGTTGCTGCGAAGGCGCGGCGCCCCCGTGCGGGCCGTCCACTGGATCGGCGGGCCCCGACTCGGGCTCCGCCAGACCTACCTCTCGCATCTGGAGCGGTGCGGCATGGTGCACGCCGTGGCCGGCCAGATGTGCGGGGTCTTGCCGACGACCCGGTACCAGGCGACGGACACCGAGATCAGCCGGGAGATCAGGGCCCGGCTGGACTCCGCGATCCGTACCGGCGTACCGCCGGACCCGCGGACGGCGGCGCTCGCCGCGCTGGCGCACGCGGTGGGCCTCGGCAAGCACCTGTACCCGGGGAACGAGGGTCGCTCCTCGCGCTCCCGGCTGCGGGACCTGATCCGGCACGACCCGATGGGCGGACTCGTCGCGCACGCGGTGATGGACGTCCAGAACGGCGTCGCGGCCCAGCCGCGCCGCAGCTCCGCACCGGCGGGCCGGCAGGCCCCCGGCGGCAGGGGCGCGCCGGAACCCGCACGCGGCGTCCCGGCGCAGCCACACCGCGGATCCATGGCACGCGCCGCCGCCCACTGACCCGGTCACGGGAGCCGCTGTCCGAGCGGGGCGGAGAGAACACACGGGCTCTCTCCGCCCCGCTCGGCGTGCCCGCGGGGCCGTAACCTGGCGTGTACCGGTCGTATATCCACCATTTCCCAGCGGTAGTACGCACGTTGGTGGCAGTCTGCTCATCGAGCAGACACAGAAAGTGGCACGTACGAAGTCCAGGTACACCGCGCAAGCAAGTACATCGTGCAGGTACAAGTACGAGGCACGCAGCCGGAGGTGCACGTCCCGTGGCGTCCAATGTCAATCCCACCGTCCGGCGGCGCCGGCTCGGCCAGGAGCTGCGCCGGCTCCGTGAGCTGAAGGGCATGACGGCCGAGGAGGTCGCGGAGCGGCTGCTGGTGTCGCAGTCGAAGATCAGCCGGCTGGAGAACGGCCGCCGCAGCATCAGCCAGCGCGACGTGCGCGACCTGTGCGGGGTGTACGAGGTCGAGGACCAGCGGATCGTCGACTCGCTGATGCAGATGGCCAAGGACTCCCGCCAGCAGGGCTGGTGGCACGCGTTCGGCGACATCCCGTACAGCGTCTACATCGGTCTGGAGACGGACGCGGAGTCGCTGCGGGTGTACGAGCCGCAGATCATCACCGGCCTGCTCCAGACCCGCGCGTACGCGGAGGCGATCGTGCAGGGCGGCTCGCCGGAGTCCAGCGAGCAGGAGAACGACAAGCGGGTGGAGGTGCGGCTGCGCCGGCAGAGCCGGATCACCGCCGAACAGGACCCGCTGCGGCTGTGGGTGGTGCTCGACGAGGCCGCGCTGCACCGCGTCGTCGGCAGCCGTCAGGTGATGCGCGAGCAGCTCGAGCACGTCCTGGAGCTGAGCCAGCTGCCGCACGTCACCGTGCAGGTGCTGCCGTTCGAGGTCGGCGCGCACGCGGGCATCAACGGCCAGTACTCCATCCTGGAGTTCGCCGACGCGGCCGACTCCAGCGTCGTCTACATCGAGGGCGTCACCAGCGACCTGTACCTGGAGAAGCCGCACGACGTGCAGAAGTACACGGTGATGTACGAGCACCTGAGGGCGCAGTCGCTGAACGTGGAGCAGTCACGGCGGCTGGTGGAGCGGCTCGCGAAGGAGTACGCGCGGTGAACTCCCGCTACTGAAGCGCCGGATGATACACCGGAGCCAGCTAGGACTGGAAGTCCCGCCTGGAATATGCCACCTGGTCGAGTGAACGGCCACTCCGGACGACGAGGGTGACGAGTAGCGTCGATCACGCCAACCCAGCACCGACGGTTGGCGCAATCCGTTCTGCGGTCCACGCCGGAATGCGCAGGCCGGTGACAGCAACTCAGCATCTGGCTACGGAGCGAACATGGCAATTCGTCTGGGCGCCACGGAAACGTGGACGACGTCCTCCTACACCAACAACAACGGCGCCTGCGTGATGGTCAGGTCGACCACCGAGGAGGCGCTGGAGCTCGGGGACACAAAGATCCCCGAGGGGCCGAAGCTGGCGTTCCCGGCCGACGCGTGGTACGCCTTCGTGACCTCGGTCAAGTCCTAGCGCCCCGGCGCAGGCACCGGCACACCACCGACAGGCCCTCTCGACGAGTCCGCCGTCCTTGCCGAGAGGGCCGGCTCGCGCCTCACGCCTCCGGCGGGACGAGGACACGGCCGGCCGCAGGAACCCCGCGACCGGCCGCACGCGTCCAGGCCCGCGGGCTCAGCCCGCCGTGATCCCCGGTTCCGCCTCCGCCTCCGCGACCGTCACCGGGAAGGCGACGTCGCACACCAGGTCCTCCGGGCCCGCCGCGTCCCAGTCCGCGAAGTAGATCTCCCGGCAGGGCCCCGCGTACGTCAGCCCCCGCTCCCGCATCCACTCCTCCACCGCCTCGAACGCGGCCAGGATCTGCGGATGCGCGACCTGCGCCTTGGCGATCCGGGTGCGGGCCAGCCGCATCGCCGGCTCCACCCGCACCGTCGTCCCCCGGGCCCGGCCCCGCTCCGCGGCCCAGGCGCGGGCCGCCGCCGCGTCGGCGACCGGCACGCACGCCTCCGCGGGCCCGTCGCTCTCCACCGACACCTCGGAGTGGTAGACGACGAACGGCGACCCGGTCACCCCGCCGCAGGCGCGGGCGCCCTCCTCCAGCCGCCCCAGCGACGCGCCGATCCACGCCGGCAGCTCGTCCGCCAGGATGTGCCGCGACTCGGTGATCACCACCTGCTCCGGCACGTCGACCGTCTCCACCGTGAACTTCCCGTACATCTCGAGGCTCCTCCCCGACAACCGTCCACGGAGATAGCCGGCGAGCGTCCGCCTCGAGGCGTGCCGCGCCTCGACGTCGGCCCAGTACGCGTCCAGCCGGCGCGCCTGCGCCGCCCCGTCGCCCGCGTCCACCACCTTGGCGATCCGCGCCAGCGGCATGTCCAGCTGCCGCAACAGCGCCACCAGCCGGGCCCGTTCCACCTGGTCCGCCCGGTAGTACCGGTAGCCGGTGTCCGCGTCGACCCGCGCCGGCGCCAGCAGCCCCAGCCGGTCGTACAACCGCAGCGCCTTGGCCGACAGGCGGCTACGGGCCGCGAACGCCCCGATGGAGAGCAGTTCCTCGTCCACGTCGACAGTCTCCGTCACCGGGCGGTCCCTCCGCCCGGTGACGCAGACGCTCTCCCTTGACCCAAGGGCAAGGTCAACCGTCAGCCCAGAGCCTTCTCCACGGCCGCCACGACCTCCGCCGACTCCGGCTCGGTCTGCGGCGAGAACCGGGCCACGACGGCGCCGTCCCGGCCGACGAGGAACTTCTCGAAGTTCCAGCGGATGTCCCCGCTGTGCCCCTCGGCGTCGGCGAAGCCCGTCAGCCGCTCGTACAGCGGGTGCCGGCCGTCGCCGTTCACCTCGACCTTCTCGGTCATCGGGAACGTCACCCCGTACGTCGCCGAGCAGAACTCGGCGATCTCCTCCGCGGAGCCCGGCTCCTGCCCCAGGAACTGGTTGCAGGGCACACCGAGCACGGTGAACCCGCGCTCCGCGTACCGCTCGTGCAGCCGCTCCAGACCCTCGTACTGCGGGGTCAGCCCGCACTTGGAGGCCACGTTCACGACGAGCACGGCACGGCCCGCGTACTGGGAGAGGTCGGCCGGGCCGCCGGTCAGGGCGCCGATCTCGACGTCGAGCGGCGAGGCGCTGGTGTTCTCGGTAGTCGTCATGGGCCCGACCCTAGCTCCGCGCCCTGACGATCCCCTGACCGCCCTGACGATAATCCGCCGCTCGCGGGGTCGCCGGGCCTTCAGCCCCGGGGCCGCCGGACTCCCAGTCCCTGGGGCCGCGGACCCTCAGTCCCTGGGGCCGCCGGGCCCTCAGTCCCCGGGGCTGCCGGGCCCCCGATCCCTGGGGCCGCGGACCCTCAGTCCCCGGGGCCGCCGCGCCCCTACTCCGCGGCCGCCCCTACTCCTCGGGGTCCTCGCCCTCCACCAGCCGCTCCGCGATGTCCTCCGCCCAGGCCAGCGCCCAGCGCCGCAGCTCCTCGATCGCGGGCGCGTCCAGCCCCTGCGCGCGGAAACCCCGGTCGTCGAGCCACTCCGTGCCGGTCAGCCGGGACTGCAACTCGGCCAGGTCGAAGGTGTCCGGCGCGTGCCGGCGCCCCAGCTCCTCCAATTCGGCCGGACTCCACCGGTCCGCGGCCGCGTGCACGTCCACCAGGTCACGCGGCAGCCCGCGGTCCGCCAGCGCCCGCACCCGCGTACCGACCAGATCCGCCAGCGCCAGCGCCGGACCGGCCGCGGTCGTCACCGGCGGCCGCCACAGCACCTCCTTGCGCAGATCGACCCGCCACCGCGCCCCGGACGCCTCGTCCGTCACGACCAGCCGCGCCGCCAGCGGGTCGGCCACCGGCGCCTCGACCGCCCACCCGCGCCCTTCCAACCCCGCCCGCACCGCCCCGGCGATCCCGGCCATGTCCGCGGGATGCTCGGTGGCCAGATCCACCCCCTCGCTCACGCGCGCCTCGACCAGCCCGTGCGCCCGTACGGCCTCCCCGCCGGCCAGCACCAGGCCGTACGGCGCCCCGACGGCGAGCAGATCGCCCGTCAGCCGCCCGTGCACGGCGTCCACGCCGAGAGGAGGTGAGGTCATGCCCCGATTATCGCGGCGGGGACGCTCCGCCACGATCGGGTGAATCCGTCCGGTACGGGGCAACTGCTCGCATACCTCGCAGGTCATCTACGCGCACGAAGCGAACGACCAGGAGGGATCCAGCACGGTGACCCAGCCGGACGACCCGAACCAGCAGCCGCCCCACGCCAACCAGCAGCCGCCCCACGCGAATCAGCAGCCGTACCCGCAGCCTCCGGGGTACGGCTTCCCGGGCACCCCGCCCCCGCCGCCCCGGAGGAAGGGCCGCTTCCTGAAGGTCGCGGGCCTCGGCTGCGCGGGCGCGCTCGGCCTCGTCGTCCTGATCGCCGCGCTGTCGGCGAGCGGCGGCGGCTCCGACGACGGCGGGAACACGGCCGCCGACTCCTCCGCCGGTACGGAGGAGAAGGGCCCGGACACGAAGAAGAAGGCGTCCGAGCAGGCCGACGGCCCGGTGAAGCTCACCGCGGAACCCGCGGAGTTCAGCAAGAGCGTCCTGGCCGACGGCAGCGACTACACCAGCGTGCGGGTCACCGTCGCCAACGACGGTGACGACGAGGTGAGCGTGAACCCGCTCTACTTCGCGATCACCGACACCGGCGGCACCAAGCACACCGTCGAACTCGGCGTGGACGAGGAGCAGATCGACACGGTGGACCTCGCCCCGGGCGAGAACATCTCCGGCACCGTCACCGGCAAGGGCACCTTCACGCCGCAGTACGTGACCTACACCGACGGCCTGCTGGGCGACCCGGTGCGCGTGGACGTCTCCTGAGGCCGTCAGTCCGGCCGTACGACGACGTACTGGTCCAGGGAGCCCGCCGCGTCCGCACAGGGCTCCTGGACGGCCTCCACACCCTCGGCGACCGAGTCGTCGGCGGTGCCCACGCACTGCGCGCCCGGCACCGTACGGAGCCGGTAGGCGCCGGGGGCGCCGGAGCCCTCGGGGGCGGGCTCGGGCCGGAACAGGGTGGCGTTGGCGCAGTCGTCGCGCGGTTCGAGCATGCCCTTCACCGGGCCGGTGTCCATGACGGTCAGACACCCCTTGCCCAGCTCCGGATGGTGCCACTGGACGCGGTACAGCCCCGCACCGGCCGGCTCCAGATACGTACGCGGCACGGGGACCTCGGCGCAGGGCAGGTGCACGGCGACGGCGCTGCCGTAGACGCCGCGGCGGTCCCGTCCGTCCGTGAGGCACAGGTCGGTCCGTCCGGCGGGCCGGATGGTGACCCAGCCGTCGACGGGAGCCTGCCGCTCGCCCTTGGCGACGGGGATGTCGTCGGAGGCGCCGTCCCGCGGGTCCTCCGCCCGGGACTGCCAGGCCCGGACGCCGGCGCCGGCGACGAGGAGGAGGGCGACGGCGGCGAGCGCGAGCAGGGACTGCCGTCGCCGCCGTGGCGTCCTGGCCACAGCGTCCTCGCCGACCTGATCCACCGCACTCACCTCCTCGTGTCCGTCGCGCGGCGCGGGAGCGGACGAGGGAGGGGACGCGGACGCGGCCGGTGCCGGCTCAGGCGTGCCGCCGGCCCGTCCGCCCCCCTCCGCGATCCTCTCCCTGGCGTCCAGCCAGTCCCCGACCCGCTGTCCGTCCCCGCAGGCGCGCACGAAGGCGGCCAGGACATCGGGCCGGGGCAGACGGTCACGCCGGAGAACGTCGGCCAGGGTGCTGCGCGCCAGCACGTCCCCGTTCCGGCCGGCCTGCTCCTCCAGCTCGCGAAAGGTCATCCCCGACAGCTCCTTGAGCCGCCTCATCGACTCGACGAAACCGGCGGCATCCTCGGCCGCGTACGGAGACAACTCACGCAAGTTCCCCATGCGTGCCATCTTGCTGCGGTCGTTGCACGCTGAACAACGGGGAAACCCGCCATGCCTGATCCGCATGCCCGACCCGCATGCACGATCCACATGCCGGGCCCCCGCAGCCGTGTGCGCGCCGACCCGTCGCGGGGTGCCGGGCCGCGGTCTCCCCCTCGCCACGGCCCGTGCCCCCCGACACCGACGACTGTGCCGACCGCGCCGGCCGAGATCAACAGGAAACCTTGTCCCGGACAACCGTCCCCTTGTCCGGGCAGGTCAAAGGCGTGCGAGGCCCGTGTCCCGGACAGCGGGGACGTGCCGCAGGGCGCCCCCGCATAGAATCCGGGCCATGGTGAAGCCCGACGAGCTGATCGTAGACATCGCAGCCCGCGTGGAAGCGGGGCAGAGCAGTCAGATGTCTCTGACCGTGGTCACCGGTGGTGCCGTCATCACCGGCCGGCTGGCGCCCGAATCCGTGTGGCGGAAGAGGGTCGCGGAGGTACTGAAGGACTCGGACCGGCTCGGCGAGTTCGCCTCCGTCTTCGACTCCCCGGTGAAGCGGGAGGGCCCGCCCACCCACCTCCATTTCCACGTCGCCCGGATCATCCAGGGCACGGTCGGCGTCCCGGAGACGGGCGGCATGTACCGGGTGGCGATCGAGGACGTCAGCGCGTGGACGGTGGGCGACTTCAGCTACTCGTGACGTACGCCGGCGTCCGGCGGTGTCTTGCGTTCCCTGCACCGGCCCCTTAAGTTACCGACCAGTAGGCCACAGGTGAACGGAGCGCCGCCATGCCCACGCTGGACCGCCACGAGAACGTCTTCGTCCTCGACCTGGGAGACGGCGAGAACCGCTTCCACCCCGACTGGATCACCGCGGTCGGTGCCGCGTTCGACGAGGTGGAGAAGGCGGAGGGCCCGCGCGCCCTGGTGACGGCGGCGACGGGCAAGTTCTGGTCCAACGGCCTGGACCTGGAGTGGCTGTTCGCCCACGCGGACGCCTACCACGACTACGTGGTCTCCGTGCACGAACTGTTCGCGCGGCTGCTGTCGCTGCCGGTGGTGACGGTGGCCGCGCTCCAGGGCCACACGTTCGCGGCCGGGGCGATGCTGTCCCTGGCCCACGACTTCCGCGTGATGCGCGCCGACCGCGGCTACTGGTGCCTCCCGGAGGCGGACATCGACATCCCGTTCACCCCGGGCATGTCGGCCCTGATCCGCGCCCGCCTGACCCCGCAGACGGCGCACGAGGCGATGACGACGGCGCGGCGGTACGGGGGCGTGGACGCGGCGGCGGCGTCGATCGTGGACCGCGCGGTTCCGGAGACGGAGGTCCGCCCCACGGCCCTGTCCCTGGCTGAGTCCCTGACCGGCAAGGCGGGCAACACCCTGGGCACGATCAAGTCCCGCCTGTACACCGAGGTCCTGACGACCCTGAGGGACAGGACGAACCCGCTGGGCTGAGACGCCGCACGGAGGGGTCCCGGACCGTACCGGCCCGGGACCCTCACGCCTGCGAATGCCCGCTGATGCCGAGGGCTCCGTAGGCGCGTCATCGGGTGCGCCCTCAACCGGAGAGCAGAGCCTTCCCGGCCGCGACGACGGGCAGGCCGACCTCGCCGACCAGGGCGGCGATGCCGGAGATGCGCTGCACGAGGGTGCGCCGGCGTTCCGGGGAGGTCTCCTCGGTGATGGCGCCGGCGGCGGCGTCCACCTCGGCCCGGTCCGCCGCGTCCAAGTGCGGGCGGAGCCGCTCGATTTCGGTGAGCAGGGCCTGGAGCGCCGGCCCTGCCTCGGTCACGCCGACGTTCTTGCCGCCGGTCACGATGTCCCCGGACCCGGTGTGCTCGGCCTTGCCGATGCTGCCCGCCCCGTACTGCTGGATGTGGTCCCCGCTCATGACGCCTGAATGCCCCCGCTGCCGCTGTGCTGTGCCTTGCCGATGCTGCCCGAGCCGTACTGCTTGATGAGGTCACCGCCCACCGCGTGCTCCACGTTGATGATCATCTGGGCGATCTCGGGGTTGCCGATCGCCTTGGTGATCTCGTGGATCAGCTGGTGAATTTTCCTCCTGCCGGGTGGCAGTAGCACGTGCTCAGGACGGGTCGGGGTGACGTCGATCGTGTCCGCGCGGTAGACGACGACGTCCGGGCGGCGATTGGATGTGCTCACGCATCCACGCGGGGACCACCGCCTCAGCCGTCATGAGGCATCTCCCGGACACTGTGCGGCGAGCCCAATTCCCTGGGTTGAGCGTACTGTCGGCCGCACCCCGCCAGGACGTGTGTGGCCCGAGACCGATGCCGGCCTGATCAGTACCATGAAGCGGTTCAAGCAGCCGTGCAGGCGACTGCGCCTCGCCGACGACGAGCCGTACGTGACCAACGACAGCTACAGGTTCGTCGACGGTCGGCACCCACCAGAAGACCCAGGCCGTGATGACGGACGAAACAGACGGAACAAACGAGGCGGAACCCACGGTCCCCAGCTCGCTGGTCATCGACCTGGTCGAGGTACGGGACGCTGAGGCACTCCAACGGCTCCTTCCACGAAGCCTGATGTTCCCCGACTTCTACGGCCGGAACTGGAACGCCTTCTGGGACGCGATCACCGGCCTCGTCGACCTGCCGCACGAACTGACCTTCACCGGATGGACCGCCTTTTCGGCGAACCTGCCGACGGAGGCCCGCAACCTGCGTGAACTCCTGGACCGTTACCTCAGCACATAGGGCGAGTCCTTCGCGGCCTCGCACCGCATTTGCTACCAGTAACACCGCCTCACTGCGCCCTGTAGTGCCGCTTGCCGCTCCTTACGTATGGAGCGCGTGGGTGACTCTCCGCCGGCTCCGACGATCGCCCCCCGGACGACAAATCCAAGGCTGCTTGACGATCGCGCAGTTACGCTGACCGGGGCAGTCCACAGTGCACAGATTCGGGGGAAGCCGTGAACCGACCACTGCTGTTCCTCGACGTGGACGGGCCGCTCAACCCATACGCGGCCAAGCCGCAAAGGCGTCCCGACGGCTACACCACACTCAGATTCCCCGGAACAACGCTGATGAGGTCGACATGGGCCTCTCGTTCCGACCACGTCCCCTACGTGTCTGGCTCAACCCGGACCACGGACGCATCCTGCTCCAGCTCGGCTTCGAGCTGTGCTGGGCCACCACATGGATGGATGATGCCAACCGGTGGATCGCACCGGTCCTCGGTCTTCCTGAACTCCCTTACGTGGACTTCGGCGACGCCCTACTCCAGGAACGTCCGGATGGAATCCACTGGAAGACCGGGCCGCTGGTGGACTACGCGGGCGGTCGTCCGTTCGCCTGGGTGGACGACGAGCTGAGCGAGCGGGACCAAACGTACGTGACCGCTCACCACCAAGGACCCGTGCTCCTCCACCACGTCAATCCGCGGATCGGCCTGCGGGAGAACGACTTCCACGCACTCGCCGACCACGCCCGGTCCCTGAACACCTCACACACCACCGGCTGAGCAGCACACCACGCCAACGGTGCCGTTCAGGCTGCTGTGCACCGCCGTGGTGCAGCACCGTCGATGTCAGCCTCTGATGTCACCGGAACTGGTCGGGCACCGGGCAAGCTTCCAGCGGCTCCTCCGGCCGGTCGGCCCATCGCCACCAGACATGCAGACCGGTGCACCTCCACAGGATCCGGCAGGTCCGCTGGCCGTCGTGCTCCCGCTTGACGAGGACGAAGCCACCGGACTCCATGGGCCGGCCGCACTCGGGACAGGACGCGGCGTCGTCGGTCATGTGGCGCACCAGGAGTTCGATCGGCAGTCTTGTGCGGCACCAAGCCAGCTCCCTGTATCAGGGTGTTGCTTGTACATGCACCCGCATCGCTGCGCGCAGGACCTCGAGTTCGGTTCGAGGGAACGGACGGCCCCACTGGGCAGCGTAGGCCTCTTCACCGAGTTCATATGCGATCTGATCAAAGGCGCGGACGGCCGACCGGGCCAGTTGCGCAAGTGTGTGGCGACCGGACCAGAGAAGGGTTCCCGCACCATCCGGCGCACGGTCGCATCGGCCACGACGAGGCGGATGGTGACCCCGGCTCCGTGCCGTTGGAAGAACCATCGGTAGACCTGAGGCTCCCCAAACAACTCGGCACGCGTCTCCCGGTCCCCGAGCACCAGTCTGGCCACCGCATACAGGAACTGCTCGGGCCCGTCAGTGACGTACGAAGCGATGACGTCAGCTTCGCCGTGAGCGTCAGCCACCTGGACGAGCGCCCAGCCGGAGCACTTCGCCGCTCCCGGCCGCGACGGGCACGTCTTCGTCGGACCCCAGGGCGGGCAGCTGCGGCGCAGTAACTTCCGGGACGACTGGGTCAAGGCCCGGAAGGCCGCGGGCGTCACGGCCGAGCTGCACTTCCACGATCTTCGGGACACGGGCAACACGCTGGCCTCGACGGCTGGGGCCAGCACGCGGGAGCTGATGACGCGGATGGGGCACAGCAGCTCGCGGGCCGCGCTGATCTACCAGCACATGACCAGCGACCGTGACCGGGCTATCGCTGACCGGCTCGGGGCCATGATCCGCGAAGGTGGGGGAGAGGAAACGCCCGGCTAAGTCTTGTCCGAGCGATCGTCGTGGAGTCCTCAGCCCTTGGCACCGGTGTAGATATCCGGCTGTCAGGGGCTGATCGCGTGGGATAGAAACGGTTGCATGGACGCCGCGGTGCTTGAACAGATGTTGGACGAGATCTTCGATCACGCCGTCGTCCACCACGGATACACCAGCTACATGCGCGACTACGAGGTCATCGTCTACATGACGGCGGATCCCCGCACCGGTGTCGAGCCGGCGTATCTGCGGTATCTCTTCCGGTACTGCGTCGAGGCCCGGTGCGAGTCGTCCGTGCTGCCGGAGACCTGGAGTGTCTCTTTGGACGACTGCCTCATCGACCATGAGACCGGCGTCGACCTCGACGGATATGTCTGGGGTGTGAAGTGTCACCCTTTGTACCCAGGTGCGAAGGTCCTTCCGCAGTCCGAAGCGACCCGCCGTTGGGCGCAAGCCGTGGGGATCGACTTTCATGAGGTCTGCATCGAGACCAACGCGCACCGTCTCACCCTGCTCTTCTCGGACTTGCAGGTCAGTGAGGTGGCGGTCGGGTATGCGCCTTTCGTTGCGGAGTAGCGGGCATCCCTTCCGCTCCGACGAGTCGCCGAACGGGCGTAGTGGCACGCGTGTGGCACGACCCCGGACACGACGAAGGGCCAGCCTGGGAGGAAAACCCTCCTGAGCTGGCCCTTCTGCCTGTGCCCCCGGCAGGATTCGAACCTGCGACACCCGCTTTAGGAGAGCGGTGCTCTATCCCCTGAGCTACGAAGGCGGGGCCTCGCATGCAGCGTGGCTGAATACTCTGAGTGAGCGTTCACC
Source organism: Streptomyces pseudogriseolus (assembly GCA_002154585.1). Lineage (GTDB taxonomy): Bacteria > Actinomycetota > Actinomycetes > Streptomycetales > Streptomycetaceae > Streptomyces > Streptomyces pseudogriseolus. Next base: position 18,592 of record MUNG01000112.1, read on the forward strand.
CGCACTGCGGCAAGGGTGGGACCGCCGCTGACGGCGTTCCCTGACAGGTTAGCGGATCAGGTGAGGGTGGGGGGCCGAGGATGATGCCTCGGCTCGGTTCCAGGGTTGGCGGGCCGATCAGCCGTCGGTTCCCCGGCGGACCCGGAGCCGGCGGGCCCGGAGCCGGCGAGCCTGGCGTCAGCTTGGCTGAGTTCGAGCTGCGACTTCCGTCGCCCCGTGCCTCCCGGCGCCTGCATGCCTCGCCCCGCGTCCCTCCGAGGGAAGAGACCATTGTGGGGGGCCAGGCTGCCCGTGTGGCACAGCGGCGTCGGCCGGCACGGTCCCGTCGGCGGGCGCGGTGGCCGAGCGGGTGGCGCTCGAGGCGGCTGGAGGTGGTCGCACCACACATGGGCGCTGCGGCCGCGTCACAGCTGCCGTGGAGGGAGCCCTTCCGGGGGTGGTCGGGCAACCGTCGTCGCCCGCAGGTGTGTGTCCGGTGCACCTCCCGTGGCCGGACGCGCGTGGCCAGAGTGGAGGAAGCGGCTGTGAACCGGACGAGCGGGGGGAACCATGAACGCGGAAGTCGTCTCCTGGCACCGAATACGAGGAAGGGCCTACGACGTCATCCATCCGGACCACGCGTTCAGCGCTGAGCTCTTCGCGTCATTACGCCGGAGTGACCAGCGGCTGAGGGCGCGGCAATATCTGAGTGGGCTGCTGGCGGCGGAGGGGCGCAAGTCGATCCGGAACATCGCCGCCTTCGCCGGCGGGACCGCGGCGGAGCAAAGTCTGCACCACTTCATCAGCAGTTCCACCTGGGACTGGTCGCCCATGCGCGAAGCCCTCACCGACCGTGTCATGCGGGTGCTGGGACCAACGGCCTGGGTCGTACGGCCGCTGTTCATTCCGAAGGCGGGCGAGCACTCGGTGGGGGTGGAGCGGCAGTTCGCCCCGGAGCTCGGACAAGTGCTCAACGGACAGCTGGCTTTCGGAGCCTGGGCTGCGGCCGAGGAGGCGAGTGTCCCCGTTCAGTGGCGATTGCATCTGCCCGAGTCCTGGCTCGGGGACGCGCGCAGGTGTCGTAGGGCGGAGATCCCCGGCGGAACCGAGGCGGAGACACCGGAGGAGTGCGCGACCGCTACGGCGCTGACCGCCCTGGGCCAGTGGCCGGTGCCGAAGCGTCCTGTCGTGCTCGACACCCATGTGAGGGGCCTCGGCGGCGTCGTCCGGCCCTTCGCGGAGGCTCGGACGCCCTTGCTCACCCGGGTGCAGGGGAGCACGCGGCTGATCGTGACGGACCGCGCGATGCCCGGGTACCGGGCGGGAGCGATTCCGGCCCGTCACATCATGGAGTCCGTGCAGGGTCTGCGCCGTCCGCTGGAGGACGCCGGAGGGCCGGTACGGCGTACCACGCTTGTGGCGGCGGTCCGCGTACGGCTGTCCCGGCCGGGCTCCGGGCCCGAGCTGTTGCTGATGGGCGTGTGGCACGAGCTGGGGAAGGCCCCGGTGGACCTGTGGCTCGCGGCCCCGGCGACGGCGCCGGTCGGTGACCTCGTGCGGTTGACCCGGCTAGCGGGGCGGGTCGCCGAGGACGAGGAGCGGATCGGTGAGCGGGTGGGTATCCGGGACTTCGAAGGGCGCTCGTTCCCTGGCTGGCACCGCCACATGACGCTGGCTTCCGTCGCCCATGCGGTGTCGGTGCTGGCGAACGAGTCGGATGAGCTGCCCCTCCACGCGCGTCGAATCTCCGCGTGACCCTTGTGAACCTGGCTGTCACGGAGCCGGGTTGCCGTCAGTCGCGTACCGTCCCGACGGCGGTGTGGCGGTGACGCAGGGTTCGCCGGGTGCGGTGCAGGCGGAGAGCGAGCTGGATCTCGAGTGCTCGTTCAGGGTCCTGCCAGTTCGCGCCGAGGAGTTCGGCGACGCGCTCCAGACGCCGGAACACCGTGTTGGGGTGCACATGCAGGTCCGACGCCGCGCGCGTCGGGCTCGAGGAGGAGGCGAAGTAGGCGTCCAGTGTGCGGGTCAGCTCCGTGAAGCGCTGGGCGTCGTAGGTCAGCACGGGGCCGATCACGGACTCGACGTAGTCGCTGACGCCGTGCGTCTCGGAGAGCAGTACGCCGAGGAAGCCCATCTGCTGCGGGGTGGCGACGCAGCCGATGTTGCCCAGTTCGGTGAGTGCTTCCAGACAGCTGAGGGCCTCGCGGTGGGTCTGGGCCACGCGGTCCGGGCCCGAGACGGGCCCGGCCGCCCCGATCGTGACGGGACGACCGACGAGCGGCGTGAGTTCCCCGGACACCGCGGTGGCCGCGGCGAGGGGGTCCTCGCCGGGGATCAGCAGTGTCACACAGCCTTCACGGACCTTCATGAGCCCGGACATGCGATGGGCGTACGACGACGCCCAGGCGGCGGCGCGGCCTTCCGCACCTCCCTCGGGCCGTGCCAGCACCATCACGTGCGGTTCGTCGATGGAGATGCCGAGCCGGCGTGCCCGCGGGATCAGCTGGCGCGGCTGTGGCCGGATGTCGCTGAGGAGTTCTTCCAGCAGTTCGTCACGGATCTGGTCGTGGGCGACGGTCGAGGTGCGCTGAAGCAGCAGGATGAGGGCGACCGCCCGCGCGGTGAGCTGGAGCAACCGCACCCCGAAGTCGTCCGTGAGCGGTTCGTCGGGGACCAGCAGAATGGCACCGAGGTTCTCGCCGCCGGCCGTGACCGGCGCGACCCAGCCACCCTCGGGCATGGGCACGGGGCGGCCCGCCGCATGGGCGTCGTAGGTCCACCTGAGGACGTCGTCCTCGGCCAGTTCGGGCGGCGTGCCGGTCACCACGACCGTGCGTCCGACGCAGTCCCTGACGACCAGCGCCCCCGACAGTTCCTCGGCCGCGGCTTCGGCGAGGGTCTGCGGATCGCAGCCGCCCAGCACCAGGTCGATCAGCCGGATGTAGGCGGCCTCGACGCGGCGTTGCACGTGGAGACTGCTCCTGGCGCGGGACGTGTCCAGTGCCAGTTCGGTCACCTCGGCGCGGGTGTCCTCCAGCAGCCGCGCGCGTTCGACGGCGACGCCCGCCAGCTTGCCGAGCGAGCGCATGAGGCTGATCTCGTCCGGAGTGAAATGCCGTACCTTCCGGTCGGCGCCGTAGAGGGTGCCGAAGACCGTCGTGCCGTGACCGAGCGGTACCGCCAGGATGGCGTGCAAACCCTCGGCCCGCACGGCGGCATCAATGTCGGGGGAGTGCGGAAGGTCCTTGTCGGCCAGGTAGTCGGGGCTCCATGCGGGCGCGCCGGTCCGCTGGACGAGGCTGCCGAGGCCTGAGTCCTCGGAGGTCTTGAGGCCCACGCTGAGCGACGTGGTGTCGCCCTCCGCCGCGCGGATCAGAGAGCCTGCGCTCTCGTCGTCGGTGTCGCGCAGTCCGATGTAGGCCATGTCGAAGTTCAACAGTCGGCGTGCCCGTCGTGCGATCTCGTGCAGGAGTGCGTCCATGCCGTGCACCAGGGTGAGGTCGTGGGCCGTGTCGACGAGTGCGGCGAGTCCGGCCTCGCGCTGCTGCGCGTGGCCGATCAGGGCCCGGACGCGCGAGGCCAGGCGGGCGGCCTGGTCGAGTTCCGCGAGGGTCGCGTCGGAAGCCTCCTCGCGCCGGGCGGTGTCCAGCAGTTCCTCGAACCGAGCTGTCGGCGCCCCCGTGGCGAGCAGTTCCAGTACGGACATCACATCCGGCGAAGCCTGCTCCGGCCCCCCTGCCATCACTTCCCCCGTGATTCTCTGTGGTCGAGTGTGATCGGATACGTAGGTCTTTAGAGAGCCTAAGTTCCTAGCCCTGCGGTTTCAACCGCTTACGGTACGTGGTCGCACTGCTGTTCCTGGAGAGTGGTGGTCGAGGCACCCTTGACCCCTGCCAACAGTGTGGTCGGACCACCTGTCGCTCGCCCGGGCTGTCACGGAAGGATCGGGCCGGGGCCGTACGCGAGGGGATGCGGGCGGTGGCCGGGAACGCGAAGGCGGTGCTCGGCGATCAGGAGAGGACCGTCGGGGGGCGCGATGTCCGAGATCAAGAGTTATCTGCGTTCGCTCGAACGCAGCCGTGACTCCATGCGGCCGGAACACCGCCCGAAGGTGTTCTCGCTGCGTGGAAGGGAATGGGACCTGCTCGACACGGTCTTCGCCCCGCTGCACGCGGGTACCACCGAGATCGTCCTGGATCTGCTGGGCCTCTCCGACTCCGTACGCCGCCCGCGACGCGGCGCGTTCCTGGAGATCGGGTGCGGCACCGGAGTCGTCGCCGTGACGGCGGCCCTCGCGGGCTGGGAGCGGGTCGTCGCCTCCGACGTCAACGCGAAGGCGGTGGCGAACGCCGCGCTCAACGCCCGGCGGCACGGGGTCGCCGACCGGGTCCGAGCCGTGCACAGCGACCTTTTCGACGGGCTGCCCGCCGGACAGCTCTTCGACACGATCGTCTGGAGCTCGCCGTACGTCCGCGCGCCGGAGGACTACCGGTTCGGCTCTTCCCTGGAACGTGCCTATGTGGATCCCGGATACGAGGCGCACCGCAGGTATGTGGACGAGGCACCGCGCCGGCTGGTGAACGGCGGCCGGGCCCTGCTGCACTTCAGCAGCAGGGGGGACATGGACGGACTGCGCCGGATCGCCGCGGAGACGGGCCGGCGGCTGCGGGTGCTCAAGAGGCACGACGTCGTCGACAGGGGAGACCTGGTCGAGCACTTCCTGGTGGAAGTGCGTTCCGGCGAGGGTGCGTCGGAGGGGAACGACGGCACCGTGCGTCGGGGCGGGCTGCGTACCGAACCAGCTCCGACGGCGGCTCAGCCTGCCTGAACCAACGCCAGGAGTTCGTCCCACGCGGCGCGCTCCCTCTCGGCCGCCGCGGCTTCCAGGTCGTGCGCGAGCGAGTCGACGACGATGCCGGCCCGTCCGAGCGCGTCCATCACCCGGCGGGCCGAGCCGTGTTCCCCGGAGAGGGTGTCGCCGTGGAATCCCTCGCGGCGGTCCAGCGCTTCCAGCGCCGCCTGGGGCAGGGCGTGCAGCGTCATCCAGGCGATGATCCGTCCGACCCGGTCCAGTGCGGTCCGAGGGGATTCCGATGCGTTCTCCGAAGTCCACAGCAGCCGTTGCGGACGGGCGCCGTCGGCCACCAGGGAACGCCAACGGGAGCAGCCGAGGCTCTCCTCGTAGCGGCGGTAGACGAGCCGCGCGGTGGCCACCCCGGCCTGTCCGCGCAGCTCGGCGGCGCAGGGGGCCGTCGAGCCGTCCAGCAGGGCGTCGACACGGGCATTCAGATGGCCGGTGTCCAGCGAGACGAGCGAGGTGACGCCGGACGCGGCGTGACCGTCGGCCAAGGCACGCTCCAGGCCGCGAAAGTACGTGTCCACCGCCTGGGCGTACCGCCGCACGGAGAACACGGAGGTGACGTGCACGCCGACCCGGTGGGCGAGCAGGTCACCGGCAGCGGCAAGTCCTTGTCCCGAGACGGGGATCCGGATCAACAGGTTGGGGCGGCCCACTGCCTCCGCGAGCCGCCTGGAGTGGTCGACCATCGCCTTGGCGTCCGCGGCCAGCCGGGGCGCGATGCCGAGGGAGACCCAGCCGTGCATGCCTCCCGTCGCCCGGAACACCGGTTCCAGTGCGGCGCAGGCCGCACGGGCGTCCTCGGCGATGAGCGCGTAGACGCGTTCCTCGGCCGAGGATGCCGCGTCCGGAAGCCGGTTCAGCTGATCCCGGTAGGCGGTGGTGCCCGACATCACCCGCGCGACGGCCGCGGGCCGGGAGATGACGCCACCGACCAGCCCGTCGGCCACCAGCCTCTCCAGGCTGCCGTCGGCCAGCCGGCCCCGGTGGTAGTCGTCCAGCCAGAGACCTACCCCCTCCGCCGCGAGCTGGTCCAGGGCGCCACTGCGTTTCGAGCGCGGCCGTGTGGTCAATGACTGCCTCCGCTCCGGCGTCCGAAAGGTAAAGGGCGACCATAATCCTAGGGTCTGGCATTGGCTTGCTGTCCATTTCACGATAACGGTCGCGCCGCTGCGCGGTCACATCGCGGCAACCTGACAAAGTATGCGGCGCGGGCTTGAGTTTCGATGCGTATTGTGTTCCGGGCGGGTGCGGGGCGGCACCTGACAAACTAAGCCGCGCGCATTGCGGGCCGCGACGACGGTGTGTGAAGCTCCCGGCGAAATGCTGAACACCTGACCGCACTGTGCTGGAGGGACCTTGACCGCAGGGCTAGCAGGACGGTCGCCGATAATTCGCCGCGACGGTGAGGGAACTTCCCGGCTCTGGGGGAAGGGGTCGGTGGTCACCACGAAGCTCTCCGCCGAGGAGACCGGCGGCGCGTTGGGAATCACACACTTCAGTGCCGTGCTGGGAGAACGCGCACCGCGCCACATGCACACCCTCGAGGACGAAATCTTCATCATCGAGGGCGGCGAGGTTCGCCTCACTGTCGGCGACCGCACGGAAACCGTCGAGGGTGCGGGTGTGCTGTTCCTGCCGCGCGGTGTTCCGCACTCCTATCTGGTGGAGAGCGAGACCGCTCGTTTCTATGTCGTCACCACGCCTGGTGGATTTGAGAGATTCTTCTCGCAGGCCGGTTATCCGACGGGCCTGGGGAAGTCGGCGCCGGTCGGTGAATCGTGGTCGGTCGACCGCACCGTGGAATTCGCCGAAAGTCTTGGCCTCGGAATTATTTGGGGCGACTGAGCCCGTCTGTCAGCTTGCACCGACACAGAAAGAGAACGCGAGTTCCATGAAAAGACGAAGCGTCCTGGCCGGCACGGCCGTGGCGATAGCCGCCACGGCCCTGGAGACCGGCCCCGCCGCGACGGCCGCCACCGCCGCCACAGGAGCCGCTCCTGACGCCGTCACCATCCTCCCCGGCGACCCCCGCTACGCGGATCTCGTCGTCGGCAACAACTCCCGCTGGGTCGCCCGGCCCGACTCCGTCCGACTGGTGCGTACCACGGAGCAGGTGGTGCGGGCCGTGCAGGAAGCCGTGGACGGCAACAAGCGGATCTCGGTGCGCAGCGGCGGCCACTGCTACGCGGACTTCGTCTTCAACCCCGAGGTCCGGGTGGTCATCGACACCTCACTGCTCGACACGGTCGGCTACGACGAGCGGCTCAAGGCCTTCGAGGTGGGCGCGGGATCGACGCTGCTCCACGCGTACGAATCGCTTTTCAAGGGCTGGGGCGTCACCATCCCCGGTGGCATGTGCTACTCGGTGGGCATGGGCGGTCACATCAGCGGCGGCGGCTACGGCATGCTGTCCCGACGGCACGGCCTGACGGTCGACCACCTGTACGCGGTCGAGGTGGTCGTCGTCGACGCGAAGGGCAAGGCCCGCAGCGTGGTGGCCACGCGCGAGGCCGACGACCCCAACCGCGACCTGTGGTGGGCGCACACCGGCGGAGGCGGCGGTAACTTCGGCGTCGTCACGCGGTACTGGTTCCGCAGCCCGGACGCCACCGGCACCGACCCCGCCTCGCTGCTGCCCAAGCCCCCGGAGGAGGTTCTGGTCAGCGCGCTCGCCCTGCCGTGGAGCGAACTGAACAAGGTCTCGTTCGTGTCCCTGGTGCGGAAGTTCGGCGCCTGGCACGAGAAGAACGGCTCCGTCGGCTCGTCCGCGGCCTCCCTGTGCAGCTTCCTGATGATGAACCACAGGGCGAACGGCAGCATCGGCCTGCTCACCCAGATCGACGCCACCGTGCCCGACGCGAAGAAGGTGCTCGACGACTTCCTCGCCGAGGTCACCGCCTCACTGTCCGACACGGCGGTGCGCCCGATGTCCGACCCCGTCGGCGAACTGGGCGCGTTGCCCGACCTGTTCACGCCTCAGGCTCTTCCGTGGCTGCACTCGGTGAAGCTGCTGGGCACGAGCAACCCGACCCTGACCAATCCGACGCTGCGCGGCCACCACAAGTCCGCCTACCTGCGCAGGAACGTCACCGAGGCGCAGGCCACGGCGATGTACCGGCACCTGACGCGCACCGACCACGAGAACCCGGCGTCCATGGTGGTCCTGCTGTCGTACGGCGGGAAGATCAACACGGTGGCGTCCGGCGACACCGCGTCGGTGCAGCGGGACTCGGTCTTCAAGGGGCTGTTCCAGAGCTTCTGGGCGGGTGCCGAGAACGACGCCGCGAACATCGGCTGGACACGTGACGTGTACGGCGAGGTCTTCTCGTCCGGCGGCGGATACCCCGTACCGGGCGTGGCCACGGACGGCTGTTACATCAACTACCCCGACGCCGACATCACCGACCCGAAGGTCAACACCAGCGGCGTGCCCTGGTACACGCTCTACTACAAGGACAACTACCCGCGGCTTCAGCGGATCAAGGCCGCGTACGACCCTCGGAACATCTTCAGGCACTCGCAGTCCATCACCCATCCCGACCACACGTGAGGCGAGCTGTGCAGGAGCATGACGTCGCCGCGGCCGAGCGGACGAAGTCGGCCGCGACGGCCGCGGAAGCGGCAGGCGTCAGGAGAAGAGACGTGGCCTTCGCCCTGCTGGCGTCGGTCCAGTTCGTGCTCATCCTCGCCATGAGCGTGCTCAACGTCGTACTCCCTGACATCCAGCGCGAGTTCGGCCTCGACCGCGCCGAGCTCGCGCTGCTCGGGGCCTCCTACCCCATGTCGTTCAGCGGCCTGCTGCTTCTGGGCGGTCGGCTGTCCGACCTGTACGGGAGCCGCCGGGTGTTCCTCCTCGGCACCCTTCTGTTCGGTGGGAGTTCGGCGCTGGCGGGCGTGTCCACGGGGCTGTGGACGCTGCTGGCGGCGCGTTTCGTCCAGGGCGCCGGTGCGGCACTGGCCGTACCGGCCGCGATGGCGCTGGTGAGCGTCGTACACACGGAGCCCGTGCGGTACGCCCGTGCCATGGCGGTCTGGGGTGGGCTCGCGGCCTCCGGCGGAACTGCCGGGATGCTGCTGTCCGGGGTGGTGGCCTCGTGGAACTCCTGGCGCTGGGCGTTCGTCGTACCGGTCGCGGTCGCGGTGGTGACCCTCGCCGCCGCGCCCCGGCTGATTCCTGCGGGTGCCCCGCCCCGGGGTGGCCGGCTGGACGCTCTCGGAGCCGTCCTGGTCACCATCGGGATCGCTCTGCTCAGCTACGGCCTCGTGGAGGCGCCGGAGCGCGGCTGGACGTCTCCGGTGGCGCTCGGCACGCTGCTCGGCGGCGGTGCGCTGCTGGTGGGCTTCGTCGTCACCGAGGCACGGGTGGAGCAGCCGCTGTTGCCGCTGGCGTTCCCCGCCTCGCCGCGCCGGGCCGTGGCGCTGCTCGCGGTCTTCCTGGGTGCCGCCGGGATCACCACGATCTTCTTCATGCTCGCGCTGTACTTCCAGGAGGTTCGGGGCTACTCCGCGCTGAGGACATCGGCGGCGTTCCTGCCCTTCGGACTGACCCTGGTCGTCAGCGGCGGGTCCGTGGGCAGGCTGGTGCAGCGCTTCGGACCGCGCGTGGTCCTGGTCGCGGGGCTGGCGCTCGCCGGTCTGGGGCTCGCGGCGCTGGGCCGGATCGGCACGGACACGCCGTACGTCGGCGCGGTGCTCGTCGGTCTTGTGCTCTTCCCCGCCGGGACGGCGCTGGTCTTCGCCGGTTCCACCGTGTCCGCGACCACCGACGTCCCGCAGGACCAGGCGGGTCTCGCCGGCGCCGTGGTCAACACCGCGCTGGAGGCCGGCCCCGCCATCGGCCTCGCCGTCCTGGTCACCCTTGCCGCAGGACACACCGCCGACCTGGAACGCGCCGGCACCGGGCCGGCGTCCGCCCTGACCTCCGGCTACGGCTTCGCCTTCACGATCGCCGCGGTGGCCTTCGCGGCCGCAGCGGTGTGCGCGCTCTTCCTGCTGCGACCTCGCTCGCCCGGGAGCGGCGGCTGAGAGCCCCACCGCCTCGAGCGCGGCGGCCGACCCCCGGGTCTCCCGCCACCTCGAGGCACCCCGATATCCGATTCGCAACGACACATGTCAAGGAGCACCCCCCCATGACCGCCCGATTCAAGGACAAGGTCGTCATCGTCACCGGGGCCGGATCCGGCATCGGCCGGGCCAGCGCCAGGGCCTTCGCGCGTGAGGGCGCCACCGTGGTCGCCGCGGGTGCCCGGCCGGAGTCCATCAAGGAGACGGCGCGACTCGTCGGCGAGGACGGCGGCACCGCCGACGCCCTCGTGGCCGACGTCACCCGGCCCGAGGACATGGCGCGCCTGGTGCGCACGACGGTCGAGCGCCATGGCGGCCTGCACGTGGCGCACAACAACGCCGGCATCTTCGGCAAGCCCACCCCGGTAGGGAACCTGGACCTGTCCGTGTGGCAGTCCGTCCTGGACGTCAACCTGAACGGCGTCCTGATCGGCATGCAGCAGGAGATCGCGCACATGAAGGCGCACGGCGGCGGCGTCATCGTCAACACCGCGTCCAACATCGGCTACCACGGGCGCCGCCCCGGCATGGCCGCCTACGCCGCGTCCAAGGCCGCCGTGAGCACCCTCACCCGTGTCGCCGCCCTGGATCACATCAAGGACAACGTGCGCATCAACGCGGTGAGCCCCGGTGCCACGGACACCAGCATGTCGCTGCGCCCGGGGGAGACGGACGCCGACCGCGCGGCCCGGCTGGCCACGACGGTGCCGATCGCCCGTGTCGCCACGACCGACGAGATCGTGGCTGCGGTGCTGTGGCTGGCGTCCGACGAGTCGAGCTTCGTCGTCGGCCACGACCTCGTCGTCGACGGCGGCGTCACCAGCTGACCGCGGTCCTTTCCGACGCACGGCGTCCTGGTCCTGTGGCTTGAACGGCGACAGGAGCGGGACGCCTCTTCTTTTCCATTGATGCTGGGTCGCCGGAACATGAGGCGGCGGAACATGACGAAGTCGCGAACCCCCTCTTCACGGAGATTCCGCAATTCCGCAGAATCGATGAAAGCAACTCACGAGTTCAGCCGAAGAAATCCTTCTTCGCCCCACGAGAGGAACCGTGTTGAACAGCGAGCTCGCTCACATCGAATCGCTGCCCGCTCTTCAGCAGCCCGACTGGCAGGGCCATCCCGTGAGGGAGCGGGTCCGGCGGGAACTGAGCGTGCTGCCGCCGCTCGTCGAGACCGCGGACGTGACCCAGCTGCACGACCACCTCAGGGCGGTCGCCGAGGGCCACGCCCAGGTCGTCCAGGCCGGAGACTGTGCCGAGGACTGGGCGGAGAACGGCCGCGTGGACGTCGCCCGCAAGGCAGCCGTACTCGACCTCCTGGCGGGTGTCATGCGCGTCAACGTGGGCATGCCCGTGGTGCGCGTGGGCCGGCTTGCCGGTCAGTACGCCAAGCCGCGCTCCAAGCCCACCGAAACGGTCCAGGGCGTCGAACTGCCCGTCTTCCGTGGGCACATGGTGAACGACCCGAACCCCGACCCGGTGCTGCGGCGGCCCGACCCCCGACGCCTGCTGACCGGCCACAAGGCCGCACGTGAGGTCATGGAACACCTCGGCTGGGCCGCCGGCGCCCCACGCGCCCAGGCTCCCGTGTGGACCAGCCACGAGGCGCTTCTGCTCGACTACGAACTGCCCCTGACCCGGCGGCAGGACGACGGCAGCCTCCTGCTCACCTCGACGCACTGGCCGTGGATCGGCGAGCGCACCCGGCAGGTGGACGGTGCCCACGTGGCGCTCCTGGCGGCCGTACGCAATCCGGTGGCCTGCAAGGTCGGACCGGCCATGACGCCCGGGGAACTGCTGCGCCTGTGCCAGCGGTTGGACCCCGACCGCGTCCCCGGCCGGCTGACGCTCATCGCGCGTATGGGTGCCGGTACGGCACCCGGCGTGCTCCCGGCCCTGGTCGCCGCCGTACGCGGAGCCGGGCACCCGGCGATCTGGTTGTCCGACCCGATGCACGGCAACACCGAGGCCGGGCCCGACGGCCTGAAAACCCGTTTTGTGCAGGCCGTCGTACGCGAGGTCGAAGAATTCCAGGAATCCGTGGCACCGGCCGGCGGGATCGCCGGCGGCCTGCACCTGGAGACCACCCCGGACGAGGTCACGGAATGCGTCACGGACCGCACTTTTCTGAATTCGGTCGGGGACAAGTACACGAGCTTCTGTGATCCGAGGCTCAATCCCCGCCAGGCCGTCGAGGTCGCCTCCGCCTGGCGTCGTTGAGAAGTCACTCAGGAGCAACTGGAAATTCTCTGGAAATCGCTGGCAAGGAGGACTGTTCACCATGCGGGAAAAGATCGCGCTGGTCACCGGAGCCGCGGGCGGAATCGGCGCGGCGGTCGTGCGGACCCTGGCCGAACGCGGGGCCTCGGTGGCCGCAGTGGACAAGGACGACGACCGGTTGGACGAGGTGGCCGCGAAACTGGCGGCCGAAGGACTGCGGGTCAGGGCGTTCCCCGCCGACGTCACCACGAGCGCCGGCGCCGAGCGCATGGTCGCGGACGTCGAGGACGTCCTGGGGCCGCTCGACCAGTTGGTCAACGGAGCAGGCGTGCTGCGCCTCGGGAAGGCGACGGGCCTCACCGACGCGGACTGGGCGGCGACGTTCGCGGTCAACGCCAACGGAGTGTTCTTCGTGTCGCGCGCGGTGATCAACCGTATGGTCCCGAGGCGCTCCGGTGCCGTCGTCACCATCGCCTCCAACGCGGCGGGCACCGCCCGCACGGACATGGCCGCGTACGCGGCGTCCAAGGCGGCGGCGACCATGTTCACCAAATGCCTGGGCCTGGAGGTCGCCCAGTACGGCATCCGCTGCAACGTGGTCGCCCCCGGCTCCACCGAGACCCCGATGCTCACCTCCATGTGGCAGGACGACAGGGGCCGCTCCGCGACCCTTGAAGGCTCACCCGCCGCCTACCGCGTCGGCATCCCCCTCGGAAAGCTGGCCAGCCCCTCGGACGTGGCCGACGCGGTCGCTTTCCTCCTCTCCGACCAGGCCTCGCACATCACGATGCACGGCCTCACCGTCGACGGCGGCGCGACCCTCGGCGTCTGACGGTCGGCCGCCGAACGGTGCGGCCTCGGCATCCGGCGACCTGGCCGGTGACACCACACCCCCGGAGTCCGGCATCCCGGCGGACGGCGGTGCGCCCCCTGCCGTCCGACGAAACCAAGCGACAGAGGAAGACAAGACCATGCCAGGCATACCCCCCATCCAGCCCTACCCGATGCCCCAGGCCGGCGACCTGCCCGCCAACACAGCCGCATGGCGTGCCGATCCGAACCGGGCGGTCCTGCTCGTCCACGACATGCAGCGTTACTTCCTGCGACAGTTCCCCGAGGGTGAGGCGCCCGGTGGCGACCTTGTGCGCAACGCCACCCGGCTGCGTGAACAGGCGGTCGCATCCGGCATGCCCGTCGCGTACACCGCGCAGCCGGGCGGTATGACCGAGGAACAGCGCGGACTGCTCAAGGACTTCTGGGGAGCGGGTATGCGTGTCGACCCCGCCGATCGCGAGGTCGTGGAGTCCCTCGCGCCGGGCCCGGACGACTGGCTGCTCACCAAGTGGCGCTACAGCGCGTTCTTCCGCACCGACCTGCTGGAGAGGATGCGCGCCCAGGGACGCGACCAGCTGATCCTCTGCGGGGTGTACGCCCACATCGGGGTGCTGTCCTCCGCCGTGGAGGCCTTCACCAACGACATCGAGACCTTCCTGGTGGCCGACGCCGTCGCCGACTTCACCGAGGCGTACCACCGGCTGGCCCTCGACTACGCCGCCGAGCGCTGCGCCGTGGTCACGACGACGAAGTCCTTGATCGAGGAGCTCGCCCGATGACCATGGACAACTCCCGTACGGCACCCGGCCCTACGGAGCCCGACCTGCTCGACCGCATCCTGGGACCGCGGCCGTCGCCCGCATTCGCGCTGCTGTACCGTCCCGAGTCCGGCGACCCGGACACCCTGGAGGTCCTGTCGGGAACGGCGGCGACGGTGGACACCGTGGCCGGGATCCCCATGACGGAGGCACCCGACCCCGGCGCCGGGGCTCGTCAGGACGTCCTGGCGGTGATCCCCTTCCGCCAAGTCGCCGAACGCGGCTACGCCTGCGCCGACGACGGCGAACCCCTGATCGCGATCACCGTGCGGGAGCAGACCACCCTCGCGGTCGGCGACGCCCTGCGGCGGCTGCCGGACGAGCCTGTCGTGCTCGACGGCGGCGCCTTCGACCTGGACGACGACGAGTACGCCGGAATCGTCCGCAAGGTGATCGCCGACGAGATCGGCACGGGCGAGGGTGCGAACTTCGTCATCAAGCGGTCGTTCGTCGCCGACATCACTGACTACACCGTGCACAGCGCCCTGGCGTTCTTCCGGCGGCTGTTGGAACGGGAGCAGGGCGCGTACTGGACGTTCGTCGTGCACACCGGTGACCGCACCTTCGTCGGCGCCAGCCCCGAGCGGCACGTGAGCCTGCGGGCGGGCCGGGCCGTGATGAACCCGATCAGCGGCACGTACCGCTATCCGCCCTCCGGCCCCACCTTGCCGGGAGTGATGGACTTCCTCGCCGACCGCAAGGAGGCCGACGAGCTGTACATGGTCGTCGACGAGGAACTCAAGATGATGGCGCGGATCTGTGACCCCGCCCCCCTGGTGGTGGGCCCGCATCTGAAGGAGATGGCGCGGCTCGCGCACACGGAGTACTTCATCGAGGGCAGGAGCGACCACGACCCCCGCACGATCCTGCGGGAGACCCTGTTCGCACCCACGGTGACGGGCAGCCCGCTGGAGAGCGCCTGCCGGGTGATCCACCGGTACGAGCCCCGGGGGCGCGGCTACTACAGCGGAGTCATCGCCCTGATCGGGCAGGACGAGCGCGGATGGCGCACGCTCGATTCCTCGATCCTCATCCGCACCGCCGACATCGACGACACGGGTCGGCTGACCATTGGCGTGGGCGCCACCCTCGTACGGCATTCCGACCCGACCTCGGAGGTCGACGAGACCCGCGCCAAGGCGGCCGGCCTGCTCGCCGCTCTGGGGGCCGACGGCTCCACGCGCCTGGCCGAACACCCGCGCGTGCGCCAGGCTCTCGAACAGCGCAACAGCTCCATCGCCGGGTTCTGGATCGGCGAGCACAGCCACGGCGCGGGCGCGCGGCCCGGACTGGCCGGCCGCCGGGTCCTCGTGGTGGACGCGGAGGACACCTTCACCTCCATGATCGGCCACCAGTTGCGGGCCATCGGACTGAAGCCGACGGTCCGGCGCTTCGACGAGCCGTACTCCTTCGACGAGCACGACCTGGTGGTCATGGGGCCGGGCCCGGGCGATCCGCGCGCGGTCCGCGAACCCAAGATCACCCATCTGCGGTCCGCGATCCGCGCGCTCCTGGACCAGCGCCGGCCCTTCGTCGCCGTGTGCCTGAGCCACCAGGTGCTCAGCACCCTTCTCGGTCTTGAACTGGTGCGCAGGTCCGAGCCGAACCAGGGCGTCCAGCGGGAGATCGACCTGTTCGGCACCCGCGAGCGGGTCGGCTTCTACAACACCTTCGCGGCCCGCAGCGCGGTGGACGAGTTCGAGGTACCCGGCCTCGGGACCGTCGAGGCGAGCCGAGACCCCGGCACCGGGGAGGTCCACGCGCTGCGCGGGCCGGGCTTCGCCTCGATGCAGTTCCACGCAGAGTCCGTGCTCACCCAGGGCGGCGTGCGCATCGTCGGCGACGCGTTCGAGGGGGTGCTCCGTTCGTGCGTGCGGTGATCGCGTGGTGGGACCTCGACCGGTCCGAGCAGACCATCGCCTCGCTGCGGGACTTCCTGCGTGATGAGGCAGTGGACCGCTTCTCCCAGGTCCGAGGGCTGCGCCTGAAGGTGTGGATCTCGGACGAGCGTACCAACCGGTGGGGCGCCGTCTTCCTGTGGGAGTCGGCGCAGGCCGCTGACGCGCCCGTCCCGGCCAGGGCGGCCGAACTCATCGGCTACCCGCCCACCGAGCGGCATGTCTTCGACGTCGAGGCCACCACCGAGGGCGCCTACGACACCGTCCAGCTGGCCCGTCTCGGCCTTGCGTTCACAGGCTGAGCCGACCACCCACATGCTGGAGGACACTCCATGAGGGCCCGTATCCCAGGCTCCAAGAGCATCACCAACCGTGCCCTGCTGCTGGCCGCCGCCGCGGTGGGCACATCCCGGCTCCGGCTTCCGCTCGTCAGCGCCGACACGATCGCCTTCCGTACGGCGCTCACGAGCCTCGGTGTCCGGATCCGGACGTGGGAGGACGACGAGGTCTGGGAGGTCACCGGGGCCGGGCGCGGCCCCGCGGGGAAGGCCTGCGTCCGGTGCGAGGACGCAGGCACCGCGGCCCGTTTCCTGCCGCCCTTTGCCGCCGTGGGCCACGGCCGGTTCGTCTTCGACGGCAGCGCCCAGCTCAAGGCCCGGCCCCTGGGCCCGTTGGCCGACACCCTGTCAGCTCTGGGCGCCACGGTGACGACGGGGACTGCGGGCGGCGGGCTGCCCATGACGGTGGAGAGCGCGGGGCTCGACGGCGGAGCGGTCACCGTCGAGTCCTCACTGAGCAGCCAGTTCCTGTCCGGGCTGCTGATGGCGGCCCCGTTGATGCGCCGCCCGCTGGCTCTCACCGTGGACAGCTTGGTCAGCCGCCCGTACATCGCCATGACGCTGGCCCTGATGCGCAGGTTCGGCGCGGACGTCACCGAACGGCCCGCGGACGTCATCGAAGTCCGGCCCGGCGGCTACGTCGCCCTCGACCTCACCGTCGAACCGGATGCCTCCACCGCCTCCTACGTCTTCGCGGCCGCCGCGGTCACCGGCGCCACCGTCACCGTGCCCGGTCTGGGCCACGGCAGCCTCCAGGGCGACCTGCGCTTCGTCGACGTACTGCGGCAGCTGGGGGCGCGGGTGGACGTCACGGACTCGGCCACCCGCGTCACCGGCGAGGGCCCGTTGCGGGGCGGTTTCCGCGTCGACATGGGAGAGATCTCCGACACCTTCATGACACTGGCGGCCATCGCACCGCTCGCCGACGCGCCCATCACCATCCGTGGCATCGCCCATGCCCGGCTCAAGGAGTCGGACCGCATCGCCGCCGTCGCGCATAATCTGCGTGCCCTTGGCGTGGACACCGACGAGGGCCACGACTGGATCACCGTCCACCCCGGCGCGCCCACCGGCGCCCGCATCGCCTGCCGTCGCGATCACCGCATCGGCATGGCCTTCTCCGTCCTCGGACTCCGCGTTCCCGGTGTCACGCTCGACGACCCCTCCTGCGTCGGAAAGACCTTTCCGGGATTCCACGAGGAGCTGCGGCGGCTCTTTCCCTCGACCTCTCGACCGGCTTCACCACAGCGACAAGGATCACGATGAAGGTACTCATTGCCGGGGGCGGTATCGGCGGCCTCGCGGCGGCACTGAGCATCGCGCACCACGGCCACCAGGTCGTCGTGCTCGAACGAAGGGACGCTTTCAGCGAACTGGGGGCGGGGATCCAACTGGGCCCGAACGCCTTCCATGCCCTGGACCACCTCGGCGTCGGTGCCGCGGCACGGCAGAGCGCCGTCCACATCGACGAGTTGCGGTTCATGGACGGCACCACCGGGCAGCGGGTCGCGAGCATGCCGCTCACCGGCGCATACCGCACCCGCTTCGGCAACCCGTACGCCGTCGTGCACCGCGGCGATCTCTATCAGACACTCCTTGACGGCTGCGTCGCGGAGCGGAACATCACGCTGAACACCAACTGCTCCGTGACGCGGTACGAACAGAACTCGGAAGGCGTTACGGCCCTCACCGACACCGGGCAGCGTTTCACCGGCTCGGCGCTCATCGGCGCCGACGGCATACGCTCTGCTGTGCGGGAGCAACTCGTCGGTGACGGCGCGCCGCGCGTGTCCGGCCACACGATCTACCGGTCCGTCATCCCCATGGAGCAGGTTCCGCAGGAGCTGCGATGGAACACCGTCACCTTGTGGGCCGGCCCGAAGTGGCACTTCGTCCACTATCCCATCGCGCGTGGGAAGTTCCTCAACCTGGCCGTCACCCGCGACGACGCTGCACAGGACGTCGTGAGCGGCAGGCCCGCCGAGCGGACACATGTCCTGTCCGAGTTCCCGGGACTGAGCGCCACCGCACGGCAGCTGCTGGAACTGGGGACCGACTGGAGGACATGGGTCCTGTGCGACCGCGACCCCGTCGAGCGCTGGACCGACGGCCGCGTCGCCCTCCTCGGTGATGCCGCTCACCCCATGCTCCAGTACGCGGCCCAGGGTGCCTGCATGGCCCTTGAGGACGCCGTGCTCATCGGTCAACTGCTCGCGGGAGCCGGCGAGGACGTCCCGCAACGCCTGGAGAAGTACAACTCCGAGCGGTACGAACGCTGCGCCACGGTGCAGCAGGTGGCCCGTGCCATGGGCGAACAGCTCTACCACCCGGCCGGCGACGCCGCTGCCGCCCGCAACGCGATGCTGTCCTCCTTCACGGTCGACCAGCTGTACGACAAGGTCGAGTGGCTGCACGGGGCTTGCATCGGCGGGGCGGGAGGGTCCCGTTGAGCAGGTTGCGCTGGCTGACCGCGGGGGAGTCCCACGGTCCCGCACTCGTCGCGACGCTGGAGGGCCTTCCCGCCGGCGTGCCGATCACCACGGACATGGTGGCGGACCACCTGGCGAGGCGGCGGCTCGGCTACGGTCGCGGCGCGCGCATGAAGTTCGAGCGGGACGAGGTCACGTTCCTGGGCGGCGTCCGCCACGGACTCACCCTGGGCTCCCCGGTCGCGATCATGGTGGGCAACACCGAGTGGCCGAAGTGGGAGCAGGTCATGGCGGCCGACCCGGTCGACCCGGAGGTGCTGGCCGGCCTCGCGCGCAACGCGCCGCTGACCCGGCCGCGTCCCGGCCACGCCGACCTGGCCGGCATGCAGAAGTACGGCTTCGGCGAGGCCCGTCCGATCCTGGAGCGCGCCTCCGCCCGTGAGACCGCCGCCCGGGTGGCGCTCGGC
>MUNG01000113.1 GCA_002154585.1 Streptomyces pseudogriseolus
CAGCAAAACCTCGGGGCGGACGCGGGTCCGCCGGGCCCGGGCCCCGTGCGGGGATCCGGGCCCGGCGGACCGGGGGTCAGCCCGTCACGACAGCGGCGGGTAGGCGTTCTTCATCAGCTCCTGGAACTGGGCGGAGAACCAGCGCCCGGAGATCGGGGCGTCACCGAGCGCGCCCGACATGTTGTTGTCGTTGCGCGGGTTGCCGGTGTACGTGGGGTCGCACATCCGGTCGAAGCCCTTGCCCTCGTCGTTGTCGATGGCCTTGCTCGCGCCGTCGGACTCACCCGGCGGCTTCATCCACACGTAGGCGTCGATGCCGGGCTCCGGGGACGCCTGGGGCCGCTCGCCCAGTCCGGCTCCGGCCTGGTTGCACCAGTTGCCCGTGTTGTAGCGGCGGTCGTAGCGCCCGCCGTCGACGTAGGTGTCCACGCTGGTCGTCGCGCCCGGCCCGGTGGGCCGGTTCGCCCCGCCCCAGCCGTTGCGGGAGGTGTCGATCAGCATGCCGATGCCCGAGTCGAACCCGAGCGAGACCAGCTTCTGGCGCAGGGCCTGGGCGTACGACAGCTCGTCGACGTACCGGTTCCAGCTGACCCACTTGGACTCGCGCACGGACTTGCCGCCCACCGTGTCGTTGATGGAGAAGTGGTCCTCCTTCAGCGCGCTGTAGTTGGCCGTGTTGGCGATGAAGCCGTGCACGTCGGCGACGGTCGCGCCCTCGGCGGTCGCCGCCTGCTTGAACATCTCCGCGGAGGCGCCGAAGTTGTCGTCCCAGCCCAGCCAGCCGTGGTGTCCGGCGTCCACGTAGTTGTAGACGTTGGGCACGTCGCCGAGCTTGTTCAGGGCGTAGCCGACGCCCTTGACGTAGTTGCCGTTGGCCTTCATCACGTCGCAGTTCGGCGTGGCGGTGGCCCGCGGCGACACGTTGGTGACCAGGTTGGGCAGGGAGTCGATCTCGACCGTGGTGACGATCCGCAGCGAGGCGTACTTGGGGTCGGCGAGGATCTCCGCGATCGGGTCGATGTACTCGGTCTTGTAGCGGTCGATCTCCGTGGGGCCGAGCTCGCCGTTGGAGGCCAGGGCGGCACAGTCGCGGCCCGGCAGGTTGTAGATGACGAGCTGGACGACGAGCTCGCCGGAGCCCTTCTGTTCCAGGGCCTCGTCGAGGTGGTCCCGCAGACCCATCTTGCCGCCCGCCCCCTCGATGGCGGCGGTGCGGTCCAGCCAGACACCGGTGGGCTGGTTCGCGATGCGGCTGCCGCCCGGCTCGGCGGCGGCGTTCGCGGACCACTCGGGGTTCACGTACACCTTGGCGCCGTCGTAGGGGTTGTCGACGCGGTTGCCCGGGGGCGGATCGGTCGGGTCCGGCGGGTCGGTCGGCCCGCCGGAGTCGACGTTGCAGGTCACGCCGTCGAGGGTGAAGGCGGCGGGGACGGCGTTGGTGCCGCTGTAGCTGCCCTGGAAGCCGAAGGTGGCGGAGCCTCCCGTGGCGAGGGTGGCGTTGTACGCCTCGTTCGACGCCGTGACGTTCGCGCCGGACTGGGTGACCTTGGCGTTCCAGCCACTGGTCACCCTCTGGTTGCCGGCGTAGGTCCATTTCACCGCCCACGACGACTTCGCGGCGCCGTGGTTGGTGACCGTCACGGACGCGGTGAAGCCGGTGTCCCACTGGTTCTGCACCTTGTAGTCCACGGTGCAGGGGACGGCGGCCGCGCCGGCGTCGCCCGGGACGGCGGCGAGCGCCGTCCCGGTGGCGCCGGCGACCAGCGCCATGGCGGCGAGGAGCGCGGTTCTGGTGCGACTCATGGTGCGGGTTTCCTATCCGTAGGGGGCGTTCCTTCGTGGGCGCGCGCAGACGTTCGCGCGGCCTGGTGCCTTACGGGGTGGGGGATGCCGTCCCGGATCCGCACGGGCGGGTCCGTGATGCCGGCCGGACGTCTCCGGGCGGCGCGACGGCACAGAAATCCCACGGTGACGAGCGCCCCCGCGTCAGGTGCTCCACACGCGTGCGGGGGTGGCTAAAAGTACTGAACGCGGGGGGTGGCTCATCGAGCGACTCCTTGCAGCTCGGACGCGCCGTGACCGACGCGTCGACTGATGGAACCGCTCCCACTGGTGCACATGAAGCTAGCGCCAAGTGACGATGAAGAACAGAGGGTGTGCGGACTTTGGCGTCATGCGCACCGTCGAATCTTTTCGATTCGTACCAAGGGTTGACCGGTCCACCCCCCGTCCTCACTATGGGAGCGCTCCCACTGGTTCAAGCCTTGACCTGTCGAGTCGCAGGAAGGACCAGCACCATGCATCCCCCACCCCGCAGACGGGGCGGCGTGCGCCGTCTCTTAGCGGTCGCCGTGACCGCTCTCGCACTGCCTCTGACGATGCTGTCGACGGGTACCACCCCCGCCCGGGCGGCGGCCGTCCAGTGCAGCGTGGACTACAAGACGAACGACTGGGGGTCGGGCTTCACCGCCGACCTGACCGTCACCAACCGCGGTTCGGACGTCATCGACGGCTGGACCCTGACGTACGCCTACTCGGGCAACCAGCGCCTGGTGAACGGCTGGAACGGCAGCTGGTCCCAGTCCGGTTCCACCGTCACCGTGCGCAACGCCGGGCACAACGGCCGGATCGCCGCCGGGGCCGCCGTCACCGCCGGCGCCCAGTTCTCCTACAGCGGCACCAACACCGCGCCGACGTCCTTCTCGGTCAACGGCACCGCCTGCGTGGGCGCCCACCAGCCGCCGATCGCCGTGCTGACCAGCCCGGAGGCCGGCTCGGTCTACACGCAGGGCGAAACGGTGCCGCTCGCGGCCACCGCCGCCGCGGCCGACCAGGCCACCGTCACCAAGGTGGAGTTCTACGACGACACCGAACTGCTCGGCACGGACACCTCCGCGCCGTTCACGCTGTCGGTCGGCGGACTGGCCGTCGGCGCCCACTCGCTGGTCGCGAAGGCGTACGACAGCCTGGGCGCCTCCGCCTCCTCCACCCCGGTCGGCATCACGGTCGCCTCGGGTCCCGCCGTGGTCGCGAGCCCGTCCCAACTGGGCGTGCGCCAGGGCGAGTCGGGCACCTTCGAGGTGAAGCTCTCCAAGCAGCCGAGCGCGAACGTGACCGTCACGACGGCGCGGGCGAGCGGCAACACGGGGCTGTCGGTGTCCTCGGGCGCGTCCCTCACCTTCACGCCGTCCAACTGGAGCACCGCGCAGCGGGTGACCGTCGCCGCCGACTCCTCCGGCACCGGTTCGGCGGTCTTCGAGTCCACGGCCGCCGGCCACGCCAAGGCCGCGGTGACCGTCACCCAGCTGGGCGCGGCCAAGACGTACGAGAGCCGCTTCCTGGAGCTCTACGACAAGATCACCGACCCGGCGAACGGGTACTTCTCCCCCGAGGGCATCCCGTACCACTCGGTCGAGACGCTGATCGTCGAGGCGCCCGACCACGGTCACGAGACCACCTCGGAGGCGTACAGCTACCTGCTGTGGCTCCAGGCGATGTACGGCAGGATCACCGGGGACTGGACGCGGTTCAACGACGCCTGGGCGACGATGGAGCGGTACGCCATCCCGACCCACGCCGACCAGCCGACCACCTCCTTCTACGACCCCTCGAAGCCGGCGACGTACGCGCCCGAGCACGACACCCCGGACGAGTACCCGTCGCAGCTCGACTCCGGCGTCTCCGTCGGCCGGGACCCGATCGCGGCGGAGCTGAAGTCGGCGTACGGCACGGACGACGTGTACGGCATGCACTGGATCCAGGACGTGGACAACGTCTACGGCTACGGCAACTCGCCCGGCAAGTGCGAGGCCGGACCGTCCGACACCGGCCCGTCCTACATCAACACCTTCCAGCGCGGCCCGCAGGAGTCCGTGTGGGAGACGGTCACCCAGCCCACCTGTGACGCCTTCAAGTACGGCGGCAGGAACGGCTATCTGGACCTGTTCACCAAGGACGCGTCCTACGCCAGGCAGTGGAAGTTCACCAACGCCCCCGACGCCGACGCGCGCGCGGTGCAGGCGGCGTACTGGGCCGACCTGTGGGCGAAGGAGCAGGGCAAGGGCGGCGAGGTCGCCGGGACCGTCGCCAAGGCCGCCAAGATGGGCGACTACCTGCGCTACGCGATGTACGACAAGTACTTCAAGAAGATCGGCAACTGCACCAGCACGTCCTGCCCGGCCGGCACCGGCAAGGACGCCTCGCACTACCTGCTTTCCTGGTACTACGCCTGGGGCGGCGCCACCGACACCTCGGCGGGCTGGTCCTGGCGCATCGGCTCCAGCCACGCGCACGGCGGCTACCAGAACCCGCTCGCCGCGTACGCGCTGGCCACCTACGCCCCGCTGAAGCCGAAGTCGGCGACCGGCGCGGCGGACTGGGCGAAGTCCTACGACCGGCAGCTGGAGTTCTACCGCTGGCTCCAGTCCGACGAGGGCGCCATCGCGGGCGGCGCGACCAACAGCTGGGCGGGCCGCTACACCACCCCGCCGTCCGGCACACCGACCTTCTACGGCATGTACTACGACGAGAAGCCGGTGTACCACGACCCGCCGTCGAACCAGTGGTTCGGCTTCCAGGCGTGGTCGATGGAGCGGGTGGCCGAGGTGTACCAGCAGACGGGCAACGCGCAGGCCAAGGCGGTCCTCGACAAGTGGGTCGACTGGGCGCTGTCCGAGACCACGGTGAACCCGGACGGTTCGTTCCGCATCCCGTCCACGCTGCGCTGGTCCGGCGCGCCCGACACCTGGAACGCGTCGTCGCCGGGCGCCAACCGCGGGCTGCACGTCGAGGTCGTCGACTACACCAACGACGTCGGTGTGGCCGGCTCCTACGCCAAGGTGCTGACGTACTACGCCGCCCGCTCCGGTGACACCGAGGCGGCTGACACGGCGAAGGCGCTGCTCGACGGCATGTGGGCGAACAACCAGGACGACCTCGGCATCGCCGTCCCGGAGACCCGCACCGACTACCAGCGCTTCGACGACCCGGTGCACGTCCCGTCCGGCTGGACCGGCACCATGCCGAACGGCGACCGGATCGACTCCTCGTCGACGTTCCTCTCGATCCGCTCCTTCTACCAGGACGACCCGGCCTGGTCGAAGATCGAGAGCTATCTGGAGGGCGGCTCCGCGCCGGTCTTCACGTACCACCGCTTCTGGGCCCAGGCGGACATCGCCACGGCCATGGGCGCGTACGCGGAGCTTCTCGAATAGTCCCCGCCGACGCTCCGTGTACCGGCCCCGGCACAGGACGCCGGGGCCCACCGGGCCGGGCGGTCCCCTCGCGCACGGGGGGCCGCCCGGTCCTCGCACGCATTCCGTTTCTCTCCCCCACGAGGAAGGACACCCCCACCGTGCGAAGAACCCGCGTGCTCACGGCCGTGCTCGCCCTGGCGGCCGGTCTGCTCGCCGGCGGTCCGCCCGCGCTGGCCGCCGACGCCCCGGACCCCGCCCCCGCCGCCGTGCCGAAGCCCGCCGCCGACACCTACACCTGGCGCAACGCGCGCATCGACGGCGGCGGTTTCGTGCCCGGCATCGTCTTCAACCGCGGCGAGCCCGACCTGGCGTACGCCCGCACCGACATCGGCGGCGCCTACCGCTGGCAGGAGTCGACCAGGAGCTGGATCCCCCTGCTGGATTCGGTCGGCTGGGACGACTGGGGTCACACCGGCGTGGTCAGCATCGCCTCCGACTCCGCCGACCCGGACCGGGTGTACGCGGCGGTCGGCACATACACCAACGACTGGGACCCGGGCAACGGCGCGGTGATGCGCTCCGGCGACCGGGGCGCGAGCTGGCGGAAGACGGTGCTGCCGTTCAAGCTGGGCGGCAACATGCCCGGCCGGGGCATGGGCGAACGGCTGGCGGTCGACCCGCACGACAACGACGTGCTGTACCTGGGCGCGCCCAGCGGCCACGGCCTCTGGCGGTCGACGGACGCAGGCGTCACCTGGTCCGAGGTGACGTCCTTCCCCAACCCCGGCAACTACGTGGAGGATCCGGACGACGCGAGCGGGTACGCCTCGGACAACCAGGGCGTCGTCTGGGTGACGTTCGACGAGTCGACGGGGACTGCGGGTTCGCCCACGCGGACCGTGTACGTCGGGGTCGCCGACAAGGAGAACGCCGTGTACCGCTCGACCGACGCGGGCGCCACCTGGGAGCGGCTGGCCGGCCAGCCCACGGGGTACCTCGCCCACAAGGGCGTCCTCGACGCGGAGAACGGCCACCTCTATCTCGCGTACAGCGACACGGGCGGGCCCTACGACGGGGGCAAGGGACGGCTGTACCGGTACGCCACGGCGACCGGGACGTGGACCGACATCAGCCCGGTCGCGGAGGCCGACACCTACTTCGGGTTCAGCGGACTCACCGTGGACCGGCAGAACCCGGGCACGGTGATGGCGACCGCGTACAGCTCCTGGTGGCCCGACACGCAGATCTTCCGCTCCACGGACAGCGGCGCCACCTGGACCCAGGCGTGGCGCTACACCTCGTACCCGCAGCGCGAGAACCGCTACGTCATGGACGTCTCCTCGTCGCCGTGGCTGACCTGGGGCGCCGACCCGGCGCCGCCCGAACAGACGCCGAAGCTGGGGTGGATGACGGAGGCGCTGGAGATCGACCCGTTCGACCCGGACCGGATGATGTACGGCACCGGCGCGACCGTCTACGGCACCGAGGAGCTGACGAACTGGGACGACGACACCCCGTTCACCATCCGGCCGATGGTGCGCGGTCTCGAGGAGACCGCGGTCCTCGACCTTGCCTCTCCCCCGTCGGGCGCCCCGCTGCTCAGCGCACTCGGCGACATCGGCGGCTTCCGGCACACGGACCTCACCAAGGTGCCGTCGATGATGTTCACCGGGCCGAACTTCACCTCCACGACCAGCCTGGACTTCGCCGAGTCGGACCCGGACACGGTGGTGCGCGTGGGCCAGGCCGACGCGGGGCCGCACATCGCGTTCTCCACCGACAACGGCGCCACCTGGTCCCCGGGCACGGACCCTTCAGGGGCGAGCGGCGGCGGGACGGTCGCCGCGTCGGCGGACGGCGGCCGTTTCGTGTGGAGCCCGGAGGGCGCGGGCGTGCACCGCACCGGCGACTCCGGCGCCTCGTGGTCGGCGGCGCAGGGCATCCCGGCGGGCGCGATCGTGGAGTCCGACCGCGAGGACCCGGACACCTTCTACGGCTTCAAGACCGGGCGCTTCTACGTCAGCAGGGACGGCGGCGCGACCTTCGAGGCGTCCCCGGCGACCGGACTGCCGGCCGGTGACAGCGTGCGGTTCAAGGCGCTGCCGGGCAGGGCGGGGGAGATCTGGCTGGCGGGCGGGGCGGCCGACGGGCCGTACGGGCTGTGGCACTCCACCGACTTCGGGCAGACGTTCACCGAGGTGGCGGGCGTCGACGAGGCGGACACCGTCGGCTTCGGCAAGGCGGCCCCGGGCGCCTCGTACCCGACGCTGTTCACCAGCGCGCGGATCGACGGGGTGCGCGGCATCTACCGCTCCACCGACGCGGGCGCGAGCTGGGTGCGGGTCAACGACGACGCGCACCAGTGGGGCTGGACCGGCGCGGCCGTCACCGGCGACCCGCGCGTCTTCGGTCGCGTCTACGTGGCGACCAACGGCCGCGGCGTCGTCTACGGCGACCCGGCGGACCCGGGCGGCGGCACGGACCCGGACCCGTCGGGCGCGTGCGAGGTGGCGTACCGGGTCACGAACACATGGGGCGACGGCTTCCAGGCGGACGTGCGGCTGACCAACACGGGGACGACGCCCTGGGACGGCTGGTCGCTGGCCTGGTCCTTCGCGGGCGGTGAGCGGATCGCCCAGCTCTGGAACGGCGCGCACACCCAGTCCGGCCGGGCGGTGACGGTCCGCGACGCCGGCTGGAACGGCAGGGTGGCGCCGGGCGCGTCGGTGTCCTTCGGCTTCACGGCGAGCGGTGCGCCCGCGGCCGCCCGGCCGGCGGCGTTCGCGGTGGGCGGGAAGGAATGCGCGGTGCGGTGAAGATCGCCGGCGGGGGATGATGGGGCCGCCCCCGCCGGCCACCGCGAAGGAGCCCCGATGCACGGACGGATCATCTTCCTCAACGGCACGTCCAGTTCGGGCAAGTCAAGCATCGCGCGGGAGCTGCTGCACGTCCTGGAGGAGCCGTACTTCCACATGCCCGTGGACGCCTTCCACCGGATGCGGACCAGCCGGGAGATCGACGCGGAGCGGCTGCCCGAGGTGCTGCACCGCACCTGGCGGGGGTACCACCGGGCGGTCGCGGGCATGGCCACGGCGGGGAACAACGTGGTGGTCGACCATGTGCTGAGCGAGGACTGGCGACTGGCCGACTGTCTGGGGCTGTTCGACCCGCGGGAGGTGGTCCTGGTCGGCGTGCGGTGCTCCCTGGAGGAGACCGAGCGGCGCGAACGGGAACGCGGCGACCGGCCGGCCGGGCTCGCCGCCCGGCAGCACGCGCGGGTGCACGCGCACGGCGTGTACGACGTCGAGTGCGACACGACCGCGACGAGCGCGGCGGACTGCGCCCGCGCGATCGCCGCGTTCCTGCCCCGCCGCCCCTCCCCCACCGCCTTCGAACGGCTCCGCGCCACGGCGGAGGTGAGCGGACGGTGAGCCGTCTCGCCCTGCTCGGGGGCGGCTTCTCCACCGACGAGGACGGGCTGCTGGACGACTGGGTGCTCGGGCACGCGCGCGCCGCACGGCCGAAGGTGTGCTTCCTGCCCACGGCGAGCGGGGACGCGCCCGCGTACGCCGAGAAGTTCCTCGCCGCTTTCCGGCCGCGCTCCTGCGAGCCGTCCGTGCTGCCGCTGTTCCGGCGGGAGTCGGACGACGCGGCGCTGCGGGCCTTCCTGCTCGCGCAGGACGTCGTGTACGTCGGCGGCGGCAACACCGCGAACCTGCTGGCGGTGTGGCGGGTGCACGGGGTCGACCGGCTGCTGCGGGAGGCGTACGCCGGCGGGACGCTGCTGTGCGGGATCAGCGCCGGGGCCAACTGCTGGGCCGAGGGGTCGCACACCGACTCCTTCGGCCCGCTGACCCACCTCCCGGACGGGCTGGGGCTGCTGCCCGGCTCGGTGTGCCCGCACTACGACAGTGAGCCCGGCCGCCGGTCCTCCTACCGCGCGGCCGTGGCGAGCGGTGCGCTGTCCGCCGGGTGGGCGGTGGAGGACGGCGCGGCGGCGCTCTTCACGGACGGGCGGCTCACCGAGGCGGTGACGCAGACGCCGGACGCCCGCCTGTACCGGGTGCGGGCGGACACCGGGGCATACGGGGCCGTCGAGGAGGCGGTGCCGTGCCGGCTGCTCGGCGGTGACGTCACGGCGTCCTGCGGAACGCCCTCAGGGTGAACACCGGGTCCGGGCGGGGGCGGTCCTGGTCGGGGAGGGCCGAGAGGCGGGCGGCGAACTCCTCCACGATCGGCCGGCCGGGCGGGAGGGTGACGAACCAGCCGCGCCGCAGGTCGTCCACCGTGCGGCGCGGGCTGCGGCCCTGGCCGTGGCCCCGGAAGCGGGCCTCGCCCGCCGGGACGAGGCCGTGTCCGGCCGCGCAGGCCGCCACCGTGTCCGGGTCGTCGGGCACGGGGCTCGGGGGGCGGCCGGCGAGCACGGCGTCGATGTCGCTGCCCACGTTGTGCGAGAGCCCCTTGTGCACGGTGGTGACGTACACCCCGCCGGGCCGCAGCACGCGCGCGCACTCGGCGACGACGGCGCGCACGTCGGCGGGGTCGGTCAGCAGGTGCAGCAGCCACACGCTGACCACCGCGTCGAAGGACGCGTCCCGGAACGGCAGCCGGCGGCTGTCGGCGCGCACCACGGCCCCCGGGAGCCGGGCGGCGGCCCGCAGGGCCATGGACGAGGACAGGTCCACGCCCGTCACCCGCAGTCCGGGGCGGGACGCGGGGAATCTCCTGGTCACGATGCCGGTGCCGCAGGCCACGTCCAGCAGCCGCCGCGCCTGGCGCGGGACGAGGCCCATGACGGCCTCGGCGGCGGCCCGCGCGCGCGGTTCACCGCCGCGCAGGGCGTCGTAGCGCTCCGCTTCCTCGTCGTAGTCCAGCACGAGGCTCAGTGTGCCCCGTGGGCGGGCGCCAGATCCTCCACCTTGCGGGCGAGCTCGAAGTCCTTGGCGGTGACGGCGCCGCCCGCGCTGTGCGTGTGCACGGACAGGGACACCGAGCGGTAGCCGAGGGTGAGGTCGGAGTGGTGGTCCAGCTCGTCCTGCACCCGGGCGACGTGGACGACCATCGCCGCCGCCGCGATGTGCGAGTCCAGCCGGTAGGCGCGGGTGAGGCGGTCCCCGTCGAGCGTCCAGCCCGGCAGCTCGGCGAGCCGGGACTCGATCTCCGTCCGGGACAGCGGTTCGACGGGCATGCGCGGTGCTCCTTCGCCGGGTCGGCTCTTGTGGCGCGTCCAGGCTGCCACAGAAGCGCCCGCGCCGCCCCGGCCGGACCGGCGGGCGGCTCCCCCGGCCGACGGTTCCTCGGCTACCGTCCTGGCATGACCACTGCCCCCACCGACACCGTCTCCCGCACCGAGGGCGTGGGTCCGCTGCTGCGCGCCTGGCGGCAGCGGCGGCGGGTCAGCCAGCTGGAGCTGGCCCTGCGCGCCGACTCCTCCGCCCGGCACATCAGCTTCGTCGAGACCGGCCGGTCGCGGCCCAGCGAGGAGATGGTGCTGCGACTGGCCGAGCACCTGGACGTGCCCGTGCGGGAGCGCAACGCGCTGCTCCTGGCGGCCGGTTACGCGCCCCGCTACCCGGAGACCCCGCTGGACGACCCCGCCCTCGAGGTGGTGCGCACCGGCGTCGAGCGGCTGATCGCCGGGTTCGAGCCGTACCCGGCGCTGGTGGTGGACGCGACGTACGACGTGGTGGCGGCCAACCGGGGGGTCCTGGCGCTGTTCGAGGGCGTGCCGGAGGCGCTGCTGACGCCGCCGCTGAACGCGGTGCGGCTCACCCTGCACCCGCGGGGCCTGGCGCCGCGGATCCGGAACCTGCGGGAGTGGCGCGGGCACCTGCTGGAGCAGATGCGGCGGAACATCGCCCTGCACCGCTCGCGGCGGCTGCGGGCGCTGTACGACGAGGTGGCGGCGTACCCGGTGCCGGACGCGGCGGGCCGGGAGGAGGAACCGGCGGAGCCGGTGGCGTACTTCGCGCTGCCGATGGTGGTCGAGCACCGGGGGCGGACGCTGTCGTTCGTGTCGTCGATCGCCACGTTCAACACGCCGATGGACGTGACCGTCGCCGAGCTGGCCGTGGAGACGCTGCTCCCGGCGGACCCGGCGACGGCCGCGTACCTTCAGACCTGGCTGGACTGACGCGCTTTCAGCGACAGGTGCTGGGCGAGGGCGAGGCCCGCCACGACGAGCGCCTGGAGCACCGTCCACACCGCGCCCGCGGTGGTCGGCGAGAGCCACAGCGCGAGGGCGGCGAAACTCACCGCCGCCCAGGCGAGGTTGGTTTCGACGACGACCCGCACCCCGGCGGCCGGCGGGTGCGGCCGGGCGGCCAGCAGGCCCACCCCGGCCGCGTACAGGGCGAGGAACGCGCCGAGCGCGAGCAGCAGTCCGGGGCCGGCCCCGAGGAACCGGCCGAGCGGCCCGGACAGGGCGAGGTAGGCGAGGGCGTTGGCGCCGGTCACCACGGCGTCGAGGGCCAGCAGACGGCGCAGCGTGCGCCGTGCCTCGACGGTCCGGGCGGGCGCGGCGAGCGGGGTCGTGGACATGGGGCGTCATCCTCCGTGGGAGCGGTGCGGGACTCGGTGCGTCCACGATCCCGTGCGGCCGGGAGCGGGTCGATTACGCCCGGGGTAATGCGGCGGGCGGCCGGGAGACAGGGCGGCCACCTGCGGCACGTGAGAGTCTCTGAGGGACATGACAGGATGAGCGCGTGCCCGAGCACGTTGGGGAGGCGTGGCGTTGAGTGAGCGGCGGGCCGCACCCACCGTGGGCCAGGTGGTCCTGGGACGGCGGCTGAACGAGTTGCGTGAGGCCGCGGGCCTCTCACGGGAGGAGGCCGCCCGGATCCTGCGGGTGGCGCCGGCGACGGTCCGCCGGATGGAGACCGCCGAGGTCGCCCTGAAGATCCCGTACGTCCAGATGCTGCTGACGGCCTACGGGGTGCCCGACAGCGAGGCCGACACGTTCGTCACGCTCGCCGAGGACGCCAACCGCCCCGGCTGGTGGCAGCGCTACCACGACGTGCTGCCCGAGTGGTTCAGCCTCTACGTGAGCCTGGAGGGCGCGGCCCGGATCATCCGCTCCTACGAGCCGCACTTCGTCCCCGGACTGCTCCAGACGGAGGAGTACGCGCGTGCCGTGCTGGAGGCGGGGACGATCGGCACGGCGGGCCCTGAGACGGTCGAGCGGCATGTGGCGCTGCGCATGGAGCGGCAGCGGCTGCTGGAGCGCCCGGACCCGCCGCACCTGTGGGTGCTCATGGAGGAGACCGTGCTGCGGCGTCCGGTGAGCGCGGACGGCCGGGTGATGCGCGACCAGCTCGACAAGCTGCTGGAGTACGCCGCGCGGGACCGGGTCACGCTCCAGATCGCCGAGTTCGCCGACGGCCCTCACCCGGGGACGTACGCGCCGTTCTCGCTGTTCCGGTTCGCCGAGCCGGAGCTGCCCGACATGGTGTTCACCGAGTATCTGACCGGCGCGCTGTACCTGGACTCCCGCAAGGAGGTCTCGGTGCACCTGGAGGTGCTGGACCACATCACGGCCCGAGCGGCCTCGGCCCGGCGCACCGAGAAACTGTTGCGGGAGTGCCGCGAGGCCTTGTGAGGCGCTTACGGACTCAGGCGGCGCCCTCCTGGCGGGGGCCGGTGTTCTTGTCGTCGTCGACGATCTCCGCGTCCACCACGTCGTCGTCCCCCTGGGACGTGCCGCCGCCGTCGTCCGGGGCGCCGGGGCCGTCGGTGCCGCTGCCGGCCGTGGCGCCGGTCTGCGCGTACATCGCCTGGCCCATGCGCTGGCTCACCGTGGCGACCCTTTCGACGGCGGTGCGCAGCTCGGCGGTGTCGGGCGACTCCTGCGCCAGCAGCCGCTTGACGTCGGCGACGGCCTCCTCCACCTCGGACTTGGCGTCGCCGGGCACCTTGTCTCCGTTCTCGGTGAGGAACCTCTCGGTCTGGTAGACGAGTTGCTCGGCCTGGTTGCGGGTCTCGGCCGCCTCCCGGCGTTTGCGGTCCTCCTCCGCGTACTGCTCGGCCTCCCGCATCATGCGGTCGATGTCGTCCTTGGGGAGGGCCGAGCCGCCGGTGACGGTCATCTTCTGTTCCTTGCCGGTGCCGAGGTCCTTCGCGGAGACGTGCATGATGCCGTTGGCGTCGATGTCGAACGCCACCTCGATCTGCGGCACCCCGCGCGGCGCCGGCGGCAGGCCCGTCAGGTCGAACGTGCCGAGCTTCTTGTTGTACGCGGCGATCTCCCGTTCGCCCTGGTAGACCTGGATGCCGACCGAGGGCTGGTTGTCGGCGGCGGTGGTGAAGATCTCCGAACGCCGGGTGGGGATCGTGGTGTTGCGCTCGATCAGCTTGGTCATGATGCCGCCCTTGGTCTCGATGCCGAGGGACAGCGGGGTGACGTCGAGCAGCAGCACGTCCTTGACGTCGCCGCGGATGACGCCCGCCTGGAGGGCGGCGCCGAGGGCCACCACCTCGTCGGGGTTGACGCCCTTGTGGGGTTCCTTGCCGGTGAGTTCGCGGACCAGTTCGGTCACGGCGGGCATCCGGGTGGAGCCGCCGACGAGGATGACGTGGTCGACGTCCGACAGCCGTACGCCGGCGTCCTCGACGGCCTGGTGGAAGGGCTTCTTGCAGCGGTCCAGGAGGTCCGCGGTGAGCTCCTGGAACTGGGCCCGGGTGAGCTTCTCGTCCAGGTGCAGGGGCCCTTCCGCGGAGGCGGTGATGTAGGGCAGGTTGACGGTGGTCTCGCTGGACGACGACAGCTCGATCTTCGCCTTCTCGGCGGCCTCGCGCAGCCGCTGCACGGCCATCCTGTCCTGGGTCAGGTCGACGCCGTACTGGCCCTTGAAGCGCTTGGCGAGCCAGTCCACGATCCTCTGGTCCCAGTCGTCGCCGCCGAGGTGGGTGTCGCCGTTGGTGGCCTTGACCTCGATGACGCCCTCGCCCATCTCGAGCAGCGACACGTCGAAGGTGCCGCCGCCGAGGTCGAACACCAGGACGGTCTGGTCGTTCTCCTTGTCCAGTCCGTAGGCGAGCGCCGCGGCCGTGGGCTCGTTGATGATGCGCAGCACGTTGAGTCCGGCGATCTCGCCTGCCTCCTTGGTGGCCTGCCGCTGGGTGTCGTCGAAGTACGCCGGCACGGTGATCACCGCGTCGGTGACGTCCTCGCCGAGGTAGGACTCGGCGTCCCTGCGCAGCTTCTGGAGCACCCGGGAGGACAGTTCCTGCGCCCGGAAGCGGGTGCCGTCGACGGAGCCCTGCTCGGGGAACCGCCACTGGGCGTCGCCCATGTGGCGCTTGACCGAGCGGGCGGTGCGGTCGACGTTGGTGACGGCCTGCCGCTTGGCGACCTCTCCGACGAGCACCTCGCCGTTCTTGGCGAACGCCACGACCGAGGGGGTGGTGCGGGCGCCCTCGGCGTTGGCGATGACGGTGGGCTCACCGCCCTCGAGCACGGCGACCACCGAGTTCGTGGTTCCCAGATCGATTCCGACGGCACGTCCCATCGCTGCAACCCCTTCCGCCAGGGCCACTCTCCGGTTTCCAACACTTCCAGCACAAAACTTGAGCGGCGTGTTGTCAAGCGTGCGGAGCGCCCCTAAGGGGCGCGGGGAACTGCGCGACCGGCCCCGTGCGGCCCGCACCCGGCGTGCAACAGCCCCCGGCACCCCGGTGGCCGTACGGAGCCGGGGCACAGGCCCGCTGGAAGAGTGCCGCCTGCGCCCACCCGTGCAGCCCCCAGCGGCACGACTGCCCGCAGGCGGCGGCCCTGAGGGGCGCGGAGAACTGCGCGACCGGCCCCGTGCGGCCCGCACCCGGCGTGCAACAGCCCCCGGCACCCCGGTGGCCGTACGGAGCCGGGGCACAGGCCCGCTGGAAGAGTGCCGCCTGCGCCCACCCGTGCCGCCCCCAGCGGCACGACTGCCCGCAGGCGGCGGGGCGGGTCAGGCGAGCTTCGCCGTCAGGGTGATCTCCGTGCCCTTGAGCGCCTGGCTGACCGGGCAGTTCACCTTGGCGTCCTCGGCGGCGGCCACGAAGCCGGCCTCGTCCAGGCCGGGGACGGTGCCCTCGACGGTGAGGTGGATGCCGGTGATGCCCTGGCCCGGCACGAAGGTGACCTCGGCGTTGGTGGTCAGCCGGGTGGGCGGGGTGCCCGCCTTGTCGAGGCCGTTGGACAGGGCCATCGAGAAGCAGCTGGAGTGCGCGGCGGCGATCAGCTCCTCGGGGCTGGTCTTCCCGTTCGCGTCCTCGGCGCGGGAGGCCCAGGTGACCGGCTGCTCGGGGATGGCGCCCGAGGAGTCGAAGGCGACGACCCCGCTGCCCTTGAAGAGGCTGCCTTCCCAAACGGTGTGTGCGGAGCGCGTGGTTGCCATGACGCAATCCTTTCAAAAGGTCCGGTCCTTCGACCGGCGGTGCTCGGTCCGGACGCCCGGATCACCGGGCGCCCTGCCTTATCCGATCACATCACGGCTCAACTCACCCGGAAGACGGGACCTCTCGGGGTGAAGGGCAGGGTCGCGCCCTGCGGAATCAGGTAGGCGTGCTCGCGCCGCACCCGCAGCACGTCGCACCAGCCGTCGGTGATCACCAGCACGGGCGCGCCGCGCGGGAAGTCGTCGGCGCGCTCCAGCAGGTCGATGCCCGGCTGGAGCTCGGTGCCGCCCCGGCCGCGCACCCGCACCCTCCCGGCGATCTCGGTGACCGGGACGTAGCCCGCGTCGTGCGGCGCCGCGTCGCAGAACACCACGCGCGTGGCCGGCACGTCACGGGACTGCGCGTAGGAGGCGATGGCGCCGAGCGCCTTGCCGAGCAGGGTGCGGCTCATGGAGCCGGAGGTGTCGAGGACGACGCCGAAGGTGCAGCGGGCGATCTCCTCCGGCGGGTACCAGCGGCCGGCGCGCGGGATGTCCGGCGTGGACGCCTGACGCCGGGAAGGCCGGGCGAACGACCGCAGCGGCTCGGGGCGGGGCACGAACTCGTCGAACCAGCGGGCGAGCCGGGCGTCCCAGGGCAGCGGCGGATGGCTGAGGGCGCGGATCTCCTCGACCAGGCCGGCCGGGAGCAGGCCGCGCTCCTGGCGGTCGTGCAGGTCCAGGCCCTGCGCGAGGCCCCGGCGGTAGAAGCCGTCGAGGTCGACGCAGTCGCGGGGCGGGCCGAGCGGGGCGCCGAGGACGTCGCCGAGGCCCTTGCCGCGCGGGGTGGGCAGGCGGCGGGAGCGGCGGTCGCCGGCGATGCGGTCGTAGACCTCCTCGGCGGACAGCCCGGCGAGGTCCTTGTCGTACAGCAGGCCCGCGGGGATCGTGCCGATGTCCATCTCCACGAGCCAGCCGTTGATGACGAAGTCGCAGGCGACGTTGAAGAGGAACGGGTCGCGGGGGCCGCAGCGGTCGCCGTGGCGCAGGGCGGCGTGCAGCATCTCGTGCGCGAGCACGAACCGCCACTCCTCGTCGTCCATGACCCGCAGCGGGTTGACGTAGATCTCGCCCGCCCCGGCGTTGACGGCGGCGACGGAGATGCCGTGGGCGCGGGCGAGTTCGGCGTCGGCGACCAGGGTCATGCCGGAGGCGATGCCGCCGAGCAGCGGGTAGGAGGAGACGAACCAGCTCAGCGCCTTGTGCCAGGCGCGGCGCGGGGCCGGCGCCCCGTCCAGGCTGTCACGGCGGCCGCCCGCGACGTCCATCGCGGCCGCCACGGTGCGGGTGAGGGCGGAGGCGAACGCCAGCTGGTGGTCGGGCGGCTGCCCGTACCAGCCGTTCCAGCGGGTCAGGTACAGGTCGGGGTCCCCGCCCGCGGTGCCGCAGTGCCGGTAGGCGTCGGGGACGCCGGTGCGGCGCCAAGCGGCGGCGAGGCGCTCCTCGTCGCCGTCGGGGTAGGCGGTGGGCAGCTCCTCGGGCGCCTTGCCGACGGGCGAGCCGAGCAGGAAGCGGTCGACGACGACGCAGCGGGCGGCCAGTTCGCAGGCGTCCGGCTGGGTGCGGGGCCCCTCGGCGGCGGGGACGTGGCCGAAGCCGAGGTGCAGGACGGCGTGCGCGAGGGCCCACGCCCAGGTCTCCGGGTCGGCCGTGCGGTCGGGGTGGACGTGCAGCACGGCGTCCGAGCTGACGCGCACCAGGCCGTCGCGGGGCGCGAGCTCGCAGTCCTCGCGGCGGCACACGTCGACGTCCACGGCGGCCAGCGCCGGGTTGGCCCGCATGATACGCAGGCCCTCGGCGAACGCCTCCGCCGCGAGGTCCCGCTTGCGCCGCCGCGCGTCCCGCTTGGGCTGCGGGCCCTTGCCGCGGGCGCGGCTCACCGGCGCGCCTCCACCAGCCGGGGCATGTCGCGGGCCGCCTCGACCAGGAACCACGACGGCAGCACCGGGTTGCCGTCGGCGTCGGGGGCGATGACGGTCTGCGCGACCTCGACGGAGATCTCCGCGAGCTGCACCAGCAGCGACTTCGCGCGGTAGGCGATCTGCCGTCCGGCCGCCGACATGTGCTCCTTGGAGGCGGGCAGTTCCTTCACCAGCCGGCCGCGGAAGGACTCGGCGAGGTAGTAGAGGAGGTCGCGGTCCTCCGGGCGGTGGGGCCAGCGGGCCTCGCCCTTGACGACGGCGTCGATGCCGAAGCGGCTGCGCACGATCTTGACGTAGCCGCAGAAGGCGGTGGCGTGCGCGGGGGTGAGCGTGCCATGGGCGAGGACCTTCAGGGTGTCCTCGTCGAGGTCGCGGCCGAAGGAGTGCAGCGCGTCGGAGAGCATGTGCCAGGAGCGGGGCGTGGAGAACGGCTCCTCGGTCTTCGGCGGTTTGGACCACAGGTGGTCGGGGCGGTCGGTGAGGTGGTCGGCGATCCACGGGTGGATGCCGTTGTTCGCCGCCCAGACCAGCCAGTCCTTCGGGGACGCCGTCAGGTGGACGTGGGTGAGACGGTTGACCAGCGCGGAGGCGAGGGGGCGGGCGAGCGCGTTGTCGGTGGCGCGGTTGCCGGCGCCGATGACGACGG
The DNA here is from genome assembly GCA_002154585.1 of Streptomyces pseudogriseolus. Lineage (GTDB taxonomy): Bacteria > Actinomycetota > Actinomycetes > Streptomycetales > Streptomycetaceae > Streptomyces > Streptomyces pseudogriseolus. The sequence continues at coordinate 18,176 of MUNG01000113.1, forward strand.
AGCCCTTGGGCAGCTCGTAGTCGCCGATGCGGCGGTCCAGGATCAGCGAGTAGAACGCCTTCTGCACGTCCGGGGTGGCCGCGTTCAGCTCGTCCAGGAACAGGCAGTACGGCTCGTCGCGGGCGATCGACGCGGGCGGGCAGAACACCGAGCGGCCGTCGCGGATCTGCGGCACGCCGATCAGGTCCTCGGGGGCGAGCTGGGTGCCCAGCAGGCTCACGCACTCCAGCCCGAGGCTCTCGGCGAACTCCCTGACCAGGGAGGACTTGCCGATGCCGGGCGCACCCCAGAGGAACACCGGCCGCACGGTCGCGAGGCCGAGCAGCAGCTCCGGGACACGGGCGGGGGTGACGGTGACGGCTGCCTGCACGCAGATGCTCCCTCTCCGCGCGCCTTCGCGGGCGCGGGTGACACGACGGTGGACGACTCGTGACCGAGGTTGTCAGCACCGGGCGCGTCCGTCACGCGAATTTCCGCCCGCGACGCCCTTGTTGCCGCGTTCAGGCCGCGCGTTCGCGGTGGTCCGGGAGCGGGCGGGTGTCGGCCTGGTCGGCCTCGGTGAGCCAGCGGCGCAGCACGTGGTGGACCTGTTCGGCGCCGGCCAGCTCGGCGCCCTCGGGGACCGGCACGGAGAGCACCAGCGGGGACAGCAGGAAGGGGCGGGACTGGGCGCCGCCGAGGCCGCCGTGGGAGCCGATCTGCTCCTCGAACGCGAGCACCTCGCCGTCCGCCGGGTCGTGGAAGGAGTTGACCATGATGTCGGCGGTGTGCGGGAAGGTGTGGGTGCGGCGCACGACGTCGGCGGCGCCGGGGCCGAACGGGGCCAGCGGGCCGGGGTTGTCGTCGAGTTCGTCAAGGGGTATCTCCGCGCCGTACGCGCCGAGCACGACGCCGCCGTGGCGTTCGCTGCGCACCAGCAGGAAGCCGATGCCGGGGTGGTTGGCGAGGGTCGGCAGCAGCGCGGGGTGCCGGGCGTCGATCTCCTCCTTGGTCATCCGGTGCGGCACGTCCGGGAAGGACACCAGGCCCAGGTTGCCGGAGGCCAGCACCACCGGCTCCGAACCGCGGGAGGGCCGGTACTGCTCGGCGCCCTCCTCGACCGGCCGGCGCAGCGCGGCGCGGACCGCCGCGCGGGCCTCGGCGCCGCTGTGGGTGCGCCGGGCGCGGCGCGGCACGGGCAGTCCGCAGCCGGCCCGCACCAGGTCGGCGAGGGTGAGGCCGTAGCGGGCGCGGAAGGTCTCGCCGGGGCTCTGCCCGTGGTCGGACAGCACGACGATGCGGTACGGGCGGGGCGCGTGCTCGGCGACGTTCTCGATCAGGGCGAGGGCGCGGTCGAGGCGGCGCAGGACCTGTTCGGTGTCCCGGCTCGCCGGCCCGGAGTGGTGGGCGACCTCGTCGTAGGCGACCAGGTCGGCGTAGACGGCGCTGCGGCCGGCCAGCAGGTCGCCCATCACGGCGGCCGTGACGACGTCCCGTTCGACGACGGTGGCGAAGGCGCGCACCAGCGGGTACAGCCCGCCGCGGGAGACGCGCGGGCGTCGGCCGCGCATCCGGGCGCGCACGGACTGGCCGATCTCCCGGCCCACCTCGGCGACGAAGGACAGGGCGGTGCGCACGGCGTTGGCGGGGTCGGAGAAGTACGCGAAGTAGCCGGCGCGACTGCGGGCGGCCGGGCCTCTGCGGCGGGCGGCGATGGACAGCACCAGCGCCTGCTCGTCGGCGCCGCCGCTGAACAGGTTGCCGCGGCTGGCGCCGTCGCGGGCGAGCAGCCCGGCGTGACCGGAGTGCTCGATGGCGCGGGCCTGGAGTTCGGCGGCGCTGGTGGGCCGGTTGCAGACCATGACCTCGCGGCGGGCCTTCTCGTACCAGCGGAAGGCGGGGACGTCGAAGGTGCTGCCGTGCAGGATGCCGAGCTGGCTGGCGCCGGTCTGGCTGGACCAGTCGGTGCGCCAGGGGGTGAGGCGGTGGGTGGGCCGGCCGCCGTCGGCGCCCAGCCAGCGGGCGACGGTGGGCATCAGGCCCTTGCCGACCGCCGACAGCAGGACGTCGTGGCCGACGCCGTCGAGCTGGACGAACACCGTGCCGGGGGTGGCCGGGCAGGGCGGGTCGGAGCGCCGTCTTCGGTCCGCGAGCCGGTAGAGCCGCCGGCGGTAGGCGTCGTCGTCGCGGACGGCGAGGGCGCCTCCGGTGGCGGAGGCGACGGCGGACATCACGGCGGCGACCACCACGGCCGTCTCGGGGGCCGCCGCGCCGCGCTCGACCGGGTTGACGCGCAGCGCCAGCCACAGCAGGGCGCCGTTGAGGAAGAACACCAGCAGGCCGAGGACCAGCGCGGGCACGAGCAGCAGCAGCCGCACCAGGAGCGGCCAGACCAGGGCGGACAGCAGGCCGAAGGCGCCCGCGCCGAGGGCGGCGGTGACCGCGATGTCGGTGGCGCTGTCGCCGTCGGCCGAACGCAGCCGGAAGTCGGGCAGGATGCCCGCGAGCGCCAGCATGGTGAGCGTGGAGACCGCCCACACGGTGACACTCCGCCCGATCTGACTGGCGACCCGTCGCCATCGCCCGCCACCCACGCCGCACACCTCACGTTCCGGTCCCTGGCCCGCCCTCACCCTGTCACAACGTCCCGATGAGGCGTTTCGTCCCCCCTCCCCACCGCGGGCGGGCGGCGCCCTCAGCGGCCGTCGTAGCCGGCGGTGGGCATGGACAGCCTGCGGTGCACCCGGGCCTTCATCGCCGCGTCGTACGACGGCTCCGCCCGGCCCACCGTCTCCACCCGCACCCCGCGCCGCGCGCACTCGGCCGCGAACTCGGCCACGGACGACAGCGCCCGCTCCAGCACCCGCCGGCTGGGCGCCACGAACAGGTCGGCGCCGGGGCGCACCCCGTCCCAGAGCAGCGCGTGGTCGGGGCGCAGGCCGCGCACCAGCAGTTCGCGCGCCACCACGTACCCGCGCTCGGCGGCCCAGCGCGCGCACATCGTGTGCTGCTCGCGGGAGTCCACCAGGAACGGCTCGGCGTCCAGCTCCTCCAGCGGCGTCAGGCTCGCGATGGTCGTCACCCGCACCGGCGCCATGGCGTCCCCCTCACCTCGGGCCCACCTCGGGTTCGCCGACGACCCTATTCCTGAGCGTAGGCTTCGGGGAGTCGCGCGAAGGAGGCGAAGAGGTGCCGGCGGAGGTCACGTGGTGGGGGCACGCCACCTGCACGCTGGAGGACTCGGGCACACGCGTCCTCACCGACCCCCTGTTCGCACGCCGGCTGGCGCATCTGCGGCGCAGGCGCGGCGCGGTGCCTCCGCCGGAGGCGCTGCGCGCGGACGTGGCGCTGGTCTCCCATCTGCACGCCGACCACCTCCATGTGCCGTCGCTGGCCCGGCTCGCCCCGGGCACGCGGCTGCTGGTGCCCCGCGGCGCGCCCGACGCCGTGCCGGGCCTGCGCAGGCTGACCGCGCTGGACGTCACGGAGATGGCGCCCGGTGACGTGACGTCCGTCGGGCCGCTCGCGGTGCGGGCGGTGCCCGCGCTGCACGACGGGCGGCGGCTGCCCGTGGGCCGGCGCCGGGCGCCCGCTCTCGGTTATGTCGTGGAGGGCGCGGCACGCACCTACTTCGCGGGCGACACGGGCCTGTTCGAGGACATGGCGAAGGAGGTCGGGCCGGTCGACGCCGCGCTGCTGCCGGTGGGCGGCTGGGGGCCGTACCTGGGCGACGGGCACCTGGACGCGGGGCGCGCGGCGCAGGCGCTGGCGCTGCTGGGCGCGCCGAGCGCGGTGCCGGTGCACTACGGCACGTACTGGCCGATCGGGATGGACGCCGTGCGCCCCCACGAGTTCCACGCGCCCGGGCAGGAGTTCGAGCGGCTCGCGGCGCGGCACGCGCCGGAGGCGGTGGTGCACCGGCTCGGCCACGGGGAGAGCGTGCGCCTGGGGGGCGCGCGGTGATATCCCCCGCTCTCGTGCAGGCGGCCGGCGGTCTGATACCTCCGGCGGCCGTGGCGCCCGAGTCGACCCAGCAGGCCATCGGGTATCCGTCGCTGTTCCTGCTGGTGCTCATCGGGGCGCTGGTGCCGGTGGTGCCGACGGGCGCGCTGGTCAGTTCGGCGGCCGTGGTGGCCTTCCACCGCAGCGCGCCGTTCTCGATGGCGCTGGTGTTCGCGACGGCGTCGCTGGCCGCCTTCCTCGGGGACGTGGCGCTGTACTGGCTGGGGCGGCGCGGGATGACGTCGAGGAACGGCTCGCGCTGGCTGGAGGCGATCCGGGACCGGGCCCCCGAGGAGCGGCTGGCGCAGGCCCAGGAGAAGCTCGCCGACCACGGGGTGGCCGTGCTGGTGCTGTCCCGGCTGGTGCCGGCCGGGCGGCTGCCGGTGATGCTGGCCTGCCTGGTCGCGCGGTGGCCGCTGCGGCGCTTCGTGCGCGGCAACCTGCCGGCCTGTCTGGCCTGGGCGGCCACCTACCAGCTCATCGGAGTGCTCGGCGGCTCGCTGTTCCCGGAGCCGTGGGAGGGCGTGCTCGCGGCGGTCGTGCTGACCGTGCTGATCAGCGTGGCCCCGAGCCTGTGGCGGCGGGTGCGCCGCACACCCGCCGGCTGACCCCGCCGCCTGACCCCACCGGACACCGGCCGACGCCGCGGCTCACCCGGGTTCGAGCAGGCGCGACCCGCCGATCGGCAGGTCCCACAGCCGGTCCCGGGGCAGCCCGGCCGCCTCCCAGGCGGCGCGGACCCGGGTGAGCGGCTCCAGGACCGGTTCCGCGGACAGCACGAACGTGCCCCAGTGCATGGGCGCCATGTGCCGCGCCCCCAGGTCCTGCGCGGCGCGCACCGCCTCCTCCGGGTCGCAGTGCACGTCGGCCAGCCACCAGCGCGGGTCGTACGCGCCGATCGGCATGAGGGTGAGGTCGATGCCCGGGTAGCGGCGGCCGATGCGGGAGAACCAGTGGCCGTAGCCGGTGTCGCCGGCGAAGTGCACGCGCCGGCCGTCGGGCGCGGTGAGCACCCAGCCGCCCCACAGCGAGCGGCAGGTGTCGGTCAGGGTGCGCTTGGACCAGTGGTGGGCCGGTACGAAGTCGAAGCGGATGCCGCCGAGTTCGGACGCCTCCCACCAGTCGAGCTCGGTGACGCGGGTGAACCGGCGGCGCCGGAACCAGCGGCCGAGGCCCGCCGGCGCGAACACGGGGGTGTCGCGGGGCAGCCGGCGCAGGGTCGGGGCGTCCAGATGGTCGTAGTGGTTGTGGCTGATGACGACCGCGTCCACGCGGGGCAGCGCCTCCCAGGCCACGCCGACGGGCGTGACGCGGGCGGGCGTGCCCAGGATGCGCCGCGACCACACGGGGTCGGTGAGCACGGTGAGCCCGCCGATCCGCACCACCCAGCTGGCGTGGCCCGCCCAGGTCACGGCGAGCGTGCGGGCGTCCACGTCGGGCACCGGGCCCGGCGCGTACGGCAGGTCGGGGATGCCGGCGAGCCCTTCGGGGCCGGGCCGCACCGCGCCCTCGCGGGCGAAGCGGGCGAACGCCTTGAGGCCGGGCAGCGGGGCGGTGAGCCGGTCGTGGAAGGTGCGGGGCCACACCCGTCGCTCGGCGAGCGGACGCGGTGCGGCGAGCGGGGGGTGGGGGC
>MUNG01000114.1 GCA_002154585.1 Streptomyces pseudogriseolus
CCGCGCATGCATGCGCGGGCAAGGGGGAGGCGGTCGTGATGAGCGATGCGGGAGCCGGAGTGGCCGCGGGGAACGCTGCCGTGGGGGACGCCGGGGTGTCCGAGGCACCGTCGGGCGGCGAGGCCGCGGCCGGAACCGGGGCCGCGCGGCGGCTGCCGCAGGTGCCCGGATTCCGCCCGCTCGGGTCCGCCGCGAGTGCGCCCAAGCAGGAGGGCAAGGCGCTGCGCGCACGGGTCCCCCGCAGCGCCCACGCCGCCCTGGACCTGGACGCGGGCCGGCCCGACGCCGTGACCGCCGTCGAGGAGTCCGGCCGCGGCCGGCTGCCCGAGCTGACGCCGCTGCGCGTCGGCCGGATGGCGGCCACCCCGTTCGCCTTCCTGCGCGGCTCGGCGGGCCTCATGGCGTACGACCTGGCCCGCACGCCGGTCACCGGGATCGGCGCCCAGATCTGCGGCGACGCCCACGCGGCCAACTTCGGCCTCTACGGCGACGCCCGCGGCGCCCTGGTCATCGACCTCAACGACTTCGACGAGACCGTGCACGGCCCCTGGGAGTGGGACCTCAAGCGGCTCGCCGCGTCCCTCGTGCTCGCCGGGCGGGAGGCGGGCGCGGACGAGGACGTGTGCCGCGCGGCCGCCCATGACGCGGTGGGCGCCTACCGCCGCACCATGCGGCTGCTGGCCAAGCTGCCGGCGCTGGACGCGTGGAACGCCATCGCGGACGAGGAACTCGTCTCCCACACCGACGCGCACGACCTCGTCGGCACTCTGGAGCGGGTCGCCGAGAAGGCCCGCGCCAACACCAGCGGCCGCTTCGCCGCCCGGTCCACCGAGCGCACCGAGGACGGCGGACGCCGCTTCGTCGACGCCCCGCCCGTGCTGCGCCGCGTCCCCGACGCCGAGGCTGCGGCCGTCGCCTCCTCCCTCGAGCAGTACCTCGCCACCCTCCCGGCCGACCGCCACCCCCTGCTCGCCCGCTACGCCGTGCACGACGTGGCGTTCCGCGTCGTCGGTACCGGCAGCGTCGGCACCCGCTCCTACGTCGTGCTGCTGCTCGACCACCGGGGCGAGCCGCTCGTCCTCCAGGTGAAGGAGGCCCGCCCCTCGGCGCTGCTGCCGCATCTCCCGGCCGCCGGCTTCGACACCCCGGAGGCCGAGCACGAGGGCCGCCGCGTGGTCGAGGGCCAGAAGCGGATGCAGGTGATAAGCGACAGCCTGCTCGGCTGGACCAGCGTCGACGGGCGGCCGTACCAGGTGCGTCAGTTCCGCAACCGCAAGGGCAGCGTGGACCCGGCCGCGCTGGCCGCCGACCAGGTGGACGACTACGCCCGCATGACCGGCGCCCTGCTGGCCCGCGCCCACAGCCACAGCGCCGACCCGCGCCTGATCGCCGGGTACTGCGGCAAGAACGACGAGCTGGACGAGGCGGTCGCCGCGTTCGCCGTCGCCTACGCCGACCGCACGGAGGCGGACCACACGGATCTGGTGGCGGCGGTGCGCGCGGGCCGGATCGCCGCGGAGGCAGGCGTCTGAAGCAGGCCGAGGCGGGCCTGGGCGGGCCGGGGCGGTCCCACGACGGTCCGGGCGGTCCGCGGCGGGGCGTCCAGCCGCCCCAGCGGTACTGCCCGCAGGCGGCAGGCGCCCTCAGGAGCGCGGGGAACTGCGCGACCGGCCATGATGCGGCCGCACCCGGCGTGCGACAGTCCCCGGCACCCCGGTGGCCGTACGGGAGTCCGCTTGCCCTGGTGACAGGGCGTGCCGTCCCGGCGGGTGGCCTACGCTGTCCGGGTGACGAGCTCGGAAGGTGACCAGGGTGAAGGCGCCGGCGCGCAGCGTACGCCCGCCGGCGGTGGCGCGACGCGGCCCGAGGAGCGGCTGGAACAGGCCGTGCGGGCGGCGGAGAAGGCGCTGATCGAGTTCGAGATCGCCGTGGAGACCTTCCGCGTCGAGGTCGAGAACTTCTCCCGGCTGCACGAACAGAAGCTGGGCCCCATGTACGCCCGTCTCGAGGAGCTGGACGCCCGGATCCTCGAGATCAAGGCGGCCCGCAGCGAGGACCCCGAGGACCGGCGGCTGGCCGACGAGGCGCGCGCCCGGCTGATGCCGATGCCCGGCGTCGAGGAGCTGATGAACGGCTGGATGGACGGGGACGGTCTGTTCCCCGAGGCCACCGCCATGCTCACGGACCAGCCCGTGCGGCCCCCGCAGCGGGTGCGGCCCAGCGAGGAGGCCCGCAAGCTGTACCGCGAGCTCGCCCGCAAGGCGCACCCCGACCTGGCGCAGGAGGACAAGGAGCGCGCCCGCCGCGAGGAGTTCATCACCCGCGTCAACGCCGCCTACGCCCGCGGCAGCGCGGACGAGCTGCGTGAGCTCGCCGAGGAGTGGGCGGCCGGACCGGAGCTGAAGCACACGCCCAGCCCGGCGGAGGAGCTGTACGCCCGCCTCGAATGGCTCTCCCAGCGCAAGGAACTGCTCACACTGGTCGCCCGGAACCTGGAGGAGGGCGCCATCGGCTCCATGCTGCGGCTGGCGCCCGACGACCCCGACGGACTCCTCGAGGACATCGCCGCGCAGCTGCGGGCCCAGGTCGCCGAGCGCGAGGCGGCGCTGGCGGCGCTGTCGGACTGAGCCGGTGGCCGCGCCGGTTCCGGTAGCGTCGGGTGCATGAGTTTTGGAGCTGGTGTGCCCACGGTCCAGGTCGGCGACCTCAAGGACGGCGACTTCCTGCTGGACGTCCGTGAGGACGACGAATGGAAGGCCGGTCACGCCGACGGCGCGCTGCACATCCCGATCAGCGAGTTCGTCGCCCGCTACGGCGAGCTGACCGAGGCCGCCCCACAGGACGGCCGGATCCATGTGATCTGCCGCTCCGGCGGACGGTCGGCCCAGGTCACCATGTATCTGGCGCAGCAGGGCATCGACGCCGTGAACGTGGACGGCGGGATGCAGCTGTGGGAGGCCGCGGGGCGCCCCGTCGTCACGGACGACGGGACACCGGGCCACGTGCTCTGACGGCGGCCACGCGCGCCCCGCACGGGAGGCTCCGGCCGCGTCAGCGGTCGAAGTCCAGCTCGACCTTCTCCGTCACCGGGTGCGACTGGCAGGCAAGGACGTACCCCGCCTCCGTCTCCTCCGACTCCAGGGCGTAGTTGCGGTCCATGCGCACCTCGCCGGAGACCAGGAACGCGCGGCAGGTGCCGCAGACGCCGCCCTTGCAGGCGTAGGGCGCGTCGGGGCGGTTGCGCAGCACCGTGTCCAGCAGGGACTCGCCGGACTGCACCGGCCAGGTGCCGCCGCGTCCGTCGAGCCGTGCCGTGACCGTGCTGTGCGCGGGGGCGGCCGAGGCCGCGGCGGTGGGCGCCGGCCCGGAGTCCACGTGGAAGATCTCCTGGTGGATGCGGGAGCGGGAGACGCCCAGTGCGCGCAGCGCCCGGTCGGCGCCCGCCACCAGTCCGTACGGTCCGCACAGGAACCAGCCGTCGACCCGGTCCACCGGCAGCAGCGCCGGGAGCAGTGAGGCCAGCCGCTCCCGGTCCAGCCGCCCCGAGGGCAGGCCGGCCTGCTGCTCCTCCCGGGAGAGCGCCGTGACCAGCTGGAACCGGTCCGGGTGGCGGTCCTTCAGGTCGGCGACCTCCTCCAGGAACATCGTCGACGCGGTCGTGCGGTCGCTGCGTATCAGGCAGAACCGTGCTTCCGGCTCGCGGGCCAGGAGCGTCGTGGCGATCGACAGCACCGGGGTGATGCCGCTGCCGCCGACCACGGCCGCGTACAGGCCGGGGGCCGGGGGCAGTGTGAAGCGGCCGGCGGGGGTCATGACCTCCAGCTCGTCGCCGAGGTCGATCTCCTTGAGCGCGTACGTGGAGAACGCTCCGCCTTCGACGAGACGCACCCCGACGCGCAGGGTGGCGGGCGCCTCGCCGTCGGGGACGGGGGAGCAGATCGAGTAGGTGCGGCGGATCTCCTCGCCGTCGGCGACGCGGCGCAGCGTGAGGTGCTGCCCGGGCTGGTGGCGGTACTCCTCGCGCAGCTCCGGGGGGACGGCGAGGGTGAGGGCGACGGAGTCGTCGGTGAGCCGGTCGACCGCGGCCACCCGGAGCCGGTGGAAGCGGGCCATCACAACTCCTTGAAGTGGTCGAACGGTTCACGGCAGGCCAGGCAGCGGCGCAGCGCCTTGCACGCGGTGGAGGAGAACCGGCTGAGCAGCTCGGTCTCGGGGGAGCCGCAGTGCGGGCAGCGGACGGGCTCCGGCTCGTCGGCGGGGCCGCCCTCGCGGGTCCGCGTGGGGCCCAGCGCGACACGCACGGGCCCTGAGGCGGCGCCCGTGCGCGGCGGGGCGATGCCGAACTCCCGCAGTTTGCGGCGGCCTTCGTCGGTGATGTCGTCGGTCGACCAGGCGGGGGCGAGGACCCGGCGCACCGTGACCTCGCGCACGCCGTGTTCGCGCAGCACGCGCTCTATGTCGAGGCTCATCACCTCGACGGCCGGGCAGCCGGTGTAGGTCGGGGTCAGGTCGACCTCGACGCTGTCCGTGCCGTGCGCCCGCACCGCGCGGACCACGCCCAGCTCGCGCAGGGTCAGCACGGGCAGCTCCGGGTCGGGCACCGAGCCGGCGAGCTCCAGCAGCTGCTCCTCCAGGGGCGTGGTGGTCACCATGTCGCCCCCGGGTGGCTGCGGTGCAGGTGCTGCATCTCGGCCAGCATCCGGCCGAACGGCTCGGTGTGCAGGCCCTGGCGGCCGGCGCCGGCCCGCCAGGCTCCCGTACGGGGGCCCTCGGGCAGCGTCAGCGTGGCGCGGCCCAGCACGTCCTCGACGATGTCCCGCCAGGTGCTCTCCAGGCCGGGCCAGTCGACGCCGTCGATCCCCTCGACGGGCTGGAACATCTCGCCGGTGTAGCGCCACAGTGCGTCCACGGCGGCCTGCATGCGCGCGTGGCTCTCGTCCGTGCCGTCGCCGAGGCGGAGGGTCCACTGCTCGGCGTGGTCGCGGTGGTAGGCGGCCTCCTTGACGGCCTTGCCGGCCAGCGGGGCGAAGGGGCCGTCGCCGGAGGCCAGCCGGTCGTGCAGGAGGTGCTGGTAGACGGAGAAGTACAGCTGGCGGGCGATGGTGTGGGCGAAGTCGCCGTTGGGCTGTTCGACCAGCTGGAGGTTGCGGAAGGCGCGCTCCTCGCGCAGGAAGGCCAGTTCGTCCTCGTCGCCGGCCATCGACAGCAGGACCCGGGCCTGGCCGAGCAGGTCGAGCGCGATGTTGGCGAGGGCGACCTCCTCCTCGAGCACGGGGGCGTGCCCGGCCCACTCGCCGAGACGGTGGGAGAGCACCAGGGCGTCGTCGCCGAGGGCGAGCGCGGCGGCCGTGACGGCCGTGTCCGCGGCGGGTGTCGTGGTCACAGGTGCTGCACCCCCTCGGGGATCTCGTAGAAGGTGGGGTGCCGGTAGGGCTTGTCGGCGGCCGGCTCGAAGAAGGGGTCCTTCTCGTCGGGCGAGGAGGCCGTGATGGAGGAGGACGGCACGACCCAGATGGAGACGCCCTCGCCGCGGCGGGTGTACAGGTCGCGCGCGTTGCGCAGGGCGAGCTCCGCGTCCGGGGCGTGCAGGCTGCCGGCGTGGGTGTGGGACAGGCCCCGGCGCGAGCGCACGAAGACCTCCCACAGCGGCCAGTCGGTGTGGGTCATGCGCGCGTCGCTCCCGTCGTGTCGTTCCTGTGCTTGGCCGCGTGGGCCGCTGCCGCCTCCCGGACCCAGGCGCCCTCCTCGTGGGCCTGCCTGCGCCGGGACAGGCGCTGGTCGTTGCACGGGCCGTTGCCCTTGAGGACGTCCCAGAACTCCGACCAGTCGATGGCGCCGAAGTCGTGGTGCCCACGCTCCTCGTTCCACCGCAGGTCCGGGTCGGGGAGGGTGAGGCCGAGGGACTCCGCCTGCGGGACGCAGATGTCGACGAAGCGCTGGCGCAGCTCGTCGTTGGAGTGCCGCTTGATCTTCCAGGCCATCGACTGCGCGGAGTGCTGAGACTCGTCGTCGGGCGGGCCGAACATCATCAGCGACGGCCACCACCAGCGGTCCACCGCGTCCTGCGCCATCGCGTGCTGCTCCGGGGTGCCCTTGCTGAGGGCCAGCAGCATCTCGTACCCCTGGCGCTGGTGGAAGGACTCCTCCTTGCAGACGCGGACCATCGCGCGGGCGTACGGGCCGTAGGAGCAGCGGCACAGGGGGACCTGGTTGGTGATCGCGGCGCCGTCCACCAGCCAGCCGATGGCGCCGACGTCGGCCCAGGTCAGCGTCGGGTAGTTGAAGATCGAGGAGTACTTCTGGCGGCCGGCGTGCAGCTTGTCGAGCAGCTCGTCGCGGCTCACGCCGAGGGTCTCGGCGGCGCTGTACAGATACAGGCCGTGCCCGGCCTCGTCCTGGACCTTGGCCATGAGGATGGCCTTGCGCCGCAGGGAGGGGGCGCGCGTGATCCAGTTGGCCTCCGGCTGCATGCCGATGATCTCGGAGTGCGCGTGCTGGGCGATCTGGCGCACGAGCGTGGCGCGGTAGGCGTCCGGCATCCAGTCGCGCGGCTCGATCCGCTCGTCGGCGGCGACGGCCGCGTCGAAGGCGCGCTGGAACGCGGCGGTGTCGCCGGGGTCCGCCGGTGCGTCGTACGCCGTCGGACCGCCGGCCGTATCGCGGGCGGCTGCTGTCGCCATGGGGTCCCCCTCGACCTGGATGCTTCCCGGAGCACGCTCCCGACCGATCGTTCGGTTCGTGCGGTTCCATGGTGAGACGGGGGCCGCGAGGTGTCAACCGCTGTGGATAACCTGCCGGTGCCGGTCGCCGGCGCCGTCGGACGTGCGCGGCGCCGTCGGATCGTGCGGATGTGGTGACCGCCACGGGACGGAGCGCCGACGGGACTGTGCCCGGGCGGCCGGGGCTGAGTACCGTTCCGTGCGACGCGGCGGAGCGGCCGTGGCCCCGCGCGGCGAGGCCTCGGGCCGGTGCGGACGCGGCAAGGGACCGGGGATTCGGGGATCGGGGCGGAATGGACGCGCAGGACAGGGGCTCGGACGCCCGGCACGGGCCCGCGGAGCCGGGCGTGCCGGGTCCGCGCACCCCGCTGCCCGCACCCACGGCGCCGGCCGACGGGACGGATGTGTCGGATGAGACGGACAGGACCGGCGGGACGGACAGGGCGGACGGGCCTGCCGTACCAGTGGGCGCCCAGGACCAGCCCGGCGGCGTGGAGCAGCCGCCCGGGGCGCAGATGCCTTCCGACTCACCGCGCACCGGCATCGCCGCCCTCTCCCCGCCCTACCGGATCGGCGCCGCGCTCGCTCTCGCGGCCGTCGCCGTCACGGTCTGCGTGCACCTCGGGATGGCGTTCCTGCATGTCGCGCCGCCGAACACGGTGAGCAAGAAGCACAGCGAGACCATCGCCGACTGGATCTACCCGGAGTTCGAGCAGAACTGGAAACTGTTCGCCCCGAACCCGCTCCAGCAGAACGTGTCCGTGCAGGTCAGGGCCGAGATCCGGTGGCCGGACGGCTCGCGCCGCACCACCGGCTGGTACGACCTGTCGGCGCAGGACGGCCGGGACATCGACGGCAATCCGGCGCCCAGCCACACCCAGCAGAACGAGCTGCGCCGCGCCTGGGACTTCTACGTCTCCACGCACGACGACGACAACCGCCCGGTGGGTCTGCGCGGGGCGCTCTCCGAGTCGTACCTGCGGCGGATCATGGCCCTGCGCCTGGACCGGGCGGACGCGGCCGGGCCGCACGGCGAGGTCGCGCGCGTGCAGGTCCGCTCGCGCACCACGCAGGTGCCGCCGCCGGAGTGGAGCGGGGAGAAGGCGTCGGACGAGGCCGAGTACCGCGAGCTGCCCTGGTGGCCGCTGCCGGAGGGTGAGACCCGGGGAGGCGTCGGATGAACCGCCTGTGGCCGGCGGTCGCCCGGGTCACCGACTCCGCCCTCGGCCCCTACCAGACCGCCGTGCTGCGCATCGGCGTCGCCCTCACCTGGCTGCTGTTCCTGCTGCGGGAGTATCCGCACCGGCAGGAGCTCTACGGCCCCGACAGCCCCTGGTCCTGGGATCTCGCCGCCCAGCTGGTCGGGGCGAACGACGCCTTCACCGTGCTGCTCTGGTCGGACAGCCAGGTCTGGTTCGAGGCGGTCTACGCGCTGGCCGTGCTGTTCAGCCTGTTGCTGCTGCTCGGCTGGCGCACCCGCACCATGACGGCGCTGTTCATGGTGGGCGTCCTCTCCCTGCAGAACCGCAGCGTCTTCATGGGCGACGGCGGCGACAACGTCCTGCACCTCATGGCGATCTACCTGTTGTTCACCCGCTGCGGCCATGTCTGGTCCCTGGACGCGCGGCGGGCGCGCCGGGCCGCGCGGGCACGCGCGCGGGGGGAGCGGACACACGACGCAGTGGGCCCCGCGCTGTGGGCGGTGCTCGGTGTCGTGCTGCTCCTCGGCTCTTTGGCGGGCCGGACGGACGGCGACTGGTTCATACCCGCGCTGCTGTGGGCGGTGTGGCTCGGGCAGGCGGGGTGGTGGCTGGCCGGACGTCTGGCGCGGACGGACCAGCCGCGGATCCTGCTGGACGTGGTGGGGAACGTCGCGCACAACGGTGCGCTGCTGGTGATCATGGCGGAGGCGTGCCTGATCTACGCCACGGCGGGCTGGTACAAGGTCCAGGGCTCCCGCTGGCAGGACGGCACCGCCGTGCACTACCCGCTGCACCTGGAGTACTTCTCCCCCTGGCCGTCGCTGGCGGGGCTGCTCACCGCGAGCGGCACCCTGGTGATGCTGGTGACGTATGTGACCGTCGTGGTGCAGGTCGCCTTCCCGTTCACGCTGTTCAACCGGCGCGTCAAGAACGTCCTGCTGGGCTTCATGATCCTGGAGCACGCGGTGATCGCCGTGGTGCTCGGACTGCCCTTCTTCTCCCTGGCGATGATCGCGGCCGACGCGGTCTTCCTCCCCACGTCCTTCCTGTGCCGGGCCGGCCGCCTGGCGGCACGCGCGCGGGGACGGCTGCGGCCGCGCGGGGACGCGGTCCCCGTTCCGCCGCCGCGGCGCCCGGACGGACCGCCCGGCCGTCCCTCTGCCGTGGGTCCGGCTCAGGCCGCCCCGGTGACCGACGGGGTGCCCGGCCCGCGCACGTAGGCTGCTCGGCATGACCGACCCCGCCCACGACCCGTCCGCCGCGTCCCCGGCGGACCCGGTGGCCGCATGGCGCCGGGCCGCCCCGGACGCGGTGCTGCTCGACGGTTTCCACGCCCTCAAGCACGCCGTGCGCTTCGGCGCCGAGGTGCTCGTCGCGGTCACCGCGGACCGGGCCGCCGCCCTGGCGCTCGCCGACGAGCTGGCCGGGGACGTGCGGGACACGCTGGCGGCGCTGCTCACCCAGGTGCCGTACGGGACGTACGCCGCGCTGGTGCCGCGGCCGCACCCCACGGCCGTCGCGGCGCTCGCCGTACGGCCCGGCCGCGCGGGCAACCTGGCGAAGCTGGCGCGCGCCCCGCGCACCGCGCCGGTGGTGGTCCTGGACCAGCCGCGCAACCTGGGCAACGCGGGGGCCGTGGTCCGGCTGGCCGCCGGCTTCGGGGCGACCGGCGTCGTCACCACCGGGACGCTGGACCCCTGGCACCCCACCGTGGTGCGCGGCGGGGCGGGGCTGCACTTCGCCACCGCCGTGGAACGCCTGACCGTGGACGAACTGCCGCCCGGGCCGGTGTTCGCGCTGGACCCCGAGGGCGAGGACATCCGCTCGCTGAAGCTCCCCGACGAGGCGCTGCTCGCGTTCGGCTCCGAGCGCACCGGTCTCACGGCCGAGCTGCGGGCGCGCGCCGACCATCTGGTGGCGCTGCCGATGCGCCCCCAGGTCTCCAGCTACAACCTCGCGACCAGTGTGGCCATGACGCTGTACCACTGGAGCGCCACCGGGGGCGCACCCTCCTGACCCGGCGTCCTACGCCTCCCGGCGCACCTCGATCACCCGGAAGCGGCCCGCGACGAAGGCGCCGTCGCACAGGGCCGCGTTGGCCGCCGGGTTGCCGCCGGAGCCGTGAAAGTCGGAGAAGGCGGCAGTCTGGTTGACGTAGACCCCGCCGGTGAGGTTCAGCGAGAGCTGCGCGGCCTCCTCCAGGCAGACCTCCTGCACGGCCTCCTCGACCTCCGGGGAGGTCGTGTACGCGCCGACGGTCATCGCGCCCTTCTCGCGGATCGTGCGCCGCAGCAGCTCCGTCGCGTCGGCGGCCGAGTCGACGGCGACCAGGAAGGAGACCGGGCCGAAGCACTCGCTCATGTAGGCGGCCTCGGCGTCCGGCTTGGCGCCGTCCAGCTTCACGATCACCGGCGTGCGCACCACGGCGCCCGGGAAGTCCGGGTGGGTGATCTCACGGGAGGCGAGCGCGACCTCGCCGAGACCGGCGGCGGCCTCCAGGCGGGCCTTGACGTCCGGGTTCACGATCGCGCCCAGCAGCGCGTTGGCGCGGGCGTCGTCGCCCAGCAGGCCGTCGACCGCCTTGGCCAGGTCGGCGGCGACCTCGTCGAACGACTTGGGGCCCTGGTCCGTGCTGATGCCGTCGCGGGGGACCAGCAGGTTCTGCGGGGTGGTGCACATCTGGCCGCTGTACAGGGACAGGGAGAACGCCAGGTTGGACAGCATCCCCTTGTAGTCGTCGGTCGACTCCACGATCACCGTGTTGACGCCGGCCTTCTCCGTGTACACCTGCGCCTGGCGGGCGTTGCTCTCCAGCCAGTCGCCGAACTCCGTCGAGCCCGTGTAGTCGATGATCCGGATCTCCGGCCGCGTGGCGAGGGTCTTGGCGATGCCCTCGCCGGGGCGCTCGGCGGCCAGCGCCACCAGGTTCGGGTCGAAACCGGCCTCGGCGAGCACCTGGCGGGCCACCTGGACGGTGAGCGCGAGCGGCAGCACCGCGCGCGGGTGCGGCTTGACGAGAACCGCGTTGCCCGTGGCCAGGGAGGCGAACAGGCCCGGGTAGCCGTTCCACGTCGGGAAGGTGTTGCAGCCGATGACCAGGCCGATGCCGCGCGGCACCGGCACGAACCGCTTGGTGAGGGCGAGCGGGTCGCGCTTGCCCTGCGGCTTGGTCCACTCCGCGGTGTCGGGCGTGCGCACCTGCTCCACGTACGCGTAGGCGACGGCCTCCATGCCGCGGTCCTGCGCGTGCGGGCCGCCGGCCTGGAACGCCATCATGAACGCCTGCCCGGAGGTGTGCATGACCGCCTGGGCGAACTCCATGGTGCGGTCGCTGATCCGCTTGAGGATCTCCAGGCAGACCACCGCGCGGGTCTCCGCGCCCGCGTCACGCCAGGCGCGCATCCCGGCCCTCATCGCGGGCAGCAGCACGTCCAGGTCGGCGTGCGGGTAGCTCACGCCCAGCTCGACCCCGTACGGGGAGGTCTCGCCGTCCACCCAGCCGTCCGTGCCCGGCTGGTCCAGGTCGAGGCGGGCGCCGAGCAGGGCGTCGAAGGCGGCCTTGCCCGCGGCCATGTCCAGGCTGCCGTTCTCCCCGTACGCCTTCGGGTGCTCGGGGTGGGGGGACCAGTACGCGCGCGTACGGATCGCGTCCAGGGCCTGGTCCAGGGTGGGACGGTGGCGGGCGATCAGCTCGTGCGCGGTGAGTTCGGCGGCCATGCGGGACCAACTCCTCGTCTCAGGAACTCTTCGTCGAGCTCTTGGACCTGTGCGGAAACGTAGTCAGGAACGGGCGGTCAGGGTTAGAGTAACCGAACGATCGGTCGGGACAAGGGGGTCCGCCGCATCTGTGGAAAACACCGTGCGGGAGGATCGCGCACATGACAGCACTCGACCTCAGCAGTCCCGTGGCCGTCGTCGGCACCGGCACCATGGGGCAGGGAATCGCCCAGGTCGCGCTGGTCGCGGGCCATCCCGTGCGGCTCCACGACGCCGCCCCGGGCCAGGCCCGCGAGGCCGCCGACGCGATCGGCGCCCGGCTCGACCGGCTGGTGGAGAAGGAGCGCCTCACCGCGGACGAACGGGACGCGGCCCGCGCCCGGCTGACTCCCGTCGACGACCTCGCCGGGCTGGCCGGCTGCTCCCTCGTCGTCGAGGCGGTCGTGGAGCGTCTCGACGTCAAGCAGGAGCTGTTCCGGGCGCTGGAGGACGTCGTCGCCGACGACTGTCTCCTCGCCACCAACACCTCGTCCCTGTCGGTCACCGCGATCGGCGGCGCCCTGCGCGTCCCCGGCCGCTTCGTGGGCCTGCACTTCTTCAACCCGGCGCCGCTGCTGCCGCTCGTCGAGGTGGTCTCCGGCTTCGCCACCGACGTCACCTCGGCCACGCGCGCGTACGAGACGGCCCGCGCGTGGGGGAAGACGCCGGTCGCCTGCGCCGACACCCCCGGCTTCATCGTCAACCGCGTCGCCCGGCCGTTCTACGCCGAGGCCTTCGCGGTGTACGAGTCGCAGGGCGCGGACCCGGCCACCATCGACGCGGTGCTGCGCGAGTCCGGCGGTTTCCGGATGGGCGCCTTCGAGCTGACCGACCTCATCGGGCAGGACGTCAACGAGTCCGTGACGCACTCGGTGTGGCAGGCGTTCTTCCAGGACGTGCGCTTCCGGCCGTCCCTGGCGCAGCGCAGGCTCGTCGAGTCCGGCCGCCTGGGCCGCAAGACCGGGCACGGCTGGTACGACCACGGCCCCGGCGCCGAGCGCCCCGAACCGCACACCGCCGAGCCGGCGGAGCCGCCCGCGTACGTCGTCGCCGAGGGCGGCCTGGGGCCCGCCTCCGAGCTGCTCACCCTGATCCGCGAGGCCGGTATCGAGGTGCGGGAGGAGGCCGAGGACGAGGGCACCCGCCTGGTGCTGCCGGGCGGCGGACAGTTGGTGCTCGCCGACGGCCAGGCCTCCGTGGAGTTCAGCGACGTCGTCTACTTCGACCTCGCCCTCGACTACCGCGCGGCCACCCGCATCGCCCTGTCCCACTGCAAGGACACCTCCGCGCGGACCGTCGCCGAGGCCACCGGGCTGTTCCAGGCGCTCGGCAAGAAGGTCAGCGTCATCGGGGACGTCCCCGGGATGATCGTCGCGCGGACGGTGGCCCGGATCATCGACCTCGCGGTCGAGGCCGTCGCCCAGGGCGTCGCCACCGAGGAGGACGTCGACATCGCGATGCGGCTGGGTGTGAACTACCCCCTCGGGCCCTTCGAGTGGAGCCGCCGCCTCGGCCGCGGCTGGGCCGGCGCCCTGCTGGACGAGATGCACGAGATCGATCCGTCCGGCCGCTACGCGCCCTCCCTCGCGCTCTACCAGTACGCGTGCGCGGCCCGCGAGAGGGAGGACACCCCATGACCACCGCCAAGCGGGACACCTACACCCCGGAGACGCTGCTGTCCGTGGCGGTCCAGGTGTTCAACGAACGCGGCTACGACGGCACGTCCATGGAGCACCTCTCCCGGGCCGCCGGCATCTCCAAGTCGTCGATCTACCACCATGTGGCCGGCAAGGAGGAGCTGCTGCGCCGCGCGGTGAGCCGGGCGCTCGACGGTCTCTTCGGGATCCTCGACGAGGACGACGCGCGCGTGGGGCGGCCCGCCGCGCGCCTGGAGTACGTCGTACGGCGCATGGTCGAGGTGCTGATAGCGGAGCTGCCGTACGTGACCCTGCTGCTGCGGGTGCGCGGCAACACGGACACCGAGCGGTGGGCGCTGGAGCGGCGGCGCGAGTTCGACCACCGGGTGGCGGAGCTGCTGAAGGCCGCGGCGGCCGACGGGGACGTGCGCGAGGACATAGAGGTGCGGCTGGTGACCCGGCTGGTCTTCGGCATGATCAACTCCATCGTGGAGTGGTACCGGCCGGACGGGCGCGGCATGAACGAGCGCGAGGTGGCCGACGCGGTGGCGCAGCTCGCCTTCTCGGGACTGCGCAGGGCGGGCGACGGACGCGGCTGAACACCCCGGCGGGAAAACCGGTGGGCGGCGGGCGCCCGGATGCCTACGCTCGCTGCCGATGGAGATGTCCTTCCGGAAGCTGCCGGACAACCGGCACGAGATCCTGGTTCGGCGTGAGAAGGGGCCGGACGTCCGGCTCCCCGCCCGGCCCGCCGGACCGTCGATGCCGCACGACCTGGTGCACGCGGTGGTGGAGACCGTGCTCGGGATCGACGACGGCTTCTGGGGCGCGATCGCACGGGGCGCCACCTTCCAGGGCTTCGAACTCGTCACCCCGGGACGGCACCGCCGGTCCGGGTTGAAGGTGCTGCGCCGGGGCGGCGACGCCGTGATGGCCGCCGAACTGCGCGTGAACTGGGCCTACCGGGCGTGGCGCGGCCTGTCCACCGAGGGCCGCGGGGTCGGGCGGGCGCCGCTCGACGCGGAGGCGCTGGCCAGGACCGGGCCGCGGCTGGACGCCGCCGCGCGGCGCTGGGCCGCCGTGCCCGTCGGCGGGGAACTCCTCTGGCGCTGGGGAGTGGACAGCTAGGGCAGTTCTGGGGCACGAGGTCCGCCCTGGCCCCCGGCGACCGGAGCGGCCTCGCGGCGCCAGAGCCTCCGGCTCACCACTGCGGTTCCAGGTCCTCCTCCTCGAACACCAGCAGCGTGCGGGTGCTGAGCACCTCGGGGATGGCCTGGAGACGCGTCAGCACCAGCTCGCGCAGCGCCCGGTTGTCCGGCGCGTGCACCAGCAGCAGCACGTCGAAGTCGCCGCCCACCAGGGCGATGTGCGAGGCGCCGGGGAGCTGCCTGAGCTGCTCGCGCACCGTGCGCCAGGTGTTCTGCACGATCTTCAGCGTGATGTACGCCGACGTGCCGTGACCGGCGCGTTCGTGGTCGACGCGGGCGCCGAAGCCCCGGATGACGCCGTCCTCGACGAGCCGGTTGATCCGCGCGTAGGCGTTCGCGCGGGAGACGTGCACCCGCTCGGCGACCGACCGTATCGACGCGCGGCCGTCCGCCTGGAGCATGCGCAGGATGTCCTGGTCGATCGCGTCGAGAGGCCGCGCCGGCGGCAGCGGCACCGCCCCCTCCTGGCCCCCGGCCATTTGTTCAGATGCCACCCGCCCCCACCTCTCAGCCGTGGACGTCCTGCCTCTATCCCAAGCTGTGGAGAACCGTTTGTCCACAGCCTGATGCCACCCGTAGCCAAAATGTGCCGGCGACCGAACAATCGGTTGGTGAGGCGTGTCACAGACGCCGCGCCTCCGTCTTCCCACGAGGAGGTGCCGTCATGACGGTCATGGAGCAGCGGGGGGCTTACCGGCCGACCCCGCCGCCCGCCTGGCAGCCCCGTACCGACCCCGCGCCGCTGCTGCCCGACGCGGAGCCGTACCGCGTGCTCGGCACACAGGCGGCGGCGAAGGCCGACCCGGACCTGCTGCGCCGGCTGTACGCGGAGCTGGTGAAGGGCCGCCGCTACAACGCGCAGGCCACCGCGCTCACCAAGCAGGGCCGTCTCGCGGTGTACCCCTCCAGCACCGGCCAGGAGGCGTGCGAGGTCGCCGCCGCGCTCGTCCTCCAGGAGCAGGACTGGCTGTTCCCCAGCTACCGCGACACCCTCGCGGTCGTCGCGCGCGGTGTGGACCCGGTCGAGGCGCTCACCCTGCTGCGCGGCGACTGGCACACCGGCTACGACCCCTACGAGCACCGGGTGGCCCCGCTGAGCACGCCGCTCGCCACCCAGCTGCCGCACGCGGTCGGGCTGGCCCACGCCGCCCGCCTCAAGGGCGACGACGTGGTCGCGCTCGCCATGGTCGGCGACGGCGGCACCAGCGAGGGCGACTTCCACGAGGCGCTGAACTTCGCGGCCGTCTGGCAGGCCCCGGTCGTCTTCCTCGTCCAGAACAACGGCTTCGCGATCTCCGTCCCGCTCGCCAAGCAGACCGCGGCCCCGTCGCTGGCCCACAAGGCCGTCGGCTACGGGATGCCCGGCCGCCTGGTCGACGGCAACGACGCGGCCGCCGTGCACGAGGTCCTCGCCGACGCGGTGCGCCGCGCCCGCGCGGGCGGCGGCCCGACCCTGGTCGAGGCGATCACCTACCGCGTGGACGCCCACACCAACGCCGACGACGCGACCCGCTACCGCGGCGACTCCGAGGTCGAGACCTGGCGGGCGCACGACCCGATCGCCCTGCTGGAGCGGGAGCTGACCGGACGCGGCCTGCTGGACGAGGCCGGCGTCGAGAGCGCCCGGCAGCACGCCGAGACGATGGCCGCCGGTCTGCGCGCCCGCATGAACCAGGACGCGGAGCTCGACCCCATGGACCTGTTCACGCACGTGTACGCCGAGCCCACGCCCCAGCTGCTGGAGCAGCGGGAACAGCTGCGGGCCGAGCTGGCGGCCGAGGCCGAGTCGGAAGGAGCGCGGCCATGACCGCCGTCGCCGTGAAGCCCGCCACCATGGCGCAGGCCCTCACGCGCGCGTTGCGCGACGCCATGACCGACGACCCGTCCGTGCACGTCATGGGCGAGGACGTCGGCACGCTCGGCGGCGTCTTCCGGATCACGGACGGCCTGGCCAAGGAGTTCGGCGAGGACCGCTGCACGGACACGCCGCTGGCCGAGGCGGGCATCCTCGGCACGGCCGTCGGCATGGCCATGTACGGGCTGCGGCCGGTCGTGGAGATGCAGTTCGACGCGTTCGCCTACCCCGCGTTCGAGCAGCTCGTCTCGCACGTGGCGAAGATGCGCAACCGCACCCGCGGCAGGATGCCCCTCCCGCTCACGATCCGCATCCCCTACGGCGGCGGCATCGGCGGCGTCGAGCACCACAGCGACGCGTCCGAGGCGTACTACATGGCGACTCCGGGGCTCCATGTCGTCACGCCCGCGACCGTCGCCGACGCCTACGGCCTGCTGCGGGCCTCCATCGCCTCGGACGACCCGGTGGTCTTCCTGGAGCCCAAGCGGCTCTACTGGTCCAAGGACACCTGGAACCCGGAGCAGCCGACGGCCGTCGAGCCGATAGGCCGCGCGGTGGTGCGGCGCTCCGGGCGGAGCGCCACCCTCATCACCTACGGGCCGTCCCTCCCCGTCTGCATGGAGGCGGCCGAGGCGGCCCAGGCCGAGGGCTGGGACCTCGAGGTCGTCGACCTGCGCTCGCTGGTGCCGTTCGACGACGAGACGGTGTGCGCCTCGGTGCGGCGGACGGGACGCGCGGTCGTCGTCCACGAGTCGGGCGGCTTCGGCGGCCCGGGCGGGGAGATCGCGGCCCGCGTCACGGAGCGCTGCTTCCACCACCTGGAGGCGCCGGTGCTGCGCGTGGCCGGGTTCGACCTGCCGTACCCGCCGCCCATGCTGGAGCGTCACCACCTGCCCGGTGTGGACCGGATCCTGGACGCCGTGGGGCGTCTGCAGTGGGAGGCCGAGAGCTGATGGCACAGGTGCTGGAGTTCAAGCTGCCCGACCTCGGTGAGGGGCTCACCGAGGCGGAGATCGTGCGCTGGCTGGTCGAGGTCGGTGACGTGGTCGCCGTGGACCAGCCGGTCGTCGAGGTCGAGACGGCCAAGGCGATGGTGGAGGTGCCCTGCCCCTACGGCGGCGTGGTCACCGCCCGGTTCGGCGCGGAGGGCACCGAACTGCCGGTCGGCGCGCCGCTGCTGACGGTGGCGGTCGGCGAGACGGCGGACGCCCGCCCGTCCGGCGGCGCGGACACCGCGCGCACCGGCGGCGCCGGGGACGGCGCGAGCGGCCGGGAGCCGGCCGCCGAGGGCTCCGGCAACGTGCTGGTGGGCTACGGCACGTCGCAGGCCCCGGCCCGGCGCCGCCGGGTCCGCTCCGCCGCCCCCGCGGTGAACGGGCGGCCGAGGACGCCGGAGCCCGTACGGGAGACCCGGCCGGCGGACGGGCCGGTGCCGGTGATCTCCCCGCTGGTGCGCAGGCTGGCCCGGCAGAACGGCCTGGACCTGCGCGAGCTCACCGGATCGGGGCCCGACGGGCTGATCCTGCGCGCGGACGTGGAGCACGCGCTGGCGCTGCGGTCCACCACGGACCGGGACCGCGCGGACGCGGCGACGGGCCCGACCGCCCAGGCCACCGCCGTGCCGTCCGCCGCCCCGGCCGCGTCCCCCGGACGCGCCGCCTCGGTCACCCGTGTCCCTCTCAAGGGCATCCGGGGCGCCGTCGCGGACAAGCTCTCCCGCAGCCGTACCGAGATACCGGACGCGACCTGCTGGGTGGACGCCGACGCGACGGAGCTGATGCGGACCAGGGCCGCGATGAACGCCGCGGGCGGGCCCAAGATCTCCGTGCTGGCGCTGCTGGCCCGGATCTGCACGGCCGCGCTCGCCCGCTTCCCGGAGCTCAACGCCTCGGTGGACACCGGGGCCAGGGAGATCGTCCGGTACGCGGACGTGCACCTCGGGTTCGCGGCGCAGACCGAGCGCGGGCTGGTCGTCCCCGTGGTCCGTGACGCGCACACGCGGGACGCGGAGTCGCTGACCGCGGAGTTCGCCCGGCTGACCGAGGCGGCGCGGGCGGGGACGCTGACGC
>MUNG01000115.1 GCA_002154585.1 Streptomyces pseudogriseolus
GGGCAGGGGCTGCGGGGGCGAGGAAACCAAAGCCTCACCCGCATCCCACCCCGCACCGTGCAACGCCCCCGCACTCCGAGCAAGCGCGACCAACGCCGACAGATCACACCCGCCGGCCACCTGCGCGGCCATCGCGGAAACAGCCTCGACAGCCACAGCCCCCCGCTCGGCCACCGGCACCAGCCCCAGATGCCGAGACGGCGTCTCCACCTGAGCGGCCCGCCGCAGAACCCCCATCACCGGCACCCCGACGGAGTCCAACGCCTCCCGCAACAAACCCTCGTGCCGGTCCGAGGCCACCTTGTTCAGGATCACGCCCCCGACCCGCACCTCCGGGTCCCAGCTCACGAACCCGTGCACCAACGCCGCCACCGACCGAGCCTGCGCCGACGCGTCGACCACCAGCACCACCGGCGCCCGCAGCAACTTCGCGACCTGCGCGGTCGACGCCAGCTCCCCCTCCCCGGCGGCCCCGTCGAACAGCCCCATCACGCCCTCGACGACGGCGATGTCACACCCCCGCGCGCCGTGCGCGAACAACGGGGCCACCAGCTCGGCCCCGCACAGATACGCGTCGAGGTTCCGCCCCACCCGCCCGGTGGCCAGCGCGTGGTACCCGGGATCGATGTAGTCGGGCCCCACCTTGTGCGGAGACACGGCGAACCCCCGCGCGGACAGCGCGGCCATCAACCCCGTGGCGACGGTGGTCTTGCCGCTCCCCGACGAGGGCGCGGCGATCACCAGCCGTGGGACGGAACTCACCACTCGATGCCCCTCTGACCCTTCTGCCCGGCATCCATGGGGTGCTTCACCTTGGACATGTCGGTCACGAGATCGGCGAACCCGACCAGCTTCTCCGGCGCGTTCCGCCCCGTGATCACCACGTGCTGCGTCCCCGGCCGCTCCCGCAGCACGGACACGACCTCGTCGGTGTCCACCCACCCCCAGTGCATCGGGTAGGCGAACTCGTCGAGCACGTACAGCTTGTACGTCTCGGCGGCGAGGTCGCGCTTGACCTGCTCCCAGCCCTCGCGGGCCTTCTCCTCGTTGCTGAGGTTGTCCCCCTGCAGTTCGCGCTGGACCCAGGACCAGCCCTCGCCCATCTTGTGCCAGTCGACGGTCCCGCCCTCACCGGAGGCACCCAGCACCCGCAGGGCGTTCTCCTCGCCGACCTTCCACTTCGCCGACTTGACGAACTGGAACACCCCGATCGGCCATCCCTGGTTCCAGGCCCGCAGGGCGAGCCCGAACGCGGCCGTCGACTTTCCCTTGCCGATGCCCGTGTGCACGACGACCAGCGGACGGTTACGCCGCTGTCGCGTCGTCAGCCCGTCATCGGGTACGACACTCGGCTGTCCCTTCGGCACTACGCGGCCCTCCTCTGCTCGTCCTTCACCAACCCGGCGATCGAGTCGGCCCGCAACTCGTCCAGCGTCACGGCACTGCCGCCCAGCTCACCGGCCAACCGCCCGGCGAGCCCCAGCCGCACCGGCCCCGACTCGCAGTCCACGACCACCGACGCGACGCCCTCGGCAGCGAACAGCCGCGCCGCACGCGACGCCAGCGCCACCGGCTCCGGACCACCGGTCGCCCGTCCGTCCGTCACCACGACCACCAGCGCCCGCCGCGCGGGGTCCCGCAGCCGCTCCACCCGCAGCACGTCGTGCGCCTTGAGCAGCCCCGCCGCCAGCGGGGTCCGCCCGCCGGTCGGCAGCGACTCCAGCCGCGCCGCCGCCGCGTCCACCGACGAGGTGGGCGGCAGCGCCACATCGGCCGCCGACCCCCGGAAGGTCACCAGCCCCACCTTGTCCCGCCGCTGGTAGGCGTCCAGCAGCAGCGACAGCACGGCGCCCTTCACGGCACTCATCCGCTGCCGCGCGGCCATGGACCCGGAGGCGTCCACGACGAACAGCACCAGGTTGCCCTCACGGCCCTCCCGGGCCGCCTGCCGCAGATCGTCCCGCCGCACGACCAGCCCACGCCCCGAGCGCCCGCGCGCCCGCTGATGCGGAGCCGCCGCCTGCACGGTCGCCGCCAGATGCAGCTTGGTCAGGGTGCCCCGGGGCCGGTGCGCCCCGGTGGTCCGCCCGTGCTCGGTCCGCGCCCGCGACCGCCGCCCGGCGGCGCCCTCACCGATACCGGGGACGCTCAGCACCTTGGTGCGGAAGGGCTCCGCGGCCCGCACGGGGGACTGCTCCCCGCCGCCACCGGGCGCGGGCGCGCCCTCACCTTCCTCGGGCCGCGCGCCGGCCCCGTCTCCCGCCGGCCCCTCGTCCGGCTCCGGCTGCCCACCGCCACCGGGGCCACCGGGGCCGCCGCCGTCCCCGTCCGGGTCGGGGTCGTCGTCCCCGGAGGAGTCGGAGAACTCCTCCAGCGTCTCGTCCAGCTTGTCCTCGTCCAGCCCCGGCGCGTCGAACGGATTGCGCCGCCGCCGGTGCGGCAGCGCGAGCAGCGCGGCCTGCCGTACGTCCTCGGCGAGCACGTCCGTCCGCCCGGCCCAGGCGGCCAGCGCGGTCGCGGTGCGCGCCATCACGATGTCGGCCCGCATGCCGTCCACCTCGAACGCGGCGCAGGTCGCCGCGATCTGCCGCAGCGCCCCGTCCCCGAGCCGCACCGACGGCAGCAACTCCCGCGCCGCGACGATCCGCTGCCGTACGGCGGCCTCCTCGTCGGCCCACCGCGCGGCGAAGGCGGCGGGGTCGTCGTCGTAGGCGAGCCGCCGCCGTACGACCTCGACGCGCTCGTCCGGCTCCCGGGACGCGGCCACCTCGACGGTCAGGCCGAAGCGGTCCAGCAACTGCGGTCGCAACTCGCCCTCTTCAGGGTTCATGGTGCCGACCAGCAGGAACCGCGCCGCGTGCCGCACCGACACGCCCTCGCGCTCGACGTACGAGGCGCCCATCGCCGCCGCGTCCAGCAGCAGGTCGACCAGGTGGTCATGGAGCAGATTGACCTCGTCGACGTACAGAATGCCCCGGTGCGCGGCGGCCAGCAGCCCCGGCTCGAACGCCTTCACGCCCTCCGCCAGCGCCCGCTCGATGTCGAGGGCGCCGACCAGCCGGTCCTCGGAGGCGCCGACGGGCAGCTCCACCATGCGCGCGGGCCGCGAAGCTCCGCCGCCCCCGCCCTCGTGCGGCCCGTCCGGGCACGCCTGGTCGGGCGAGAGGGGGTCGCAGGAGAACCGGCAACCCGGCACCACCGCGACCTCCGGCAGCAGCGAGGTCAGCGCACGCACCGCGGTCGACTTGGCGGTGCCCTTCTCGCCGCGCACCAGCACACCGCCGACGGACGGCGACACCGCGTTCAGCAGCAGCGCGAGCCGCAGGTCGTCCTGACCGACAACGGCTGTGAAAGGAAAGGGGGTGGTCACTGGTCGTCGCCCTCCGAGTCGCCTTCGAGGTCGCCCTCGAGTTCCAGGTAGGTGGCGCGCAGCCGCTCGAGGGTGTCGGCGTCCGGCTGGTCCCACAGCCCTCGGTCCGCCGCCTCCAGCAGGCGTTCCGTGATGCCGCGCAGCGCCCAGGGGTTGGACTTCTTCATGAAGTCGCGGTTCTCCGGATCGAACACGTACTCCGCGCTGAGCTTCTCGTACATCCAGTCGTCCACGACCCCGGCCGTGGCGTCGTACCCGAAGAGATAGTCCACGGTCGCCGCCATCTCGAAGGCGCCCTTGTAGCCGTGGCGCCGCATCGCCGCCATCCAGCGCGGGTTGACCACCCGCGCCCGGAAGACCCGGTGCGTCTCCTCGCCCAGCGTCCGCGTCCTCACCTGGTCCGGTGTCGCCGAGTCACCCACGTACGCCTCGGGGCTGGCGCCCGTCAGATGCCGCACCATGGCGACCATGCCGCCGTGGTACTGGAAGTAGTCGTCCGCGTCGACGAGATCGTGCTCGCGCGTGTCGACGTTCTTCGCCGCCACCGCGATCCGCCGGAACGCCGTCTCCATGTCGCCGCGCGCCGCACGCCCGTCGAGCCCGCGCCCGTAGGCGTAGCCGCCCCACACCGCGTACACCTCGGCGAGGTCCGCGTCCGAGCGCCAGTTCCGCGCGTCGATCAGCGGCAGCAGCCCCGCCCCGTACGCCCCCGGTTTGGAGCCGAAGATGCGGGCCGTGGCCCGCCGCCGGTCGCCGTGGGCCGCCGCGTCCTCCTCCACGTGCGCCCGTACGTAGTTGGACTCGGCCGGCTCGTCCAGCTCCGCCACCGCCCGTACCGCGTCGTCGATCAGCCCCACCACGTGCGGGAACGCGTCCCGGAAGAAGCCGGAGATGCGGACCGTGACGTCGATGCGCGGCCGGCCCAGCTCCTCCAGGCCGACCACCTCGAACCCGGTCACCCGGCGCGACGCGTCGTCCCACACCGGCCGGCAGCCGAGCAGCGCCAGGATCTCGGCGATGTCGTCACCCTGCGTCCGCATCGCCGACGTGCCCCACACGGTCAGGCCGACGGACCTCGGGTACGCACCCGTGTCCGCCAGGTACCGCTGCACCAGCGAGTCGGCGAGCGACTGCCCGACCTCCCAACTCAAGCGGGACGGAATCGCCTTGGGGTCGACCGAGTAGAAGTTCCGGCCGGTCGGCAGCACGTTGACCAGTCCGCGCGTGGGCGAGCCCGACGGTCCCGCCGGGACGTATCCGCCGTCCAGCGCGCGCAGGATGTGCCCGATCTCGTCCGTGGTCCGGGCCAGGCGCGGTACGACCTCCTCGCACGCGAACTCCAACACCGCCACCGCGTCCGGGAGTCCGGTGCCCAGCACCTCGCGCACGAGCGCCGGGACGGCCGTCGTGTCCCAGTCCCGCTCCTCCATGCCTTCCGCGAGCCGCCGGCACAGCTGCTCCAGCAGGTCGATCGCGTCGGCTGCCGTACGGGACGGGCCCTCGACCAGGTCCGTCAGCTCCACCGGCGCCTTCACCGGCGCCCCCGGCTCGGCCAGCAGCTCCTTCTCCACCAGGCCGAAGTGCTCGGCCAGCGCCGCCCTGAGCCCCGGCAGCGCGTTCGCCTGCCCGCCCCACACCTGCGAGGCGCGCAGCACCGCCAGCACCAGGTTCACGCGCGGTTCACCGACCGGGCCGCCGCCGAGGATGTGCAGTCCGTCGCGGATCTGCACGTCCTTGATCTCGCACAGATAGCCGTCGATGTGCATGACGAACTCGTCGAATGCGTCGTCGTCCGGCTGGTCGTCCACGTGCAGGTCGTGGTGGAGTTCGGCGGCCTTCACCAGCGTCCAGATCTGCGCCCGCACGGCCGGCGCCTTCGCCGGGTCCAGGTCGCTGACCAGCGCGTACTCGTCGAGCAGCTGCTCCAGCTTGGCCAGGTCGCCGTAGGTGTCCGCGCGGGCCATCGGCGGCACCAGGTGGTCGACGACCGTGGCGTGGCCGCGCCGCTTGGCCTGGGTGCCCTCGCCGGGGTCGTTGACGATGAACGGGTAGACCAGCGGCAGGTCGCCCAGCACCGCGTCCGGCGCGCAGCCGGCGCTCAGGCCGAGGCCCTTGCCGGGCAGCCACTCCATCGTGCCGTGCTTGCCCATGTGCACGACCGCGTCCGCGCCGAAACTGTTCTCCAGCCAGCGGTAGGCGGCCAGGTAGTGGTGCGAGGGCGGCATGTCGGGGTCGTGGTAGATCGCGATGGGGTTCTCGCCGAAGCCGCGCGGCGGCTGGATCATCACGACGACGTTCCCGAACTGGAGGGAGGCGAGCACGATGTCGTCCCCGTCGACGTACAGCGAGCCCGGCGGCTCACCCCACGCCTCCGTCATCGCCTCCTTGAGCTCCGGGTCGAGCTTCTCGAACCAGGCCCGGTAGTCGGCCAGTGGCACCCGCGCGGGCGCGGCGGCCAGCTGCTCCTCCGTCAGCCACTCCACGTCGTGCCCGCCCGCGGAGATCAGCCGGTGGATCAGCTCGTCCCCCTCGGCCGGGTGTCCCTCGACCACGTACCCGGCGTCCCGCAGCGCGT
The DNA here is from genome assembly GCA_002154585.1 of Streptomyces pseudogriseolus. Taxonomy (GTDB): domain Bacteria; phylum Actinomycetota; class Actinomycetes; order Streptomycetales; family Streptomycetaceae; genus Streptomyces; species Streptomyces pseudogriseolus. The sequence goes on from MUNG01000115.1 coordinate 5,946, forward strand.
CCAGCACGCGTACCGCCGAGGCGGGCGTGTCCAGCCCCACCGCGTTGCCGACGCGCGAGTGCTTCGTCGGGTACGCGGTGAAGACCAGCGCGAGCTTCTTCTCCGCGTTCGGCTTGTGCCGCAGCGCCGCGTGCCGTACGGCGATCCCGGCGACGCGCGCCGCCCGCTCCGGGTCGGCGACGTACACCGGCACCTCGTCGGGGCCCTGCTCCTTGAAGGAGAACGGGACGGTGATCAGCCGGCCGTCGAACTCCGGGATCGCGACCTGCATCGCCGCGTCCATGGGGGAGAGGGCCGCGTCGGACTCCTCCCAGGCCGCCCGCGAGGTCGTGAGGCACAGCCCCTGCAGCACCGGCACGTTCAGCTCGGCGAGCGCGCCGACGTCCCAGGCCTCCTCCTCGCCGCCCGCCGACGCCTGCGAGGCGTGACTGCCGCCGGCCGCCAGCACGGTGGCGACCAGCGCGTCGGCCCGCCCCAGCAGCTCGTACAGCTTCGGGTCCGCGCCGCGCAGCGAACCGCAGTACACGGGCAGCGCGTTGGCGCCGCGCGCCTCGATCGCGTCGCACAGGGTGTCCACGAAGGCGGTGTTGCCGCTCAGTTCGTGGGCGCGGTAGAACAGCACGCCGACCGTCGGGCGGCCGTCCACGAGGTCCCGGGAGCCGTGCACGCCGAACTCCGGCATCCTGCGCGGCTCCTCGAAGCCCTCGCCGGTCAGCAGCACGGTGTCCGACAGGAACCGCGCCAGCTCCGCGAGGTTCTCCGGGCCGCCCTCGACGAGGTACCGCAGCGCCTCGGCGACCACGCCCGCCGGGACGCTCGACTCGGCCATCAGCTCCGCGTCCGGCACGCTCTCCCCGCCGAGCAGCACCGTGGGCACCCCGGACGCCTTCAGCGCGGCGAGACCGTCCTCCCAGGCGCGCTTGCCGCCCAGCAGCCGTACGACGGCGAGGTCCGCCCCGTCGAGCAGTGCGGGCAGTTCCTCCGCGACGTCGACGCGGGTGGGGTTGCCGATGCGGTAGCCGGCGCCGGAGGCACGGGCCGCCAGCAGGTCCGTGTCGGCGGTCGACAACAACAACACTGTGCTCATGCGGGCGCTCCCGGTGGGATGAAGGGCAGTCCTGTCGGCGCGCCGGACTCGATGAGCCGCCACAGCGCGTCCGTGTCCGCGTGCTGTTCGATCAGGTCGCCGAGCCGGTCGAGCTGCTCCTCGCGCAGCGCGGCGAAGGAGGTGTCGGGGGCCGGCACGAAGCGGCGGCCCGCGGCCCGCGCCACCTCGCGCAGGAAGGCCCGCCGGAAGGCGTCCGACTCCAGGGAGCCGTGCCAGTGGGTGCCCCAGGCCTGTCCGACCCGGCACCCGTCCAAAAAGGCTTCGCCTCCGAGGACTTCGGCGACCCCGTGATGGATCTCGTACCCCTCGACGGTCTCCCCGAGGGCCTCGCCGACGGGCCGGGTGAGGGTCTTCTCGCGGGCGAACCGCACCCGTACGGGCAGCACGCCGAGCCCGTCGACCTGACCACGGCGGCTCTCCACGTCGTCCTCGATGTGCTCGCCGAGCACCTGGAAACCGCCGCAGATCCCCAGCACGGGCCGCCCCTCGGCCGCCCGCCGCCGCAGCGCGTCCGCCAGCCCGCGCTCCCGCAGCCACTCCAGCGCCCGTACGGTCCCGCGCGTACCCGGCACCACCACGAGGTCGGCGTCGGCCAGTTCCTCGGGACGGTCCACGAACCGCACCACGACGCCCGGTTCGGCGGCGAGCGCGTCCACGTCGGTGAAGTTGGACATCAGCGGCACCGCGCACACCGCGACCCGCAGCACGTCCTCGCCGACCGGCGCGGCGACCTGGGACTCCCGCACGGTGCCCCGCAGGGACACCCGGAGTCCGTCCTCCTCGTCGATGCCGAGCCCGTGCCGGAAGGGCAGCACGCCGTAAGTCCGCCGCCCGGTCAGGCCGTGCAGCATCTCCAGGCCCGGTCCCAGGAGCGACACGTCGCCCCGGAACTTGTTCACCAGGAACCCGGCGACGAGCTTCTGGTCCTCGGGCGAGAGCAGCGCGACGGTGCCGAAGAAGGACGCGAAGACGCCGCCCCGGTCGATGTCGCCGACGACGAGGACCGGCAGGCCCGCGTTGCGCGCGATGCCCATGTTCACGATGTCGGTGCGCCGCAGATTGATCTCGGCCGGGCTGCCGGCCCCCTCGCAGATCACCGCGTCATACGTGCCCCGCAACCGCTCCAGACAGTCGAGGACCGTGCCGAGCAGTTGTTCCTGCCGGCCGCCGTGGTAGCCGCGGGCGCTCATCTCACCGACCGGGCGGCCCATCAGCACCACCTGGCTGGACCGCTCGCCGCCCGGCTTCAGCAGCACCGGGTTCATCAGCGCGGTCGGCTCCACGCGGCACGCCTGGGCCTGCATGGCCTGCGCCCGGCCGATCTCGGCGCCCTCCCGCGTCACGAACGAGTTCAGCGACATGTTCTGCGCCTTGAACGGCGCGACCTTCACGCCCTGGCGCACCAGCCACCGGCAGATCCCGGCGGTCACCACGCTCTTGCCGGCGTCCGAGGTGGTCCCGGCGACCAGCAGTCCGCCACCGCTCACCGCACACGTCCCTTCAGCACGCGCCGCGCGGCCACACCGGCCGCCAGCGCCAGCCAGCCGACGCGCCGTGACAGGCGCACCGCCCGGTCGATGTCGGAGACGGCGACGGGGCGTCCGCCGCCGTTGAGGACGGGCCGGTGCTCGACCCGGCCGCCGTAGGAGAGGGTCCCGCCGAGCCGCACGCCGAGCGCGCCCGCGAAGGACGCCTCGACGGGGCCGGCGTTGGGGCTCGGGTGCTTCGCCGCGTCCGCGCGCCACGCCCGTACGGCACCGCGCGGGTCGGGCCCGGCCAGCGCGGCGAGGGCGGCCGTCAGGCGTGCCCCCGGCCAGCCGGCGACGTCGTCGAGGCGGGCGGACGCCCAGCCGTAGCGGCGGTAACGGGGCGACTTGTGACCCACCATCGCGTCCAGGGTGTTGACGGCCCGGAAACCCACCAGGCCCGGCACCCCGGCGACCGCGCCCCACACCAGCGCGCCCACCACGGCGTCGGAGGTGTTCTCGGCGACGGACTCCACCACGGCACGGGCGATCCCGTCGGCGTCCAGGGCCTGCGGGTCACGCCCGCACAGGTGCGGCAACCGCTCCCGGGCGGCCTCGACGTCCCCGGCCTCCAGCGCCCGCCCGACGGCACGCGCCTCCCGGGCCAGCGAGGTCCCGCCGACGACGGCCCAGGTGGCGACGCCGGTCAGGGCTACGGAGGCGGCGGGGGAGGAGCGTACGAGGCGTGCGGCGAGAGCACCCAGCGCGACGGTCCCGCCGACGCACACGGCGGTGTGCACGGCACCGCGGCCCCGGTCGTCACGCCACAGCACCCGCTCCACGGCAGCCGCGGCCCGCCCGAAGGCGGCGACCGGGTGCCCACGGCGGGGATCGCCGAGCAGCAGGTCGCCGAGGAGGCCGGCGGCGGCGCCGTACGCGAACACGCGATCGGCACCCATGGGTCAGCCGGTGACGGATCCGGAGGGAACGGCCCCGAACGGGGGCGGTGTGTCGCTGGTCGACCTCGGCAGGCTGCCGCGCATGGCGATATGTCCTCACTCAGGGTGTCCGCGCCCTGGTTCGACGAGACCGGCGGCGAGAGTTCCTGGCTCCCGGGGCGAATGACCCCGGTGACAGTGGCGGGACCGCGCCGGATTCGCACCGGCTTCCTCTCCTGCCGCCGTAATGGCGGAGGCAGTCCACCATGCCCCTGGAACGGCCGTCAACTTGCCGTTGACCTGCGGGGCTGAAGTGTGCCGAGGCCCACAGAGGGGCTCACGAGGGTGACGGCCGTGCACGGCGTGACCGGTCGGCGGGGGTGCGGACACGGCGAAGGGCGGGACGGGAGCCGCTGCTCCTGTCCCGCCCGCTCACGCGCGCGGCCCGGTCGTCAGGCCATGATCAGGTAGATGCCGTAGCCCACGGCCGCCGCGCACGCGGCGAAGCAGGCGTAGGCGCCGGTGACCGCGAGGCCCGCGGACCGGCCCTCGGCGGTCGCCCGCTCGCGGCGGGACAGACCGGAGATGCCGAGGGTGAACAGGGCCACCAGGGCCACGGTGACCACGAGGCTGACGCCGAACACGGAGCCGAGGGCCGCCCAGTCGATCTTCATGCTGCTTCTTCCTTCGTGCCGGTCGCGGTCAGACGGTCGTCGAGGCGGCCGACGGGGCCTGCGGGGCCTGCGGGTCGGCGCCGACCGGGGCGGGGATGGTGGCGGAGAGCTCCTCGGCGGTGGGGCCGGCCGGCGGCGGGGTCACGGCGGCGATCGCCTGGGTGACCACACCGGCGGGCTCCTCGGAGGCGCCGGGGGTGTCGTGCTCGTTGACGTTGGTGTGGTCGACGACCTCGCGCCGGGAGATCTTCCAGATGGCCGCGCTGGAGGCGACCAGGAAGACGGCCACCACGGCCGTGCCCCAGCTCCCGAAGCCGCACACCCACTCGGCGAGGGCCGCGACCAGGGCGGCGGCCGGCAGGGTCAGGCCCCAGGCGACGAACATCCGGGTGGCCGTGGACCAGCGGACCACGCCGCCCTTGCGGCCGAGGCCGGCGCCCATGACGGAACCGGACACGGAGTGCGTCGTGGAGAGGGAGAAGCCCAGGTGGGAGGAGGCCAGGATGACCGTCGCGGCGCTGGTCTGGGCGGCGAAGCCCTGCTGCGGCTGGAGGTCGGTCAGGCCCTTGCCCATGGTGCGGATGATGCGCCAGCCGCCCAGGTAGGTGCCGAGGGCGATGGCGATACCCGCGGAGAGGATGACCCACAGGGGCGGGTCGGAGTCGGGGGCGACGGCGCCGCCCGCGACCAGGGCGAGGGTGATGATGCCCATCGTCTTCTGGGCGTCGTTGGTGCCGTGGGCCAGGGAGACCAGGCCGGCCGAGGCGATCTGCCCGGCGCGGTAACCCTTCTCGGAGGCCTTGGTGTCGGCGTCGCGGCCCAGGCGGTAGGTGAGCCGGGTGGCGAGCATCGCGGCGATGCCGGCCACCAGCGGGGCGGCGATCGCGGGGAGCAGGACCTTGGTGACGAGCACGTCGCCGTGCACCGCGCCGAAGCCGGCGGAGGCGACCGTCGCGCCGATCAGACCGCCCATGAGGGCGTGCGACGAGCTGGACGGCAACCCGACCAGCCAGGTGAGGAGATTCCAGAGGATCGCGCCGACCAGGGCGGCGAAGATGACCTCGGGACGGATGCCGGCCTCGTCGACGAGGCCCTTGGAGATCGTGTTGGCGACCTCCACCGAGAGAAATGCGCCGACAAGGTTCAGCACGGCGGACATGGCCACCGCGACCTTGGGCTTGAGTGCACCGGTCGAAATGGTCGTTGCCATCGCGTTGGCGGTGTCGTGGAAACCGTTCGTGAAATCGAACGCGAGTGCGGTTACCACCACAATCGCGAGGATCAGCGAGAAGCTTTCCATTTACCCAGGCAATCGTTCGAGGTCATTGGCTGGTCGAACGTAGGTAACCAGGGTGAACGGAAGATGAACTGGAACGGGCATCGCGGTGACCGTAAGAGGGGGTGCGCGCTCCGCCGTCCAGCCCAGGCCGCCAGGGCTCCTGGCAGGATCTCCACATGGCCGAACGACACACGACCGGACAGGAAACGGAGGGCGCCGTGCGTGGCGCCCCGGGCACGCGCGGTGAGGGCCCCGCGGGGGTGGAGGAGGGGGTGCACGAGGGAGTGGACGAGGCGGTGGCGCGCGCCTGGGAGGAGCTGGTCGCGACGGCCCGCCGCACCGTCGCCGACGGCCTCGTCGTCGGCACCTCCGGGAACGTCTCCGTACGGGTCGGCGACACCGTCCTCGTGACGCCCACGGGCGTCCCCTACGACCGGCTGACCCCGGCCGACGTGACGGGCGTGGACCTCACCGGCCGGCAGGTGATCGGCACACTGGTCCCCACCAGCGAGCTGCCCCTGCACCTGGCCGTCCACCGCACCACCGATGCGCGTGCCGTCGTCCACACCCACGCCGTGCACGCCACCGCCGTCTCCACCCTCGTCGACGAGCTGCCGGCGATCCACTACATGACCGCCGCCCTCGGCGGTCCCGTCCGCGTGGCCCGCTACGCCGCCTACGGCACGCGGGAACTGGCCGAGAACACCCTGCGCGCGCTCGACGGACGCACCGGCTGCCTGATGCGCAACCACGGCACCCTCACCCACGGCGCCACCCTCGACCAGGCGTACGACCGCACGGCCCAGCTGGAGTGGATGTGCCGGGTCTGGCTCACCGCCTCCTCGATCCCGGGCCTGACCCCGACCCTGCTCACCCGCGAACAGCTCACGGAGGCGGGGGAGCGGCTGAGGGGTTACGGGCAGTAAGCCCGCCGGCCCTACTGGCGCCCGGCATTTCCAGCCCGTCCGGCGTTCGAGGACAAGGGGGGTCCGGGGGCGCAGCCCCCGG
>MUNG01000116.1 GCA_002154585.1 Streptomyces pseudogriseolus
CCGTTGTCGGTGCCGTGGTGCGGTTTCAGCCAGTGTGCACCACGGCACCGACAACGGGAGGGCCGTCACGCCGGGCGGTCACCGAGGGCGGCCACGGCGGTCACCAGCGGGGCACGGCGGGCTGCGTCCAGGCCGGGTCGGCGACCCGCATCGCCGCCGCGTCGTCGCGGTCGCGCAGCGTGCCGTCGTCGTCCAGCCACCGCCGGTGCAGGAACGCCAGCCGGTCGCGGTCGAGTTCCACGCCCAGGCCGGGCGCGTCGGACACCCGTACGGTGCCGTCCTCGAAGGCGAGCCGCTCGGTGAGGACGTCCTCGGACTGCCAGGGGTAGTGGGAGTCGCAGGCGTGGTGCAGGTTGGGCACGGTGGACGCCACCTGCGTCATCGCGGCGAGGCTGATGCCGAGGTGGGTGTTGGAGTGCATGGAGACGCCCACGCCGAAGGTGCGGCAGATCGCGGCGAGGTGCCGGGTGTTGCGCAGCCCGCCCCAGTAGTGGTGGTCGGAGAGGACGACCTGCACGGCGTCCCGGGTGAAGGCCTCCTTGATCTCGGCGAACGTCGTCACGCACATGTTGGTGGCGAGCGGCACCTCGGTGCCGGCGGAGACCTCGGCCATGGCGGGCGTGCCGAGCGTGGGGTCCTCCAGGTACTCCAGGACGTCCGCGAGCTCCCGCGCCACCTTCAGCGAGGTCTCCACGGACCAGGCGCCGTTGGGGTCGAGGCGCAGCGGATGGCCGGGGAAGGCGGCGGCGAGGGCGCGGACGGCGGCGATCTCCTCCTCGGGCGGGAAGACGCCGCCCTTGAGCTTGAACGAGGTGAAGCCGTACCGCTCGGTGAAGCGGTGGGCCTGTCCGACGACGCCCGCCGGGTCGAGGGCCGCGCCCCAGTCGTCCTTCTCCGCCGGCACGCCCTCGAGGTGCTCGGCCCACTTGTAGAACAGGTAGGCGCTGTACTCGACGGCGTCGCGCACCTTGCCGCCGAGCAGGGCGTGCACGGGCAGGCCGAGGCTCTTGCCGAGGGCGTCCAGGCAGGCGACCTCGAGGGCGGAGAGCACGGACAGCCGCAGCTTGTCGGCGGTCTGCACGCCGCGCAGTCCGCCGACGTCGACCTGTCCGGAGACGCGGGCGGCGTCGACGGCGACCTGGTCGGCCTCGGCGAACAGCCGGTTCAGGTCGTCGGCCCGGTGTCCGACGAGCCGGTCGGCGAGCGGGCGGGCCAGCTCCAGGTACTTGGTGTCGCCGTACGTCTCGCCGAGCCCGGTGACGCCGTCGACGGTGACCACCTCCACGATCAGCCGGGGGGTGTACGGCTGGTGCACGCCCTGGGTGTTGAGCAGGGGCGGGTCGGCGACCAGGACCGGGGTGAGGCGGACCTCGGTGACGGTCAGGCCGTGGGAGGTGGATGCGGTCACAGGGCGGCTCCTACGAGGTCGGGTCCGGTCGCGCGGTTCGAGGAACGGCACGTGGAAGCCGCGCGGCAGCCGGTCGGAGGTGTCCCCGTCGCCGTAGCTCGTCCGTCTCCCTATGTAAACGGCATCCACGTATGAGAACGAAGGCTAGAGGGGGGAACCAGGGGCGTCAATGGGGTCGGCCGGGGGTGTCCGCCGCCCGCCGGACAGGGAAAAGCGCGCTGCTACCCACCCGCCAAACCCACCAAACACAAGAGTGACTCAGATCACACCTTCCCCGCTCCCGTTGCCCTGCCCCCGCTTGATACAAATTGCCCGCGCGTTCTCGTCCGTCGACGGCCGTCGCCCCCACAACCTCCTTTTTCGCACCGTCCCTTTCGCACGCCCTGGGAACGCCCGTGTACGCCCCTCGCACCACCCCCTGGCCCCTCGTCGCCCTTTTCACGGCCGGGTACCTCGCCCCGTATCTGCTGCCGACCACCGTCGGCCGGCTGGAACGCGGCCTGGACCTGACGGCCACCCAGGCGGGAGCCGTCGGCAGTCTGCTGCTGCTCAGCTCGGCCACGGCCGGGTTCCTGCTGGCCTCCCGCGTCGAACGGACCGGGGCGCGGACGCTTGCCCGGCTGGGTCTCGTCCTCGCCGCGGTCGGCTACGGCGGGGCCGCCCTCACCACCTCCGTCCCGGCCGTCCTCGCCGGCGCCGTCGTCGGCGGCTTCGGCTCGGGCACGGCCACCACGGTCGCCGCGACCCGGATCGCCGCCGAGAAGGACCCGCACCGGGCCTCCACCCTGGGCCTGCTGAGCGTGTCCGCGCTGGCCGGCGCGGTCTATCTGACGGTGCCGCACCTGCCAGGGCACGGGCTCACCCTCGCCGCCATCGCCCTGACCGCGCTCGCGGTGTGGCCGCTGACCTCCCGGCTGCCCGGCGGCACGTCCGGGCCGGCGGCGACGGCGGAGGCGTCCGAGACGACCGAGGCCGGTGGCCGGCTGCCGCACCGGCGTTCGGGCATGGTGCTGGCCGGGGCGATGCTGCTGTGGTCCCTGGCGCAGAACGCGCTGTGGGGGGTCAGCGGCCGCATCGGCGTCGGCCAGGCTCAGTTGTCCGAGCCGACCGTGGGCGTGGTCTTCGCGGTCGCGCTGGGCGCGGGGCTGCTGGGCGTGCTGGGCGCGGGCGCGCTCGGCTCGCGGCTCGGGCGGGCGCTGCCCATCGGCGGCGGCACGGTCCTCATCGCGTGCTGCATCGCGCTCAGTGCCTCCGCGACCGGGCTGGGAAGCTTCGCAGCGGGCGAGATCGCCTGGAACACGTTCTACCCGGTGGTGCTGTCGTACCTGATCGGGCTGGCCGCGTCGCTGGACCCGCGGGGCCGGTGGGCGGTGCTGGTCGGCTCGGCGTCGTCGCTCGGGACCGCGGCGGGGCCGCTCACCGGGAGCGTGCTGTCGGCGCAGGCCGGTTTCCCCGTGATGGGGGCGGTGCTCGCGGTGGGGCTGCTGCTCGTCGCGGTGCCGATGACCGGGGTCGCGCTGCACACGGGCGGGCGGCCGCTGCTGCCGGGTGCCGTACGGCGGCGGGGCGGACACCCGGCGGCCGTCGTCGCGGCGACCACGGGAACGCCGTCCGGTGCCGTGCCGGAGGTCGGCGCGCCCGAGCAGTCGGTCGTCGAGATCCCCCTCGACGGCACGCCGGCCGCCGCTCAGGGGGCGTACGACACGGCCGCGGCCACGAGGGCGCCGGGCGGGATGTGACACGCGGGCGCCGGGCGAGGGGCGCGGTCACGGAGATCCCCGCCGGAAGCCGCGCTCCGTCAGCTCGCCTCCGGCCCGAACCGGCGCCGGTACGCCGACGGCGTGATGCCGGTCTCGCGGCGCATCAGCGTGCGCAGGTTGGCGGCGGTGCCGAGTCCGCTGCGGCGCGCGACCACCTCGAAGCGGGACTCCCCTCGCTCGATCAACCGGCACGCCAGCGCGAGCCGTTCCCCCGTCAGCCACGCCAGCGGCGTGGTGCCCAGCTGCGCCCGGAAGCGGCGGTGCAGGGTCGCCGGGCTGACCCCCGCGCGCTCCGCGAGGCCGGACACGGTGAGCGGCGAGTCCAGCCGCTCCTGAGCCCAGGCCAGGACCGGCGCCAGGGACTCGTCCCGCAGGTCGGGCATGGGCCGCTCCACGAACTGCCGCTGCCCGCCGTCGCGGTGCGCCGCGAAGACCAGCCGTCGGCTCACGGCGTTGGCGATCTCCGCGCCGTGGTCACGGCGGACCAGATGGAGCCCGAGATCGAGGGCGGCCGCGCTCCCCGCCGCGGTGAGGATGTCGCCGTCGTCCACGAACAGCACGTCCTCCTCCATCCGCACGGCAGGGACGCGGGCGCGGAAGGAGTCCGCCCACTGCCAGTGCGCGGTGGCCCGGCGCCCGTCGAGGACGCCGGCCTCCGCCAGGGTGAAGGCGCCGCTGCAGAAGCCGACCAGGCGCGCACCGCGGGCGTGCGCCCGGCGGACGGCGTCGAGCACCGCGGGACGGCGGGGCACCTCGATGTCCGGCCGGTTGGGGACGATCAGGGTGTCCGCCGTGTCGGCCGCTTCCAGGCCGGCGACTCCCGTGAGCGTGAAGAACCCGTCCCGCATCAGGGTGCGGGGCTCGGGCGAGCAGAGCCGGAAGTCGTAGAGGTCACGGCCGATCTCGGGTCTGCGCAGCCCGAAGACCTCGGTCGCGCAGCCGAGTTCGAAGGGGTTCGAGTTCTCGTCCACGATCACGACGACCCGGTGCACGCCTGATGCGGAAGCCGCGTCAGCCGCGTGCGAGGATTCTTGCGTCATGTGCGATTCCTAGCACTCACGTCACCCGCGCCAAAGGGCTCAGGGTGAGTTCATGAGCAGCGAACCGATCCCCCTCGGCCGGGCCCTGGCCTCCTTCGACGCCCTGTGGAGCCCCCGCATCGTCACGCGCGTCAACGACTACGACGTCCGCGTCGCCAAGGTGGAGGGCGAGCACATCTGGCACGTGCACGACGACACCGACGAGTTCTTCCTCGTACTCGACGGCGAGCTGCACATCTCCCTGCGCGAGCCGGACGGCGAGCGCACGGTCCTGCTCCCCCAGGGGTCGGTCTTCACCGTCCCCCGAGGCACGGAGCACAGGCCGTACGCTCCGGCCGGCGGCGCCGCCATCCTCATGTTCGAGCCCACCGGGACACCGACCGTGGGCGACCGCCACGACGAGATCCCGGACCACGTCGACGCGACGACCGGCCACGCGCTCGACACCTGACCCGCCGGGCGCGACCGCCCCGGCGGGAGCCAGGAGGCGTCAGCGGCGTTTCGGGAGGGGTACGCGGTCCAGGTCGCGGGCCACCGTCAGGTCGGCTTCGTAGCCTGCCGCGCGGGCCTGGCGTTCGAATTCCTCGGGGTCCGGGTAGCGCTGGCTGAAGTGGGTGAGGACCAGGTGGCGGACGCCCGCCTCACGGGCGACCCTCGCGGCCTGACCGGCGGTCAGGTGGCCGAAGTCGACGGCCAGTTCCTCGTCCTCGTCGAGGAACGTCGACTCGATCACCAGCATGTCGCAGCCCTCGGCGAGCGCGTACACGCCGTCGCAGAGCCGGGTGTCCATGACGAACGCGAACCGCTGTCCGCGCCGGACCTCGCTGACGTCCTCCAGGGCGACCCCGTTCAGGGAGCCCTCGCGCTGGATGCGGCCGACGTCCGGCCCCTCGATGCCGTGCGCGGCGAGCCGGTCGGGCAGCATGCGGCGGCCGTCGGGCTCGACCAGCCGGTAGCCGTACGCCTCGACGGGGTGGGAGAGCCGGCGCGCCTCCAGTGTGTAGCCGGGGGTGCGCACGAGCGGGCCGTCGGTGTCGACGGGGGCCTCGAGGAGGGCGACGGTCTCCCGGTAGGCGGTCGCGTACCGGAGCCGGTCGAAGAACCGCTGTCCGGAGCGCGGGTAGTGCGCGCTCACCGGGTGCGGCACCTTGTCGAGGTTGATCCGCTGGATCACCCCGGCGAGGCCGAGCGAGTGGTCGCCGTGGAAGTGGGTGACGCAGATCCGGTCGATGTCGTGGGCGGCGACCCCGGCGCGCAGCATCTGCCGCTGGGTGCCCTCGCCGGGGTCGAACAGGATGCCCTCGCCGTCCCAGCGCAGCAGGTAGCCGTTGTGGTTGCGGTGCCGGGTGGGGACCTGGCTGGCGGTGCCGAGCACCACCAGTTCTCGGACGGACAAGGCGGCCTATCCGGGGGGCCACTCGAGACCGCGCCCGCCCAGCACGTGGGCGTGCGCGTGCCACACGGTCTGGCCGGCGCCGCTGCCCGTGTTGAACACGATGCGGTAGCTCTCCAGCTTCTCCTGGTCCGCGACGGCCTGGGTCTCGCGCAGCACGTCCGCGGCCAGTCCCGGCTCCGCCGCGGCGAGCGCGGCGGCGTCCTTGTGGTGCGCCTTCGGGATCACCAGGACGTGGGTGGGCGCCTGCGGGTTGATGTCACGGAACGCGACGGTCGTGTCCGTCTCCCGCACGACCGTCGCCGGGATGGTGCCCGCGACGATCTTGCAGAACAGACAGTCGTCCTGAGGTTCCCCTGCCATACGCCCTCCTCGACCCGGTGATCTTCACTGCACAAGGCATGCTACCGACCCGCCCGCGGGCCGTCGTGCCGCCCGCCCGCGGTCACGACAGCGCCGGCGGCGTCTTCGCCGGGGCCGTCTCCAGCGCCTCGAGCGCCAGCCGCACCGCCTCGTCGAGCTGGACGTCACGCCCGGCGGCGTGGTCCTGCGGGCGCTGGACGACCTCGACGTCCGGGTCGACCCCGTGGTTCTCGACGTCCCAGCCGTAGCCCTCCAGCCAGAAGGCGTACTTGGGCTGGGTGACCAGCGTGCCGTCGACGAGCCGGTAGCGGCTGTCGATGCCGATGACGCCGCCCCAGGTGCGGGTGCCGACCACGGGACCGATGCCGAGCGCCTTGATCGCCGCGTTGACGATGTCGCCGTCGGAGCCGGAGAACTCGTTGGCGACGGCGACGACGGGTCCCCGGGGCGCGTCGCGCGGGTAGCTCTCGGCGCGCATGCCGCGCGGCAGGTCCCAGCCGACGATCCGCCGGGCCAGCTTCTCCACCACGAGCTGGGAGGTGTGGCCGCCGCGGTTCTCCCGCACGTCCACGACCAGGCCCTCGCGCAGCACCTCCACCCGCAGGTCGCGGTGGATCTGCGCCCAGCCGGGCGCCTGCATGTCGGGGACGTGGATGTAGCCGAGCCGTCCGCCGGACTTCTCAAGGACGTACGCCCGCCGGTCGGCGACCCAGGCGTGGTAGCGCAGCGGCTCCTCGTCGGCGAGCGGTACGACGACGGCGTGCCGCGGCTCTCCCCCGCCGGCCGGTGACACGGTCAGCTCGACGGGCTTGCCCGCCGTGCCGACCAGCAGCGGCCCGGGTCCGGTCACCGGGTCGACGGGCTGTCCGGCGACGGCAACGATGGCGTCGCCGGGACGGATCGCGACACCGGGCGCGGCGAGCGGCGAGCGGGCCTCCGGGTCGGAGGTCTCGGCGGGCAGGATGCGGTCCACCCGCCAGGTGCCGTCCTCGTGCCGCGAGATGTCGGCGCCGAGGAGTCCCTGACGGGCGCCGCCGCCGAAGCCGCCGCGGGGGGTGACATAGGCGTGCGAGGTGCCGAGTTCGCCGTGCACCTCCCACAGCAGGTCCACCAGGTCGTCGTGGGTGGCGAGCCGGTCGAGCACGGGCCGGTAGCGGTCCAGGACCCCGTCCCAGTCGACGCCGCTCATGTCGGGACGCCAGAAGTTGTCCCGCATGATGCGGCCGTTCTCGTCGAACATCTGCCGCCACTCGGCGGCCGGGTCGACGAACTGCCGGACGCGGCCCAGGTCGACGGTGATGTTGCTGTCGCTGTCGTCGTCGGAGGAGGCGCGCCGGTCGCTGGGCACGACCTTCAGCCGCCCGTCGGTCCACAGCAGCACCCGCTTGCCGTCGCCGCTGACCTCGAAGTGGTCGGCGTCCACGGCGAGGTGCTCGACGCGCTGCTGGGCGAGGTCGTAGCGCTCCAGGTCGGTCTTGGGGTCCGGGTCGTCGGGCGTGGCCCGGGACGCGCCGAGCACGCCGCGCACCGGGTGGCGCAGCCACAGCACGCCGTCCTTGGCGGCGCGCAGGTTGCTGTAGCAGGCGGCCTCGACCGGGAACGGCACGATGCGGTCGGCCAGCCCGTCGAGGTCGATGCGGGTGGTGGGGGTGCCCTCGCTGTCGGGGGTCTCCTCCCGGTCCGGCGTCTCGAAGGGCCGGCCGTGCCGCTGCGGCCCGAACGGCGACGGGGTGGTCGCCGCGAGCGTGATCAGGTACGGCCGGACGCCCTCGACGAAGGCGAGGTCGAAGACGTGCTCGTCGTAGACCGGGTCGAAGGAGCGGGTGGACAGGAACGCGAGGTGCTTGCCGTCGAGGGTGAAGGCGGGCGCGTAGTCCTGGAAGCGCAGCGGGGTCGCCTCGGTGACCGACAGGTCGGTGGTGTTCGCGAGTTTGATCTGGCTGAGCGGGCGCGGGCCGGGGTGGGACCAGGCGAGCCAGCCGGAGTCGGGCGAGAAGACCAGCCCGGAGACGTCGCCGTCCTCGCTGCGGTCGATCTCGCGGACCTCGCCGGTCTCCCGCTCGACGAGCAGGACACGGCCGTCGTGCGAGGCGATCGCGGCGCGGCTGCCGTCGGGGGCCATCGCCAGGTCCACGACCCGGCCGAGCTGTCCGGCGGCCAGCCGGCGCGGGGTGGCGCCGGGGGCCGGTCCGGTGGCGGGGGCGAACTCCAGGGCGTCGTCGCCCTCGGCGTCCGTCACCCACACCACCCATTCCTCACCGTCCGCGCGCCTTCCGCGCGGACGGGGAGGAATGGGTGGTGTGGGTGGCGGACGCCGAGGGCGACGACGACCTGGAGGTCGCCCCCCCACCGGACCGGCCCCCGGCGCCACACCGCGC
>MUNG01000117.1:0-56666 GCA_002154585.1 Streptomyces pseudogriseolus
GGCGGGCGCGCAGGGCGGCGGACAGGGGTTCGAGATGACCGTGCAGGACGACGGCGGCGAGGGAGGCCGCGTCGCCGGGCAGCGCGCGGACCTCGGCGAGCCGGAGGTCGTCGGGGGCGCTCCCCTCGGGGTCCCAGCGGACCGCGCCCGGGGACAGGTCGGGGACGGCCCCGTACAGGGCGGCGCAGCCGAGGGCCACGGACCACAGGCGCGCGGCCAGGCCCTGATGCGCCACGGAGGCGGCGACGCGGGCCTCCCGGGTGCGCAGGGCGGCGGCGACGCGGCGCACGCGGATCGTCAGGGGGTCGGTGTCGGGGGCGTGCTGAACATCCGGGCCGCGGGGGCCGTATGCCTGGGCGAGCGTGGGAAGGTGACGGTCGGCGTCGTCCCCCGCGCGCAGGGCGAAGAAGCCACCGAGGTCACGGAGGGCGGTGAGGCGCGGGTCGAGGTCCACGAGGTGAGTAGTACCAAGTCTCCCCGGGTGGGTGTCAGGGGCCTCGGCCTCCGGGCGCCCACCCAGGGGATGACAGGGGCGTCCCCGTACTCCATCGGCAGTAGGACGCATTGGGTGCTCAGGGACGACGACGGGAACACCCTGACACGGCATCGTGTTGGCTATGAAAGCCGACCGTTCGCCGCGCCGGGCAGACCGCCCCCGCCTCACGCAGAGGAGCAGCCGATGAGCGCCCTCGCGTTGTCCGTGCTCCTCTCGTTCGTGTCCGCCGTGGCGTACGCCGGGGGCGCGATCGTGCAGGAGCAGGTGGCGCTGTCCTCGTCCGGCGCGCAGCAGTACGCCCCGCTGCGCCGGCCGGCCTGGTGGGCCGCGGTCGCGCTGAACGGTACGGGCGCTCTCCTGCACGTGGTGGCGCTGGCCTACGGGCCGCTGAGCCTGGTCCAGCCGCTGGGCGCGCTCACGATCGTGTTCGCGCTGCCCATGGCCGCGCTGTTCGTCGGCCGCAAGGCCGGGGCGACCGCCTGGCGGGGCGCTTTGATGGCGACGGTGGGTCTCGCGGGTCTGCTGGCGCTGGTCGGCGCGTCGGGCGTGCGGTCGCTGGACGGCCCGCAGCGGGTCGCGGCGGCCGTGGTCACGGCGGCGGCGGTCGTGACGCTGATGGTCGCGGCGCGTGCGGTGCACCGTCACCCGGCGGTGCGCAGCATCCTGCTGGCGACGGCGGCCGGGGTCGCGTTCGGCATGTCCTCCGTGTTCACCAAGACGGTCGCGGTGGACTGGACGGGCGGGGTGTCGGCGGCGGACCTGCCGTCCCTCGCGGTGATCGGCGTGCTGGCGACGGCGGGCATGCTGCTGTCGCAGGCCTCCTACCGGGGCGCGGGCCTCGCGGCCCCGCTGGCGACGCTCACCGTGGTGAACCCGGTGGTGGCGGCCGCGGTCGGCATCACGATGTTCGGCGAGACCTTCCGCTACGGCACGACCGGCACGGCGCTGGCGCTGAGCTGCGGGGTGGTGGCGGCGGGCGGCCTGATCCTGCTGACGACGGAGCGGCTGGCGCGGGAGCAGCGGGATGCGGGCGGGGCGGTTCCGGTGCCGGTGGACGCGGCGTCCGCCTCTGTGCCCGCGCCTACCGCGGAACTGCTGCTGGCCGAGCTGAAGGTGCCGGACGACGTCATCCTGCCGGACGACCTCCCGATGCCGGACGACATCACGGTTCCGTTGCCCGACGACATCACGGTGCCGGCCGTCGTGCCCGCGGCGGCCGCCGGGCCGGACGCCCTGGACCCGGCGGCGGTGCCGGTCATGCCGTACGCGCCGTTCTACGGCGGCCCGTACGTGCCGCTGCCGGCGACCGGCCGGCACCTCGCCAGATCGTGACCGCGATCGTCGGCGCGTGACCGCGTGCGTCAGCTCGTGACCGCGTGCGTCAGCGTGCGTCAGATGTTGACGCCGCCGGCGCGCAGGTAGGCGAGCGGGTCGACGTCCGACCCGAACCCGGGCCCCGTCCGCACCTCGAAGTGCAGATGCGGGCCCGAACTGTTGCCCGTGGACCCGGACCGCCCGATGCGCTGTCCGGCGCCGACCGACTGGCCGTCCTTCACGGAGATCGCCGACAGATGGGCGTACTGGCTGTACCGGCCGTCGGAGTGCCGCACCACGACCTGGTAGCCGAACGACCCCTCCCAGCCCGCGGCGACCACGGTGCCGGCGCCGACCGACTTCACGGGCGTGCCGGTGGGGACGGGGAAGTCCACGCCGGTGTGGTAGCCCTTCGACCAGGAGGACCCTGCCTTGTGGTACGGCGTGCCGAGGGCGGCGCTGACGGGGGCGACGCGCTGGGCGGAGGAGGAGCCGGAGGACGCGGAGGACGACGACCGGGAGCGGTCGGCCCGCTCCTGCTCCCGCTTCTCGGTCTTCTTCTCTGTCTTCTTCTCGGTCTTGGGGGCGACCTTCTTCTGCTCGGTTCTGGGGGCGGCGGCCTTCTTGCCGGAGGGCTTGGCGGGCGCCTCGGCCGTACCGCCGGCAGCCGTGGGCCCGCCGGTGAGCTTGAGACGTTGCCCCGGCAGGATCAGGTCGGGGTCGGCGCCGATGGTCGACCTGTTGGCCTGGTAGAGCCCCTGCCAGCCGCCCCGGACGCGCTCCTGGTCGGCGATGCCGGAGAGGGTGTCGCCGTGCACCACGGTGTACATCTCGGCGCGGCCCGCGCGGGCCTGAGGTGTGGTGTGGGGGCGTACGTCCTCGACGGTGGTGCGACGGTCGGAGCGGCCGTCACGCGTCGCGCGGTCGGCGCGGTCGGTGGCCGGGCGGATGTCCGGATCGGCGCCGTCGCGGGTCAGTCCGGCGCGTACCGAGCAGGTCGGCCAGGCGCCGGGGCCCTGTCCGTCGAGGACCTGCTCGGCGACGGCGATCTGCTGGTCCTTGGTGGCCAGATCCGCTCGGGGCGCGTACCGGGTGCCGCCGAACGCCTCCCAGGTGGACTGGCTGAACTGGAGTCCGCCGTAGTAGCCGTTGCCGGTGTTGATGTCCCAGTTGCCGGTGGACTCGCAGGCGGCGACCTTCTCCCAGGTCCCCACGTCGGCGGCCTGCGCCGCACCGGCGCCGATGAGCGGCAGGGCCATGCCCGCGCCGCCGGCGGTGACGGTGAGCGAGGCCCGGTTGATCCTGTTCGGCTGATACCGGCGGTGCCGGCCGCGCACGGCCATGGAATCCCCCTCGACAATGCGTCAGGAGGGGCAAAAGTAAGCGCTGCGAACAGGCCGTGACAAGGCGGCTATCGGACGCACGGATGCGCCAAATGGCGCGGAAGATACGCCCGTTGCGCCCCTGTTTGCCACCGGAGGGGAGCGTGCGCGGGCGCCTGCCGCCGGGCGCGGGAGCGTGCGGGGGCGTGCGCCGGCCGGATGCGCGGAGGGGGTGACCGGCCGGAACAATGAGTACGGAGGGCGCGTTCGCGCGTATGTGCCTGCGCGGGTCCCGAAGACTCGCGCATGCGCACGCAAGTGCGGCACGTCAGGATGGTCGATGTCAGGACCGGCGGGCGTCCACCGGCAGCACCGGCACCGGCACCCGGCGGCACCGATACCGAGGTCACCAGGAGCACCCTTATGAGCAGTTCAGCGCAGATCGGCGTCACCGGGCTCGCGGTCATGGGCCGCAACCTCGCGCGCAACTTCGCCCGCAACGGCTACACGGTCGCGGTGCACAACCGGACCGCGGCCCGCACGCACGCGCTGGTGGAGGAGTTCGGGCACGAGGGGAGCTTCGTTGCGGCCGAGACGGCCAAGGAGTTCGTGGCGGCGCTGGAGAGGCCGCGGCGTCTGGTCGTGATGGTGAAGGCCGGGGAGCCGACGGACGCGGTGATCGAGGAGTTCGCCCCGCTGCTGGAGCCCGGGGACATGATCATCGACGGTGGCAACGCGCACTTCGCGGACACCCGTCGCCGGGAGCGGGCGCTGCGCGAGCAGGGCATCCACTTCGTCGGCATGGGCGTGTCGGGCGGCGAGGAGGGCGCGCTGAACGGCCCGAGCATCATGCCGGGCGGCCCGAAGGAGTCGTACGACTCGCTGGGCCCGATGCTGGAGAAGATCTCCGCGAAGGCGAAGGACGGCTCGCCGTGCGTGACGCACGTGGGTCCGGACGGCGCGGGCCACTTCGTGAAGATGGTGCACAACGGCATCGAGTACGCGGACATGCAGCTGATCGGTGAGGCGTACCAGCTGCTGCGCGACGTCGCCGGGTACTCCCCCGCGCAGATCGCGGAGATCTTCCGCACCTGGAACACGGGCCGGCTGGACTCGTACCTGATCGAGATCACGGCCGAGGTGCTGTCGCACGTCGACGCGGCGACGGGCAAGCCGTTCGTGGACGTGGTGGTGGACCAGGCGGAGCAGAAGGGCACGGGCCGCTGGACGGTGCAGATCGCCTTGGACCTGGGGGTGCCGGTGTCGGGCATCGCGGAGGCGGTGTTCGCCCGCTCCCTGTCGGGTCACGCGGCGCTGCGGGAGGCCTCACGGGGGCTGGCGGGCCCGAAGCCGACGCCGATGAGCGAGGCGGAGGCGTCGGCGTTCGCGGACCGGGTGGAGCAGGCGCTGTACGCGTCGAAGATCGTGTCGTACACGCAGGGCTTCCACGAGATCGCGGCGGGCAGCCAGGAGTACGGCTGGGACATCGACCTGGGCGCGGTGTCGGCGATCTGGCGCGGCGGGTGCATCATCCGCGCGGCGTTCCTGGACCGCATCCGGGCCGCGTACGACGCACGGGCGGACCTGCCGAGCCTGCTGTCGGACGAGACGTTCGCCCGGGAGATCGCCGAGGCGCAGGACGACTGGCGCGAGGTTTTGATCGCGGCGACCCGCCAGGGCGTCCCGACCCCCGGCTTCGCGGCGGCGCTGGCCTACTACGACGCCCTGCGCGCGGAACGCCTCCCGGCGGCCCTGACCCAGGGCCAGCGGGACTTCTTCGGTGCGCACACGTACCGCAGGGTGGACAGGGACGGCTCGTTCCACACGTTGTGGGGCGGGGACAGGTCGGAAACCACGGCGTAGGGTCCCGCGCCCGAAGGGGCGCGAGGAACGGCGCGCCCAGCCCCCACACACTCGCACTGGCGGGGCAGGCCGAAGCCGTCGGCACTACCAAAGAAGCGGCACTGCCCCGCGCCCCCAGGGGCGCGGGGAACTGCGCGCTCAACCCCCACCCGCACGGGCAGGGCAGGCCGAAGCCGTCGGCACATCCACGGACACGGCACAGCCCCACCCCCCAGGGGCGCGGGGAACTGCGCGATCAGCCCCCACACACCCGCACCCGCACGTGAACGTCACGTCAGTGGAGGCCCCGGCTCCGGACTAGGCACCGGCTCCGGCCCCGGCGGAATAGGCGAGGGCGACGGCTCGGGCGGCCCTGGGGGCTGGGGCCCGGGCCCGGGCGGCTGAGGCGTGGGCCCAGGCGGCTTAGGCCCCGGCCCCGGAGGAGGAGCCGGCGGCTCAGGAGCCGGCCCCGGCTCGGGCGAGGGCGGCTGTGCGGGATCGGGCCCCGGCGCGGGACCAGGCGTAGGCCCCGGCGGAACGGGATCCGGATACGGGTTCGTCATGGCGCGTGTCCTCCGGCCGGTCGGTCGACGTGGGCTTTGGACTGGACTACTCCCCCGCCTACCCGGCGGCCCCGCCGGCAGTCACCCGGGCGCGTGACAGGGTGACGGCCGGGCAGACGCGCCCGGCCGTCACCCTCCCCGCTCCCAGAACCGCTCTTCGAACTGCTCTCAGAACCGCTCGGGATGCTCCGAAAGCCAGCGCTTGGCCGCACGCAGCAACTCCGGATCAGCGGCAGGCGCCTCCTCCGGATGCCGCGCGGCCCACCGCACGACGTACGGACACAGCGGCGCGACGACGGTGCCCTCGCGGGCGGCGAGGGCGTAGAGCTCGCGGGCGAGGGAGCCGGCGATGCCCTTGCCCTCATGGGCGGGCTCGACAATGGTGTGCACGGGGACGAGGGCGTGCGCGGGGTCGTCGAGGACGAAGTACTCGATCCGCCCGACGACCTCACCGCCCGCGACCGCCTCGAGCCGCCCCGCGTCCCGGTCGTCGCGCATCTCGACACCGTCCATACCGGTCACTCCCCTGTCCTTCTTCTGTTCTTCCGGCGCCCGAGCGCCGCTCAAGCCGTGGCCACGGCCTGCGGGCTGCGTTCCTGGTCCGACCCGGGCACGGGTTCGGACGGATCGGCGCCGAGAGCGACGATACGGTTCTCGGCGTCCACATGGACGACGCGGGGTTCAAGGGCCCGCGCCTCGGCGTCGGTCACCTGGGCATAACTGATGATGATCACAAGGTCGCCCGGGTGCACGAGGTGGGCGGCGGCTCCGTTGATGCCGATCACACCGGACCCGCGCTCCCCCTCGATGACGTAGGTCTCGAGCCGGGCGCCGTTGGTGATGTCGACGATGTGCACGAGCTCGCCGGGCAGCAGATCGGCGGCGTCGAGCAGATCCGCGTCGATCGTCACGGATCCCACGTAGTGCAGGTCGGCCTGGGTGACGGTGGCGCGGTGGATTTTGGACTTGATCAAAGTTCGCAGCACTTTAGACTCCTAGAAGACGGCTCCCCGCCAACTTTCTGCAGGTCAGGGGCGTCCCTCACTGTACATCGGCATGCCTTTGGCTCGAAGACTTCAAGGAAAATCGTGCGTTGCTGTGACCAGGCTTCCTGCCTGCGCATTTCTGCGCCAGCCAGGCTGCCGCGAAGCCACCGACCAGGCGCACGCGCGAGGAACCGTACGGGACTGATGCTGAGTGGATGCTGACTTACCTGACGTCTCATCAGGCATGTCGAGGGTCGGCGGCATTTGGCCTGCTCGGAGGCAATTCGATCCCAGCTCGCAGGCGAGTGCGAGCATCTTATGGGGCGGGACAGAGATGGAGCCGATGACCGCCGACGATGAGCCCTGGCCCGCCATGGAACTGCACCTGCGGTCCGACCGGCTGGCGGGCGTACTGGCAGCCGTGTGCGGACGGGCACTCCGCAAGTGAGCCGTGGAGCCAATCCGGGCGGTTGCGCGTCTTTGGCTTGAGTGAGCCGGGGAGGGAACATGCGCCGCGTGGGTGGGGAGCAGCGGGTGAGGCTGCGGTTGAGTCGCCAGAGGCCAGGCCGGGTGAGGCAGCGGGAAAGAACGGATGAAGCACGCCCGGACAGGCAGCCCCGTCAGTGGCGCGACCTCACCGTACTCGCGAGCCTCCTGGCCGTCCTGCTCACTGTTCCGGGAAGTGTATGGGCAGTCCTCGTTGCCCAAGACCAGCTGAATCAGTCGGAAGAGGCGGCAGCGAAGGAGACACGTGCGCAGGCGTCCCGAGTATCCGCCTGGACAAGCCGCGACCCACACGGCAAGTGGCTGATACATCTGATGAACAGGAGCCCCGATCCCATCTCGGACGTGGCCCTGACCTTTGAGCCACTGGTGATAGATGACCCACAAGTCGTCGCGTGGAACGTCCAACTGATGAGTGTGCCGCCCTGTAGTGACATGACGATCAGCCAGGATCAGCTCAAGTACCAAGATGTGGCCCGATCAGGCGACTTCCCGCCGGCATTCTCCGTACCAGCCATGTCGCCCCTCAAAGGGGAGGGCTGGCGCTCGTGGGACCGAAGGTGGAAGTACATCAGTCTTGGCGTCGCTTCATTCACTGACCGCAACGGGTTGAGGTGGATACGCAGAGAGGGACGCCTGTCGCAGCTTGAGGGTGGAATCCCGGCCCTTTCCGGTACCCAAGGCGCAGTGATCGGCCAGCCGGCCTATCGCGCGATCGAGGAATGCGGCGACGATACGGGAGGTTGAGGGTTGGTCCGTGCGCCGATCACAGGGTCCGCCCGTTGGTCATCCATACCCTGATCGGCAATTGGTTTGGGGCGCAGGCGGGTCTTCTGAGGAGGGATGCCCAGGGTTGTGTTCCCGCTGTCGGAACTCCCTGCCCCCGGACGACAGCCGGGCGGCCTGTCAGCCTGCGGTTCCGGCGTCTGCGGACCAGTAAGCCAGGATCTGGCGTACATCTGTGGTGACATGGTTATGCGGGCGGGCCCAGAGCTCGTGTCGCGTGCCCAGGCCGGAGCCGTGCTCGGTGCCGCGTCGGACGATCAGTGGTTTCACGCCCAGGTCCCAGACCAGGCGGCGGTACTTGTTGTGGTCGTAGCCGCGGTCGCCCAGTACCACATCCGCGCGGCGCCGGGGCCTGCGGTGCTTGCCCCGCACCGGCGGCACGGCTTGGAGCAGGGGGATCAGCTGGGTGACGTCGTTGCGGTTGCCGCCGGTCAGGGTGGCGGCGAGCGAGATGCCAGTGGCATCGGTGATCAGATGGTGATTGCTGCCGGTTCTACCCCGGTCGGCTCTGCTTCGTCCTGTCTTAACTCCCTCTCTTACCTTGCGAAGCTTGGGGCCTCCCAAGGCTCAAGTCGGTCGCCTGGAGGCTTGGTTTGGACTCCAGGCAACCCGGGGCATGGCACCCAAGCTCCGTGGCCATTGCGGCCACCTACGCTGGCGCCTGAGATGGTCACGGCCCGCCAGTCCGGGCTGGACCGAGCCATGCTCCGGGACGGGCTTCTCGGCCGTCCGGTGGACGAGGTGTTCGCGACCGTCCAGTTACACCAGCGGGGCCGGTCCTTGCGGGGGCCACCGCCGAGGAGCAGCCGGTCTGCGCGCCCCTCGTGCACGGTGCCGTCGAGGACCAAGCGGTAACTGAGCACCGACGCCCTCGGCCTGGTCCCGACTGCGCCAGGCTCTCCCGCTCGGCTGCCGCGAGTCCGTAACGGGCGAGGGCTGTACCCCCGGAGGAAAGTCAAGAGGGATCTGGCTCCTCCCCTGCGCCGAATTCGACGATGAGGCTTCCGGACTGTTTGATCCCGGTGAGCATGACGTTTCCGTTCGGGCGGATGCGCAGTTGGTGCAGCGGATCGGGGACGAGACGCAGGACAGGATTGGAGTCTGCCGCGAGTCCTGATACCACTACGAGGAAGAACTCGGCTCCCGAGGCCGCCCGTTCGCATTCCTTGGCGGTCAGGGTCACCGTGTCCTGCTCGGGTCCATAGGTCGTCTTCAGCTCGTAGAACCGATCGAGCGCGTCCACGGCATCGGCGCCCACGCCGTGCTGGTGCCGTAGATCTCGCAGCCACTCCGGTTCCTGCTCCGTGCCCAGAACCTTGCGCAGGAGGTCCAGAGCCACTTTCTCCTGGCGGTCGATGTTGGGGGCAGGGGGGACCAGACGTGGTGCGGGCACGGTCGGTGCGTAGGCGGGCGGGGTGAGGCGGGTCCTGACGGATGCACCTCCGCCAGCCCCGGGCACACCAGCAGCGGATGGCGACGCCTGGGTGGTCCGGCGGATGCCGGTGATGCGGAGGGCTGCCGGATCGACGAATTCTCGCGGTGCCGAGACCGGGGCGGCCGGGGCCGGGCGGACAGTGACCGAGGGCAGGGGTGTCGACGCGGGCGGCCGGCCATCTGCCTTGTTCTGAGCTGTCTTGACTTCTGTCTCCAGCGCAGCAAGGCGTTGGGCGCGCTTGGCATCAGTCGCCGCCTGGTCCTGTGCGACCCGCTCCTCAGCCAGCTCGAGCCGCACCGCCTCTCTTCCGCGCTCTGCCTCGTCGTAGGCGGCCGCCCAGGAGTGGGCGACCTGCCGCCGGTCCTCGGTGAAGCGAGTGGCGACGGCCCGGCCCGCCTCAGACGGTCGCCTCAACAGCTCGCGGTCCACCGTCCATAGGGTGCGGGAGTCCCGGTCGAGGGCGGTACGCACCGGACCCCGCACCGGTTCCCCATCGGGGAGGGTGACCATACATTCCAGCGACGAGGTGATCCGCACTTCGACCTCGGCCAAGTCCTCCCACGGGCAGTCGAGGGATCCCGCGACGGCGACGGCGTTGCGCTGTAGGTCCTCGCGGAGCAGATCCAGCGCGTGACGCACCAGGTCGGTCGCTTCCATGTCGACCGGCGCGTCGTCCGCGGGGCGGAAAGTAATGTCCGACGCTCCCAGCTCGATCACCCGCAGGGGTCCGAGGAGCGCCGTAAACTGTTCGAGTTCCCCGCCCGGCAGCCACACCGGGATCCGCGAGCCCAGCGCCTCGGCCAACGTCGCGTCGGCCGCGTAGACCGGGCGCTTGCTGGTCCATCCCCGGCTCGTGCGCAACGGCAGTCTCCCCACGAGAGAGGCGGTCACTCTCTCAGGGTGTTCGCGGGCCGTTCGGGCAAGCATCTGCAGGGTCTGGAGCATCACGGTCTCGGCTTCGGCGTCGACCGGCGCCCGCACGCCTCGCTCCGCCCTCGCCTCGCGGGCCACCTCCCTGACGACCCGTACTGCGTCCTCCACACCGGCCTCCGGAACCGCGAGGGTCTCCCAGAGGGCGTCACTGCCCTTGAACGACGACGCGAAGGCGGCCCACCGGCCGAAGACCGGGAGGCCGCGGAAGCAGTCGCCCGGCCGGCGCCAGCCCAATGACGTGAGAATCAGCCCGCGGCCCTGCCCGAAGGCACGCACGACAGTGGCGGTCACCTGTGCAGCGTCCTTGCCCCGGTGGGCGGTCAGTCGTTCGGCGAGCGCCCGGTAGAGGAGCTGCGCCGCCGGCTGGTCGGGGGCTTCGGTTTCCCGGGCGCGCAGTCGGCGTAGCGCCTCCAGGAGGTCGGCGACACCCGGCTCGCCGGTGACGCCCAGAGCGACAAGCACCTCTCCTCGTCTGCCGACCGCCTGCTGGAGGTCGGGGTGCAGGAATCCGGCACTGTCCGCGCCGTAGACGGCGACGGTACTGGTCGTGCGCTCGCGCAGGCCGCTGGGAGCCACCGGTGCGCCGTCCTGGTTGTCCAGCCACGCCGTGGTCTTCAACTGCCACAGCCAGAAGCCGTCCGTCTCCCCGCAGGGGTTCCATGTGTGGTAGTCCCGGACAGCGCGGACCTTGTGGTGCTCAGACAAGGCACCCCAGTTGCGTCCCAGCACCCGCAGCAGCGCGGCGGCCCGCAGGCGTCGTACCGGCCCGTCTTTCTCGGCGGCGATGTCATGGACGACGGCCATCAGGTCAGGGCTGTCGCAGTCCTCCAGGGTGTAGGTGGCCGATTGGTTCCGGAGGTCCTGCGACCTCTCCGCAGGGCCGCCCGGGACCTGGGCCGGCAGACCCTCGCTCGGGGACGAAGCGGTGAACCGGTGCTCGACCCCGGGGTGCGGCCGCAGCCGCGGTCCCTTTTCGGCACCGAGCAGATGGAAGAACGCTCGGGCGCCCAGGCCCGTCCCCGCCCCGGGCAGGACCTGGGCATAGCGGGGCCGCAGCCACGTGAGGCCGGTGGCGGTACCTGCGGCCGTCTCGAAGCTGTCCTCCCGGTCCACACTGTCCAACCCGGCCGGCAGGTAGGCATCCGCTGGTCTGACCTGTACGTCCTCCCTACGGCCGCCGGGCCCGAACCGGCGGCCGTGCAGCAGGACTGCGCGGCCCACGTCCTTGCCCAGCCGCTGGCGCTCCTTCGCGGGGACGCGCAGAAACCCCTCGCGCAGTGCCACCAGTTGGTCGTCGTCCAGGACCAGAGGCGCGATGTCCTTTTGGGCGCCACGGGCGGCGAGCTGGCGGATGGCGGGCACCGGATCCGCGCCCGTGACGAAGACCTGCTGTTCGCTCAGCCACGCACGGACTCGGGCCGCTTCCCCGGTCTCGGCGACGAAGGCCGGGTGCAGCACGTGGCTGAGCCCGAGCACCTTCGCAAGCCCCTGCGCCTTGTCGGTGAAGAACTCTGCGGTTCCGAACCAGGGCACCTGGTGCCGTGCTCCGGAGAGGTCCACCAGCCACTTGTGCCATCGAAGCCTCTGGGTCTCGCCCTCGGCGATGGCGACGGAAGCGAGTGCGACCGTAGCCTCCGGGCTCCGGGACGCATCTCCGAGGAGCGCGTCCACAGCCATCGGGACGGTGACGGTCCCGGGCACGGCACCGTCGTGTTCGGCCCAGTCCTCGAGCACCTCCTGCCATCGCCCCTCCGCATCCCGCGCCGCCGGAGGCAATACGGCTGTGCGCCCAGCCACCTGCGCGATCTCTGCCTCCGAGAGCGCTGGCAGAAGCGCCTCGTCACCAACGGCGAGGTCGGCGAGTCCGAGGTCACCGTGGAGCGGCGTCCGCAGGCGCAGTTCGTACGACACCCTCGCGCGCGCAAGGGTCAGGAACCGCTGCTCCAGGTCGCGTACGGGTCCCTTGGGCGACCGGACGTTGTGCGGCAAGGGCAGGCATCGCCAGGCCGCGGTCGGCTCCAGCCGAAGCTGTCGCACCATGACGGCGGCCCAGAGGTCGGCCAGCAGGGGAAGCAGCGCCTGGTTCCACGGGGTGTCGTTGAGATGCTGACGGCTCGGGTTCGGATCGAACTGGGCGCCGACCCGGAGCGGAAGTCCCAGCTCGGTCACGGGCAGTCCGACATGCACCTGCCCGGCAACCTCGTCGCCCGCGCCCTCGTCCAGCGGGATCGCGACGGCAAGGCCGGTCGATTCACCCGCGGCCTTCCGAATCCGCGGCACGTCCGGCGGGCTCAGCACGGTGGCACGGCTGACCTGCCAGGTCATGCCGCCAGGTGATCGGGCCGTGCGCACTTCGATCGCGGTGTCCCGGCCGCCGATGACGGCCTCGTAGGCGTCGGGTTCGCCCCACTCCAAGGCGAGGCGGCTGTGTACGTCGCCGCCCTCCCGTTGATGCTCGACCGTGCGCACGTGGTCGAGGAAGAGCAACGCCTCGTCACCCCATGCGGCAAGCCAGTCGTCGACATCCTGCCCCTGCACATCGGCGGGGGTGGCGAGCGGGATGCGCAGGACCGTCCAACCGTCGTCGGCGAACCAGGAGGGGACCGGGAAGGGGTCGGCGAGGGACACGTCGGGGTCCCCGATCCGGACGCGGTAGAAGCCGCAGAAGATCTCCAGGACCGGGGACAGCCGCCGGAGGGTCATGAGCCCGATGCCGAACCGGCCGGTGGCGTCGGGGTCGTCGTCCTTGCTCGTCAGCGACGGCATCGCCAGCGCCATCACATCGGTCAGCCGTACCGGACGCCCGTCGTGCGCTACCAGCAGCTCCGTGTCACGTACGAAAATCCTGACCTGGTGCGCTCCGAGGTCGTTGGCGTTCTGCACGATCTCGGACAGCCCCTGCAGCGGGTCGGTCGACAGGTCTCCGCCGTTGTCCCGCTGCCGGCGCAGCCCGTACCGCATCTGTCCGGGCAGCTCCACAAACAGCCGCCCGAGCCGCTCGACGGCCGCGCACGTCGCTTCGGGCCCGACCGGTTCCGCCACCTCCGCCCCGCTGGCAAGCCCCTCACGGTTCATGAGTTCCTCGGCCGCCCGGATCGCCAACTCCACCTCGGCTGCGGTCGATCTGCGCTGCTCAGCCATCATCCTCCGCCCCCTTCGCTGCGATCCCTCCGGTAGCGATCGTAGATCGTAAAGAATGAACCTGGACGGAAACGGCAGTCAGCGCGAACTCCCTGCATCCCTCATCCGGCCGCACCGTTGTGCCTGCCACGCCAGCCCGTCCGCGCGGGCACGAGTTTCTCCTCGTCGAACCACGCACGGCCTCAGCCCCGGACATCCCTTAACTGGGCTGGCCAAGCCAGGAAGGCGGTCGACCCTGCCACAAGCGTCCAGGTCCCCAGCCATGGTGGCGAGGAACTCGGCTTCGAGCTTGGCGTCCATGCCAGGCAAGGCTGTGGTCACCTCGGTGTGCGGATGTTCACTGATGACTGCTCACCGACTGAGAATGGCCACCCACGACG
The DNA here is from genome assembly GCA_002154585.1 of Streptomyces pseudogriseolus. Lineage (GTDB taxonomy): Bacteria > Actinomycetota > Actinomycetes > Streptomycetales > Streptomycetaceae > Streptomyces > Streptomyces pseudogriseolus. Next base: position 13,703 of record MUNG01000117.1, read on the forward strand.
TCAACACAAGAGTGACTCACCGCCCAGCGCATTGAGGAAAGCCCCCACTGGAACCCGACGCTTCGGGGGCTCCGATTATGCACACGCTGGCGGCGGGCAACAGGTTGAAGCCCGCCCGATGCGACGCTGTGCCGCCGATGTCCTGACGCATCAGGACAGTTCCCGTTCACCGGACGACTCTGTGGACGTCGGCGACACCGGAAAACTGACGGCGAATCCCACCACAGCTGCGGCTGCCTCCTCTGTTTCCATATCCTCTGGAATCGGATGACGGATCGGATAAATGGTCAGCAAAGCCTGATCCGGCCGCCGTACGGCATTCACTGCGGCACGGGAGGGCAAAGCAGGCGTGCGGATCGCGCCCGATCCGGGCCCCTCGGCAACCATCACAGCACGGGTGGCGTCGATGGCGGCGCCATATTGTTTCTCATCGAGATCCGCAAATTCGTTCCTAATGCTGGACAGCCGCCGTACCGCATACGTGCTCGCAGCGAGAGGCAGGACGGGATTGCGGACGACCAGCCCGATGCGATGACCCGCCACCTCGATCACGCCTCGCGGCTTCGACGGGTTCACCAGCTGGACGGTCCACCTCCCCAGCTCCCCATGGGCCACGCACCGGCGAATGTAGGCGCGGATCTGGTCGATGCGCTCGCGTAGTCGAGGGGAGCCTGGTCGATAGACATCAAGGAACTCCGTCAAGACCATGTCGGGCGGCACGTCACCCCACAGCAGGTTTCCGTCGGCATGGGATATCAGGGCCGTGCTGGGTTCTCCGAGGTGCCGGACGAAGCTCTCCAGCGTCCAAAAGTTCTCGCGAAGGTCTTTCGGCGCCAGTGTGAAGCGCGAGGTCTCCCATGACTTGCCGGACAGGCTCTCTATCTCTTTCCTGACCAGCGGCGGATCGTCCGCCAGGACACTATGTGAGACGTCGGCTGGGCGCAACCACAGTGCCGCCTCGCGGGGTGGGACACCAAGTTCGGCCATCCCGCTTATCTCCTGACGTTGTTCGTCGATGATCGCCGTGAGACGTTCCTGGGCTTCCAGGACTTCGTGGGTGGCGTAGAGACGGCACAGGTCCTCGTAGCCTGTGCGGTATCCGAGCGACACCGTGAGCTGGCGTAGCGTCTCGTAGGTGGACGAGGACCTGAGGCAGTAGCTGACGGTGAGGCCCTCAAGGAGGGTCCCCGGCCCGAGCTTGGCGCCGCCCACCGCCACGACACTCAGGCCGTTGTGATCGTGCTCGTGCCACCTGGGCATGTTGTCGGAGCTGCCGTTGACCGTAATGACGGTGATCTCGCCGGCTGCGGTGGCCACTTGCCTGGACACCTCGTCCCACGGGCTCACCTGGGTGTTCACGTCGAGGAACGCCGCGCTCGTGGGGACAAAGTCTGTGCGCCACAAAAGCTCGAGGCGGGACATCAGGCGGCGCGCGTGCGCACTGCCTGGCTCTCGGAGCCCATCCGCGACGGACTTAACGTGCTCGGCCAGTCGGTCTCGGACATGTGCCTGTACTGCGACAAACCGGCTGACCGACACCAGCATGGAGTTGTGTGCCATGGTCTGCCCCCGCGCTTTCCGCGCAGCGCTGGCTAGCACGAACGCGTCGATTGCGGAAGACAGGGAGGCCGGCAGCTCATGAGGTGGCACGTGGTCGGCACGGTGGCCTGTCGGCAACCACGATTCCTGGTCCTCCACCATGCGAACAAGAGGGAGTCGCTGTTCGGGGCCCACATGGTCCGGCGGTGCTGGGATGGTGTAGACGAAGTCCGGGACCAGGTCTCGCATCACCGTCGGGACTGGCGCGTATGTGTATCCGACATAGGCGGTCCTGGTGGTGGCGGACAGCAGTCGGTGAACCTTCGCGTCCAGCGCCGAAGGGGCATTACCCGCCTGTGTTCCGCCGTCCGTCGTATCGATGACGAGCAGCGGGCGGTCGGTGGACGGACTCCCCTGCGCCAGCCAGCGATGGACCTTGTCGACGACGGTGACATTCCTCTTAACCACGAAGACATGTGGGAGAGAGTCCGGAACGGCGGCCCCAAGCATAGCCCTCGCCGACGTAAAGTCACCGTGCTCGGTGCTGTCCGTCATGGAGAGGATGGTGAGGCGGCGAGAGTCAGGCATGGCACCCGCGCCGATGTATGCGCCGCGGTCCGCGGACATCGTAGAGGCGGTGTCGAAGCCCAGCAGCCCCTCGTCGACCCGTCGCTGCATCTGGGCTCGCTCAACATTGGTCGTGCCGGCGAGGATGACGACTGTCAAGTAGCCCGCGTCGATCGCCTTGGCCGCGAGGCCGATCACGGTCGTGGTCTTGCCAGAGCCGATGGGAGCGATAACCAGGCCCGAGCGCCGCCAGGGGTCCGGGCGATGCGGGTCCTCAAGCCGGGATAGGAGGGCGTCTGTGACCTCGTCGAGCTGGTGGACGACGCCTGGACGATAAGCCTTTCCGTACTCTAGGAAGGTCCGGTAGCGGTACCAGAACTGCTGTGCATACGTCACATCGCCGGGACGCAACCACGGTATGTGACCCCTGGGATCGTCCAGGACAGTGGCCGGAGCGGAGACGAACTGGGCGACCGCAGTCTCCAGTTCCTTTACCAAGGTGGACCGGTCGACCGCTGCGTCTTGCCTGGCAAGCATGGCGATAACAGCGTCCACGGCGTCGTTGATTTCCTTGGGGGTTACGGCCCAGTTCTGCGGCAGGAGAGCAAGCGCCACCCGAAGGGCGAGGCTGATTGTGTCAGAAGACGGTGCCCCTGTCCGGATGCTCTCCGGCCCGCCCGCGCGGCCGTGGGGCGTGGACGCGGGCGCGGGCAGCCCGAGGAGTTCCAGCGTCCGGGACCAGGCAATACCGACCGGCGTCGTCTCCGCTACGAAATCGTCCGTGCCGTCCGCCCCGCCCGCCACCGCCGACAGCCGGCCCCCGCTGTCCCGGCCCGAAGAAATGTGACGGCTCAGCACCCGGCTCAGTTGCAGAGCCTCGTGCTCGGTCAGCGCCTGTTCCAAACGCTCTCGCACTTGTGGCGCTGGTTGCAGGATCACGCGGTCGCTGGTGTCCGTGTCCAGCGTGTACAGACCGGAACCGAGCAGCTCGGCGAGGTCCTCTGTGGTTGCCTCGGGGACGAGTTCTCGGCGGAGTACGTGCAGGTGCTGCAGGCTCAGCCGGTCGAAGGCGGAAGTCAGCACCGCCAGCCGGGCGGCGGCGGGCGCTGCCGTACGCAGGAACCGCTCCGTGCGCTCCTCCGGGCTTCGCGGCGTAGGGGGCCGAGAGGCGCCAAGTGGCGTCAACCGGCCGCCGGGTGGGACAAGAGCCGCGGAGCACCCATCGGGTGCCGCGAGCATCACGGCCCGGGACCAGCGCCCCAGGGAGTGCGGAGAGAGGGACAACACGGGCAGCGCAAGCCAGGCGTCCCGGCCTACCCCTTCCGCATGACGAGCCAGCAAGGGCGGCAGCTGGAAGGCGAGCCCCTTGTTGGCGGTGCCGGGGACGTCCGGGGTGACCCGGACAATGGGCAGATCGAGACCCGTGCGGCGCCACAGCTTGGACGGCAGCGGGTTCAGCAGGGCGACGGGCTCCTGCTGGGCCCACGCCCGCAGCTGCTGCCAGATCTCCGGTCCCTTCCAAGCCGCAGCGGTGCAGTCCGATACCACCATGATTAGGCGACGGCCGTCTGGAGAGCCCAGCTGGCCAGCCGATGTCGGCTTCCCCTGACGGTCGGTGAGTTCGATGCCGGAGTCCGAGTGGAGGACGAGGTCGCGGACCTGGAGTGTGCGGAACGCGCCGAGCCGGTCGAGCAGGCCGGCGAAGGCGTCGACGGTTTCCCGCCATACCTGCATCGAGGGCGAGCGGTCGATAACGAGTACCAGGTCAAACCAGCGCTCGGGAGCGGGCGTGAAGGCGGGGATCAGCTCCCCACTGCGGGCATATCCGTTTACGGTCGCGTCCAGGTCCAGCGCGTGCCGCCGCCCATTTAGCCAAGGGCGCTTCCAGGGGCGCAGCGCTCGCGTCATCTCCAGCGCGAGGGGCAGCGCCGTGGCACCGGGAACGGCGACCGCGTGACCAGTAACGCGTCCGGGGGATCCAGGCAGCCGTTCGTGGAGCGGGCGGGCCGACCGGTCGTCCAGTGCCGTGGGACGGCTCCGGGGCCCGGCGTCATCGGCAGGCAGGAACGGGGCGGTCGGTGGCTGGGGCAGCCTCGTATCCTCCGGCTCGGGTGCAGGGCTGCTCACTCCGGGCGGGGCAAACGCCCCCATGCGGGAGGCGAGCCAGAGGGCTTCCGCGAGCGCCGTCGCGTCGAGTTCGGGAGCCACTGCGCCGATCGCCGCCACGACACGATCCCAGCCGATCGCCTGCGGCTCCGCCCGGTCAGGAGGCGCGGGGTGTTCAGGCACCGGTCAGCTCGCGCAGGATGAGCTCCTTGACGTCCTGTGCCGCATCGTCCTCCGGAGCTTGGGCGCTGGTCAGCACGTGCACGGCGTTCAGCAACTGGTCCACGGCCAGGCTCTCGCCCGCCCTGAGCCGTTCGACGAACGAGAGGATCAGCGAGTCCACCGGGCCGGCGGACCCCACCGCCGTCTCGAAGTGGGCCGCCACGACCCGCCGCAGGGAATCGGTGTCGGGCATGGGCATCGTGTAGCGGATGCAGCGCCTCAGGAAGGCAGCGGGGAAGTCGCGCTCGCCGTTACTCGTCAGCACGATGAACGGGAAGTTGTCGCACTGCACGCGGCCCTTGACGATCGGATGGACGTCGTCACCGGCCCATTCGCGCACCTCTACGACGTCCTCCCGGTAGCGCGACAGCTCCGGAATCTCGAACTCACCATGCTCTAGTACGTCCAGAAGGTCGCTGGGCAGATCGAGGTCACTCTTGTCGATCTCGTCGATGAGCAGCGCGCGAGGCCGCTCTGATGGCAGCAGAGCCGTGCCCAGCGGCCCGAGCCGCAGAAAGGGGGCAATATCGTCGTCGCCTGAGTCGCCCGCCAGACGCTGCGCGTGGATTCGGCCCAGGGCGTCATAACGGTAGAGGGCGTCCACCAGTGTGCTGCGGGAGGTGATGTGCCAGCGCAGTGGATCACCGAGCCGCAACTCCGCCGACACCTGCTTGATCACGGACGACTTGCCCGAGCCGGGGGCACCGGTCAGTAGCAGCGGACGGCGGAGGGCAAGCGCGGCGTTCACCGCCTCGACCAGCCGGGGCGGGGGCTGGAACCGCTCGGGCTTCGGGTCTCTGGGGAAGGTGCGCCAGGGCGGCGGGTCACCGAGGTCCACATCTCGGGGGACGCCGTCGCCGACGTAGAAGGGAGTCCAGGTCATGGTGCGTTCTCTCCGTCGAAGGAGTGGGTCTCGAACCAGTCGCAGAAGTCCAGCCACTGCTCGTCAAGCCATACGGACCGCACGCGGGCGAGGTCACTGCGACCGTCCGCGGGGTCCTGCTGCCCGGACGCCTGGCGCCAGGAGTCCCGGTACGCAGCACTGAACTCCCTGGGGAGCTGTTGCCAGTACCGTTCCACGCTGTCTCGCGAGGCGGCAGGCAAGTCACCCGGGCTGTCTGGCCACAGCACGATCGGGGCGGATGCAAGCAGAGAGTCCAAGAGCTCCGCGAGCCGCTCCGGCCGGTGGCTCAGCGCCAGGGCATGCTCGGACCAGCCGTCGCCGAGGCGCTCCAAGAGTTCGTACAGTTCGGTGATCCCCGTCTTGCCGAGCCAGCTCACAGATGCTCCAGCACCGGACTTCATCGCGTAGAGCTGGCGCCGGGCCAGCACGTTGATCAGGCCAAGGTGGGCGGGCAGGGACAGTCTGTCACTCCACCTCAGGACGAGGTCGTAATGGAACCCCAGTCGGGGGCCGAGCCGGGTCTCCTCCGGGCGCCAGTTGGCGAGCAGCGCGGAGGGTGCGGCGATGTCAATACACGTGAGCGGGAGCCCCGTGTTCCGAGCCTTCATGGCCGCCCACTTCAGCACGGTACCCAACTGCCGCTCGACCCCGGACTGCGTCGGAGAACAGGCAAAGTCCTTGCGGTCTACGAGCGTGTCGCCATCGAGAAGCCAGACCAGCAGGGTCTCAGGCCACTCGTCGGCGACGGCCGCATGCAGGCTGATCACCAGCCGCAACCTGCGCTCGGCGACCCGCCGCTCCTGTACGGCGAAGGCGTCGGTGAGTTCCACGACGGCACCACGGCTCCTCGACCACGTCGTCAGCTGGGGTGTGTCGCGCCCGAGACCATCCTCCACGGCGAGCATGGCAACGAAGTCGGTCAAGGGTGCCGTAGGGCTACCCTTGGCAAGCGGGACCCGCAAGCACAGCGACTCGACGCAGTCGCGCAGTAGTTCGTCGGCGTTGGACTCGGGAGCAGGTTGGCGCGCCGCCACCGCGTACGCACGCCGGATGCGGTCCGACTCCAGGGGTTTGCCCGGCCAGGACGACGAGAGGAACTCGCAGGTCCGCACTGCGTCCGTCAGCCGGTCGATCGTGCGCAGGGCGTACGTGATGTGCTGGTCGGGTCTCGCCAGGTGCTGGCCCAGGGCCTCCAGTGTCCGGCGCAGGCGCCCGAGATCGCTGGCCGTGGCGAGAGGGAAGGCGGCCACCGCCTCGCCGAGCGGCTCGAGTGCCCGCCGCAGATCCTCTTCACCCACCGCACGGAGAAGCCCCCCGTTTCCCGGCGTGTGCCCCGCGTTGCGCGTCAGCCAGGGCCGGGGCTGGAAGGTGAGGCCGTCCATAGTCACCAGACGGGAATCTGTCCCCGTCTCCTTGCTGACGGACTCGCTCACCTCCGCCGGCGAGAGGAACTCCCCGGCGCCGGGCAGGCCCTCACGTAGCACGCGCACGAGCGCGCGGCTGAACGCGAGACCGTACGCGGGCTCGGTGGCGCCCGCGGACATCAGGAGCGCCAGCCTGGTCGCGCCTTGACGGACCCCTGCGGCCAGCATGCCTAAATCCGGCACGGCTCCGCCCGCATGGCAGGTGTCGACCACGGCTATAACGCCCTGCACACCGTGCACGTCCAGGACCTGGCTGAGCAGATGTCCGATATCCACGACGCTGGTGGACAGGTCCTCGCTGGAGTCGCTCGCCATGAAAGACAGCTTGGGCATCTGGCCGAGGGTGGTGCCGTGGCCGATGAACACGAGGACCAGCACGGCTCCCGCCTCGCCTGCCCTTTCCGCCGCCTCCCGGACCGCCTTGTCGATCTCGTCACGCTTGACATCCGAACCTGACAACAGGGAAGGAACCCCGGGTGGGGCCTGCTCGCAGCCGCCTGCCCCCGGGTCCAAGAGGGCACTGTGAAGAGACTCGGCGGTCTCCTCCAGACCGGTGAGAGGCCCTAGGGCAGAGCACTGCGGTGCGATCACAAGCAAATGACGCGCCGTTGCGGGCGGTCTCATACGACGGCGGCCGAATCAAGCGCTTCGACGAGGGGTCCTGCCACGGCAGGCTGCGCCAAGTACTTGGCGGCGGGGTGCACATACAGACCGTCGGAATCCACCCGAGTGCTCACCGGGGCAACCAGTGAGGCGCTCGGGGCGACGCACCGCTCCAGGTCGGTGCCGCCCGTGACGAAGTCGTCCCGGTCCCAGAAGTTCAGCCAGCGGCTGACTACCGCTGGAGTGCGCACCGGCTGGGGGCGCATCCGGGGCTGTACCGCCGTACGCATCCCGATGGGTGACCCGAGCGTCACGAGCAGCGGCACCTCCGCGGAGTGCCGGTGGAGGGTCTCGAACGCCACCACGGTCCCCAGGGAGTGCGCGACGACGACGGTAGGACCGGTAGGGTCGAGCTCCGCGGTAACCCGGGCACGGATACGCTCATCGATGCTCAGTCCCGCCTCGTCGATGTGCTTGCGCGCCAGGTACCACCTGACCTGACGGAGATCACCCAGCATCGCCGCCGCGCTTACCCAACCACCCAGCGTGCGCAGCCCTCGAAGCGTGAACAGCGCGTTGGCACCGACGAGCACGCGCCGCAGGACGTCACCGGCGCCCTGCGGCTCGCCCGTCGGCGCCAGCTTGTTCCTGGCCAGCCGGAGAACCTGTTCCTCGGCGTCGTCCTGGGGCACGGCGAGGCGCTCGTCAACGGCGTCGAGGAGCATCTCTAGCAATTCCTCGTCCTCATGCGGCTCGGCAGGAGCAGCCGGCCCACGGCCCGGAACACCATGGGCGGGGAATAGGTCGCCGTAATACGCAAACCGTACGTCAACCGCCTTGCCGTCGAGCAGTTCCGCGGCCGTTCGGGAGTGTCCGGCGGCACGCGCGCCGTCGGACACCGCGCGCAGCCACTCCTCCAGCACTGCCTCGGCGTCGCGCGGCTTACCCACGCCATGCACGAAGACTAGACGCGGTCTCATCGAGCCTCCCCCAGCTGCGAACCCCCACGCCCACAAGCGCTGTTGGGCTGACCGCGAGAATATCAACGCGGCGGGGATAGTCCCATTGGTTCGTGACACCGCGGAAGACGTCAGGCCCAGACCTCGGACTACAGTGCGTCCCTCAAACCGACTGTGTATGGACGGGGGCACCGGGTCGGCCATGAGCGCAGCCGCGGTCCTTGATGTACAACCCCATACCGCCGACGAGTTGTCGACCCACGAAGCGGTCCTTCCGAATGGAAGCCACGCACCTGAGCCCAGGCCCCCTGCCGCGGCAGTCACCAGTCAGCAAGCCAGCCCTCCTCCGTGCCTCCATCCTGACCATTTGCTGACCTGAGACGTCCCGTCAGGTGTCTGACCTGCGGAAAAGGTCAAACGTGGTCGAAGATCCGCTGACCTACCAAACAGTGCAGGAGACGAAGCTCCATCACGAGCCATCCCCGGGCCAGTAGTCCCCCCAATCCCTCGACGGTGCTGCCGCGAAGCCACCGACCGGGCGCACGCGCGAGGAGCCGTACGGGACTGATGCCGAGTGGATGCTGACTTACCTGACGCCTCATCAGACACCTCGAGAGTCGGCGACATTGGGCCTGCTCGGGGGTTAATTCGATCCCGGCTCGCAGACGAGTGCGAGAGCGGGAAGGCAGAGCCGACCAGCACGCTCCCCCGCCACACGATCGAGCGCTTCCGCGTCATTTCCCCTCTTCGCCATGCCCAAGGCGCAGGGACAGGCGGGAGCTGGTCGCCACCGCCGTCCTGCACGGCCGCGTTCACGGCCCACCCTGCGGCAAGACCGTCCGGGCGGTGCTGAACGACGCCGGTCGAAGCATGACGCACACGGCTTCGCCCTCGCCCCGTCGCGGGCGCCGGAAGGGCTACCCACTCACCGCCGGTAACGCCAGATCTGCCGCAACCGCAGAGCCTCCATGGCCCGATGAGTCTCGAGCTCCGCATCAGGGACGGGCTCCCGGCCGAGGCCGAGGCGCACCTGGCGATAGAGCCGGTGCGGGGCGGCTACGGAATTGTCGACCAGTGTGGACAGGAGCGGCTCGTCAGCCGGTGTGCCCCGATCCACCACGACAAGCAACGCGACCTGGTCGTCGGGGTGCAGGAACGGGAGCTGCCCACCCGCCCGAAGCCGGAGGTCGCCCCAGCTCAGAGGAGTGCCGTCGGCGCGGGCCAGTTCTTCGAGGATGTCGCGGACCGTGGGGACCAGCTTCTCGATCCTCTCGGCCGGCAGGCGGTCGTCCTGCGGTGGCTCGGCGGTGCGTCCCGTCCGCGCCGATGTGTTCCGCGAGGCGGCGGCCGCCTGGGCGGAGCGCTCGGCGGACCTTCGGTCCTCCAGCCTGCTCTGCCACCGCTCGACGAGCTTGGTTTCCGCGGCGGGCAGTGGTCGGGCGAGCTGATCGCGATGTTTCCCGATCTCGTCGAGCAGCCGCAGCAGGTCCTGGGTGGGCCGGTGCCCATGGGTCCGGTCCAGTTCACCGAGCAGGCGTCGGATCTTCCTGAGGTTCGGATCCTTCTTCTCGACCGGCTTCGGTTCAAGAGCCTTGGCCGGTTTCGGGTCGGGAGCGACGGCCCGACGCTCCGCCCTGGCCGGGGTGACGGTAATGGGGCGGCCGATCAGACCGATGAGGAGGTCCAGGACGCGGTCGCCCTCTCCTAGCCAGTCACGGAGGGCCCTCCTCTGGGAGCGGACTTCTTCGTACCGGTGGAGATGCTCTTCTCCTTGCCGAATCGCCTGTGCCAGGCGCTGGGCTCGCGTCCCCTTCGTCCGGGCCCGGGTCCTCGACGCCTCCTCCAGCTTCTCCCTCATCTCCGCGCGTCTTCGGTGTGCCTGGTCCACGTCGCTCCCGAACGGTGCCCGCTCCCCGGCGGCCGGCCGCTTCGCAGCGGACGGCGGAGCGACCGACGCGCGTGCCCTCCGGTGTCCGTACGCCTCGTGCGTCTTCCTGGTCTCGGCCGCCGCCCACTGCTGCAGGGCGAACTCCGAGGCCGGTTCGGCGGCTCCGAGGCGGCTCAGCACCTGGCCCAGGTACCAAAGGGGCCTGCCCATGTGGGTGACGACAAGGACGCTCAGCAGCGGGTGATCGGGCACCCGCGGCCTGTCCACCTCGACCAGCAGTTCCTGGCGCCCGGTGTTCGGCAGGTCGTGGACCCACCTGCCTAGCCTCTTGGCCAGATCGCTCCACGTGATCGTGGCACCCTTCGCCGCGACTTCCTCCAGCACCTTCCTGAGCTCGTCGGCCGCCTTCCCCTGTGCGGTCTCTGGCGCCTTGGGCCCGCCGGGCGCGGATTCGGTGAGGGGGGTCCGCTCACAAGCACTGGAGGCGCGGGCCGCCGGAACGTACTTCTCGTCGAGCGCGACGCTGGGACGCCACAACCCGGTGCGCTCCGCCTCCAGGCCGTTGAGCCGTACCAGGGCATCGGCGCGGACCGCCCACGAGAAGCCGGCCTCCCTCGACGACGTCGGTGACCAGCAGCCGGACCGAACCCGCGAGCTGGTAGACGTACTGGTCCGTGGGAGGCGGCACGGTGTCGGGCAGAGACAGGTGGGCCCGGACGATGCGGCTTCCCGCCGGCTTGACGAAGCCAGGAATCAGGCGCCTGCCAGGCATGGCCAACGGTGACGAGGCCAGGGGTGCCGCTTCCGTGTCCACCGCGAACACGACTTGTCCGCGGGGAAGGACCACGCTGCCGGGAAACGGCTCGCGGCCGATGCCGTCGTCGCGGATCACCCCCTCGGCACGCAGCTCCTCGAGCGCGGGCGTAACGAGGCCGCTCTCGGTCATCCGACAGTGCTCCAGCGGAACCCAGAGCGTTTTCCTCCCGTCGGTCGCGGTGCCGATGAACACGCGCCGGCCATTACCCTCGGTCTCGCACCGCACGAGGAGGGCGTACCCGCGACGCGCCATCATGTCGCGAGCGAGCGCGTCGTCCCGGCCGAAGACCCACTCGATGCGGCCTTCCTTCGCGCCCAGACTGTCCGCCGCCTTGCGCCAGCTCCGGTAGTCCTCCGAGTGGAGCTCGAAGCGGAGATGCGTTCTCGTGCGACGCAGCCGGAAGTCCACGGCATCGCCGTGGCAGTGCCCGAAGCTGCGCAATTCACCCTGGGCCGAGTACCCCTGTCCGGCCAACCAGCGAGTGACATGGGCCTTGACGAACAGGTGGTCGGCGCCGTCCGCGCTGTGGCTGGTCCGGTGGCACTCCCCGCGACCGGGGTCGGCTTCGTGGGCGAAGTGACAGACCCTCGTCACATACCGTTTGGGACGCAGCGGTTCCCCGCAGCCGCCGAGCAGCGTGCCGCACCAGAAGTCGTCCCTGCCGAACTGCCGGATGAACTCATCTAAGTTATGCGGTTGTTCAGGAAGAATCACCGGCTGGTCCGAGTCGCGGCCTCCGATGACCGCGGTCTGGATGAGGCGGGTGTCGATCTGCCCCAACTCGGGATCCTCCGATGAAGACGTGAGACGACCATCTCAAGAGACAAAGGGGTAGGACAAATTCTGACACGCGTCCATCGACAGCGCCACATGCCCTGCATGCGAAAAAACCTGGTCCGTGCAGAAGCTCAAGCACTCGGAAGTCCCCCGCCCCTGAACACCGCGCGCCCGCCCCACGCGGAGCCGTTCACAGCTGGAGCGGTGGTGCCGTTGATCATCCGATTAGGGTGCGCAGGGCCGGAAGGCTGCCGCCGGCGCTGAACACACGCGCGATGGGAGCCGCCGCGACCGGGGCCCCGGTGAGGATTAGCCAGCCGACGACCATGCCAATGGCGACGGCTGCAAGGAGGATGACGGCAGTGTGTAGGGACAGGAAGGTGTCAGGTGGAGTGGACATTCCTCGCCTCTGGCCTTCTTCACCACTCTCACTGCGGGGATCGAACGGATCCGGCGAACGCCGATCACTCACGCAACTCCTCCATACGTAGTGGGTGTTCAGCCGAACACCTACGTACGACCGTGTCCCGCACGGGTGTACAAGACAGTCGCGTCAAGTTCGGTGCGGTCCGAAGGCCCCTATGCTGCCGATGACTTGGGCTCACAGGGGCGCCGAAGCCCATGGCAGAGCATGCCGAGGCCACCGACCGGGCGGGCTACGGGCTCAGGCCGCTCACCTGAGCCGCCTGAGGGTGGAGCGGCGCAATCCGCCGCCGCGTGCATCGAGGCCCGCGCGCGAAAGCTGTTCGCCCACGAGCAGGCGTGGTTGCCGATCGCCATACAGAGCGCGGAGCTCAGCGGCAAGTACATAAGCGTGGACAAGGTGATGCTGCTCGTTCGCACGCTGCTGTCCCGGGGCGAATACGGCCAGGAGTGCCCACCGCCTGACCGTAAATAACCCGGGCTGGAGCCGTGGCGTGCCCGGTGGGTCGCCGTCGCGTCGGCACGGCCGACGCGACGACCGGCTCACCCAGTGCGGCAGGAGCCGGTGAGCGATCCACCGGAGACCTCGCCCACGGCAGCGCCTTCGCCCCGCTACGCCCTCGCCTACGCGCCGCCGGTGCACACGGGCCCGGTCGTGTCGGCGACATTCTCCTGGGACGGCCGGCTGCTGGCCACGGCCAGCCGGGACAGGACCGTGCGGCTGTGGGATCCCGCGACCGGGCTACCGGTCGGCGAACCGCTCGACGGGCACACCAATCAGGTCTGGTCGGTCGCCTTCTCCCCCGACGGGGGCCTGCTCGCCGTCGCCGGTCACGACAGCACCGTGCGCGTCCACGGCCATGGTGGGCCTCGCACACCGGCACCCGCCACCGTGGCCAGCTCCGCTCTACGGGCAGTCGAGCACGCCCTCTCGCAGGGGCACCACGTGCCGCTGCCCGCCCTCCGCCGCCAGCAATCGAGCCACTTTCTGGCGCCAGTCGTCAGCGACATGAAGGGGCCCCACGCTGACCACTGGAGCCGGGTGGAAAAACGTTGGTTTCCGGGGATGGGCCGCTGACTGGCTGTGCCAACGGCCCGGCGTGCGCGTCAGTAGTCGCTCTCCAGTGCCGCGCGCACCCCGTCGAGCGTCGTGTACAGATCGGGCATCGACAGTCCTCCCCGGGGCCCGTGGGATTCGGACGACGTGAACAGGTTCTGCCCCTCGATGAAGCCGTTGGCCTCGTACCACTGCCGCTTCCGTTCCCAGCCGGCCCGGTAGTCGTCGCGGTCGAGCATCCCGAGGTGCTCCCACACGATGGTGTCCCCGTCATCAGTGGTGAAGGTGAAATCGGGAAGCCGGTAACCGCCGGTGAACTCTCCCGGAAGTTTCCGCTCGTACGCGAAGGGGACCCCTTCGTGCTCCAGCAAGTTTGCGATGATCAGCTCGCTCTTGCTCCGCACGTACAGTCCGCCGCTCGTGCGGTGGATGAGGTGGTCGGCGAACGGCGCGCCGAGGTCGGCTCGGCGGACCGCGTCGGAGAAGACATTGGTGTTGCGCCGTGCGGTCTCCGAGCGGTCCGGAGCGGCGAGGGAGAGCAGACCTGCTGTGTCGGTCCCCTCGACGAGGAGCACGAGCCGGGTCTTGGCACGGGTCAGCGCCGTGTAGAGCAGTTCCCGGCTCATCAAGCGGCCCGTGGCGGGGATCACGACAATCACTGTGCCGAACTCGCTGCCCTGTGCTTTGTGGACGGTCAGGGCATAGGCGAGTTCGAGAGCGCCGCCACCGGACCTCGGCACGTCCCTCGAGCTGAAGTCGAACCGCACCTGCTCACGGTCGGCGAACGCGACTGACAGGCTTCGCTGCCCTCTTCTCGGGCTGACCAGCCCAACCTCTCCGTTGGCCAGGTAAGTCGGCCGTGTGCGCTGGTTGCGGCCGTGGTCGTAGCCGATGCGTTCGCCGTTCTGCAGCAGGATGACCTTGTCCCTGTCCACGATCTCTTCGGGGCCGAGCGTGCGACCCCATCGGCGGGCCCGGTCGAGTTCCGATGCTCTGAACGTCCGTTGCAACAGCCGGTTGAGTTCGTGCACTCCGTGCGGCCCCATACGTACTGGCGACAACACCTGGAACTTGTGGGCGCCACTGTGGTCGTCGAAGGGCACCCAGCCCTCGGAGGTCAGGCCGAGTGCCTTGTTGAACCCTTCGATGTCCCCCGGCCCGCTGAGGTCGAGGGCGTCCACGAGGGTCTCCAGGACCGCCGTATCCAGCTCCTCGGCTGTGTTCCAGTACCGGATGACCAGATCGCTCCCCGCTCCTGCGCCGCCGCCGACCGTCGTGTCCGCCGGTGCCGAGACGGTCCCGTACCCCGTTGGGCCGGTGCCCCCCGGAGCAAGCTCGGACAGGATGTCGTCGGCGTCCACGCGCTGCTGCTCGGCCGTGTACCAAGAGGCAAGCCGCAGTGCAGCGCTCGGCGCACCCGCCGCCGTGCGCAGCTCGACCGTCAGTCGGGCCAGCGCACCGGCCCGCGCGGCCACCGCCCGGTCAGGGTCGCTTCCGCGCTCTTCGCACGCGCGCACCGTCTCGTCGGCCGCCTCAAGGTAGGAAACCAAATCGGCGAACGGGCGACCTGGACCAATGGGTGGCAGCTGGTTCGGGTCCCCCACCAGAATGAGCCGTTTGGTGACACCCAGATCGAGTGCCTCCAGACACGCGCGCAAGTCGTCCTCGCTCAGCATCGAGCACTCGTCGATGACGACTGTCCCGTACCCGGTGGCCACAGCTGCCGTGGGCACTGCGGCTGTACCCTTCGGCGGGGAGAACAACGGCCGCTGTCGCAAGCCGTCGTACCGGTTGTGCTGGTGAAGGAACTGCGCCACTGTGTAGGCCCTGGTGCCGGTCTTCTGTCCCAGGCGGACCGTGGCCTTGCCCGTCGGAGCGAGGAAGAGCATGCCGCCGGATTGCAGGTACCGGCTCCGCTGGAGAGCACCGAGCACGGTGGTCTTACCCGTACCGGCGCGTCCGACCAGCACGGCGAGACGCCGCGTCGTGATCCTTTCGAGCGCGGCGGCCTGCTCCGCCAACGCCGTTCGAGCCCGCTCGTCGCCATCGGCGACGGTGACCTCTTGCTCCGCAAGCCGAGCCCGGAGCAGCGCAGTCCAGTCCTCTCCGGTGCTGGGCACAGGTTTGCCCGCCCGTTTTCCGAGGACCCTCGCCAAGTACTTCGCGGTCTCACCGCGGTTGGTCAGTTGCACTGCCGGCAACACTGCCCCACCGTCTGGATCGGCGAGGAGGTCCAGGACCTGCACCTCCTCGGCGAGGACATCCCTGTTGCCCTCGAGCCAGTGGACGGGGACTACCGGCGGCCGCCCCACCCGCAGACCGGCGAGGCGGGTGACCGCTTCATCGGCGGACAGAAGCGTGTCGCCGTCCTCCGCGGCCCGGCGCAGAACGTCGACCAGACCCGCGCGAACCCGCCGTGGGTCCAGAGTGTCACCGAAGGGCGATGTGCACGTCGGCAACGGGTGCTTGACGCTGATGGTGTCGTCCGGGAAGACACCGAGATCGATGGTGCTGAGCGGCACCGGCGGATCGTTCTGATCTCCGAGGTCTGCTTCGCTGATCCGGTAGGGGTTGGCCAGGAGAGTGGGGTCATCGATAGGAGTGAGCGTCGCTCGGTTCCGCTCTTCCGACCTGAACCAGCGAGCAGCGGCCTCCAGCGTAAGGTCGAATCGGGACAGTAGATGAAGGAGGTCCCGCTTGGCCGGGTTTGATGCCACGTGGCGCCATGTGCCGCTGGCATTGCGGAGTGGCGCGTCGTAGGCCGGGCTGGGGGGCTTCGCGCGGCCCTCGAGGAGCGCCCCGAGCAGTGGCCACGGGTTCTCGTCCGATGCCAGCGTCCCCGAGGCCCGAAGCTCCCGTACCAGGCTGCTTCCCAGCCGCAGACCCAGCGCTTCCAGCGCCGCGCCGGCGCCCGGGAAGGCGCCTCGATCGGTCCACGCCTCGGCGATGCGCTCGTTCAGCCAGTCCTCGCGTGCCTCCCATGGGCCCGGCGCGATGCCATGAGCGCGGATCGCCCGGACCGCTTCCTGGCAGCGAACAAGCGTGGCGAGCGCGACATCCGGACCTGCCAGCTCGGCGCCATACGAGAAGGCGTTGACATGCGCGTTGTCGACCCCCACGGCGACTTCGGAGAGCAGCGCACGCCGCCGGGCGTCCTCGGCCGGATCACCCGTCGAAGCCAAGTAGGCATGGTAGGGCAGCAGCAGGCCCTCTTCGCCTTGGGGACGGATGGAGTGACTGACCAGCCTGTCCCAGGCCGGGTAAGGGCTGTCGACAAGCCGACCGTCAACTCCGCGTTGCGGGAACGGCAGCAGGCGACCGACGTCTGTCACCCTGCCCACGCCAACTACCAGTCGAGGGATGTGGTCACCGAGGGGATGGCCGGACTTCGTATAGAACAACGCGAGTGACCTGCCACGCGTGACCTGACCGAAGACATGATCGAGCAGCGCCTGCTGACGCGGACCGGAGAAAACCCAGGGTGTGGGAAAGGGCGCGTGGCCCTCCGGCGGCAGCAAGCCTTCCGGCAGACGCTCATCGATGCGGCTCTGCCGCTCCTTCAACATCCACGAGAACGGCGTGGCGAACGTCGAGAACGGCGGCACAAGCACCTTGGCCGTCCGGAGCGCGCCGTGTGTGCCCTTGGCCTGCTCCACGGTGGTGTACGGATGGTCGATGTACCGGGTCCATGGCCGCGGGTTCATGAAGAGGCCGGACTCTGCCTGACATGGGGGCATCGCCTCCGCCGACAGAGTGGACACGTCCCTCCCGGCGTGCGCATCTTCAGCGGCGTCGTCGCGCTCGACCCGGATCCGCTGCAGGTCGGTGCAGTAGCCATTACGACTCGGCGCAGCGCAGACCCTCCCGTCCCACGCAGTGTCGTGCCAAGCCACACGAATGGTCAAATGCCTCAATGGCCCACCCCCTGAATCTGTTTGACGATACCTTCCGCAGCGGCTTGCTTGGCGGCCTTCTCCTGGGTGCGCGCTTTGACGGCGGTCTCCGCGGCGAGCGCCTCGACCGTCTCCCCGAGCTTGGCGCGGCTCCGTTCGACCTGCTCGCGCAGTGCCTCGGGGCTGGTGGCGGTGGGCTCGACGCGGGGCGGCTATCGGCAGCAGCAGGCGCGCAATGATGAGCACGGTGTCGGGCCCCCTCTGGGAAGACGGCTGCAGACGCATCCTGCTATCAACACGCTCGTGTGAAGGTCCCGTGGCCATACACGCCTTACAAGGGGCGGCGTCCGACGACCACCCCACCGGGGTCATTGAGCAGGGCGATGCGGACGGACGGTTCTCGCCCGAAGCCTCACCGACGAGCCATCAGCCATTGCAGACCGGGCACGGTTACGTCCAACGAAGTGGTGTACAGGTTCGACCTGATCCGCGGAGGTTAGTTGTCGGTCAGGCGTCACGCCGGCATTTCAACTACGCTCGACAACCGGCGTGACCCACCGTAGAGGTCGGGGGACATCGCAGATCTGGGGGCGGGAGACCGATGGCGACGATCAGCAGAGATGACTACAACCACTTCCAGGTGCTGTACCGCGATGCCTTGGGGCGTGCCATAGCGGCTCGTCAAGCAGGAGACGGCGAAGCCGAGCAGAAGGCCCTGAAGGAAGCCCGTTCGTGGCGTCGACGGTTCCGCAATCGCAGAGTTGAGGCCCCGGAGCAGCGAGCGGAGCGGCTGGCGCACGAGCAGGCTGAGCGCGATGCGTCGGAGAAACTGCGCGCCAGGCGAGCGATGCAGCATACCGAGCGTGCAGAGGAACTCGCGAACCAGCGGGCCGCGCAGGTCGAACGCTGGAAGAGTGAGCGAGACAAACTTGTCGTCCGCGCAGTGGTTTCGGGTGGCCTTCCAGAGCTAGGCAAACGCCGTTGATCCGATTCGACTGACGGACAGCGTTACCTGAGACGGGACCGGCAATCCCACATGGAACCAGATGCCAATCCACTAAGATCGGGTGAGGCAGCGGCAACATTAGATCACCCGCCTGCCACTGTCGCTGCAACTTGCGACTCAGGGGTTCGGGCCGACTCTCAGGCCGGAGGGACGCGGACCGCACCGCGGCCAACAGCAAGGTCGTCTCGCCCTCCACGCGCACCAGCATCCCCGGTGCCGTCGCCGCCGGCCGATGTCGTCGACCACACCTACCGCCAGAGCATCACGGCCGCTGGCGATGGCTGCCAGGCCGCACTCGACGCAGAGCGGTACCTCGCCGCGCTTGCCGACAGCAGGACCAAGAAGGCGCTGACCGTCGCACCGTCCTTACGGACTCGGGCCCCCAGGGCGGCCTCGCTCGTACATCTAGCCGCCCCGGTCATCCCGACTTGACGGTTAGGCGAGATACGTAAATCCCGCGCACTAGTACGACTTTCACCCATACCCTCAAGTCGTGACAACCACCACTGAGGAAGATCAATACCTCAGACGGATCCTTGCACTGCTGGACAGCGCCAGGCCGTACGAGAGCCTCACCCAGTCCGACTCCAGGCAGTGGCAGGTGCAGCCCGGCAGCGCCCTGGCCGGGGACGACGCCAAGACTGACCCCTACCAGGTGTCGCACAACGCCTGGAACGCTCTGGGCGTGGCCGTCGACCACCTCCACTGCTTCCGCTCCACGTTTGCGGACGACCCGCGGGACAACTCGGTGTCGATCACGCTCCACACCCACGGGCAGTACTCATTGCTGCGAGGCGCTTTCGAGAACAGCGCCCGCGCCGTATGGATGCTCGGGCCCAACCAGCGCCTCGTCCGCGTGCAGCGGCGACTGTGCATGCAGGCCGGCGAGAACAAGAACTCCGACCGCATGAACGCGCTGCTCCATCAACAGCCCAGGCGGCCGCTGGACGTACGGATGCAGCAGCTGACCGACCTCGTCATCAAGGCGGGAACAGACCCTGCCGACGCCAAGAGGGTCCTCAAGCCCGCGACGTACTCGGAAATCGTGCGGAAAGCAGGAGCCCTGACTCTCATGGGCTCTGCAGAGGCCGAAGTCGTATGGAGCAGCTGCAGTTCGCTGGCACACGGCGACATCTACGGCACCCTCAGCATCCTGGAGCGCAACATCGTGGACACCCAGGGGCGCCTTGCCCTCGCACAAATCACCAGCTCCCCCAAGGTGCTGTTCTGGGCCACAGACCGCACCGTCGCGATGATGCAACGCGGCTTCGACCTCTTCAAGGAACGCATCACCTGTCACCGCTGACCAGCGGCGCACGCACAAAACCCACTGTCAGCACCGAGGGGAACAGTCAGCTCATGCGTGACCACCACAGGTTCAGAATGGCCGATGGTGCGGAACTCGTCGGCCGTCAGGGCGACTCGTTCGAGATGCGGGTCAGCATTCCTTCCGATGACAACGGGTTCTTCGGCCGCCAGTGCCCGGAGTGTTCGCTGGTCTTCCGCATGGACGTTCAGCAGTACGAGGCGCTACCCGACAGCCTCGCCCTCTGGTGCGTCTACTGCGGACACCACGCGGAGCACTCGGAGTTCATGACCGAGCAGCAGCGCGATCGCATCATGCGCGCTGCAGGTGACTTCGCCATGCAGATGGTCAGCCAGGAGTTGGACAAAATGTTCGGCGGGCTGGCACGCAGCTCGCGCGGCGGCAGCATCTCCTTCTCCTACAGGTCGCAGCCCTTCTACCCCCGCCCGCTGCCCGGCATCGACGAGGAGCAACTCGTCCGTGTCCGCACCTGCGCGGGATGCCAGAACAACTACGCAGTCTTCGGGGAACACCGGTACTGCCCCGTGTGCGGTCAGCTACCGGCCGCGTCGGTCGCCTTCGATGCCCTCCAGGCCGATACCGCCCGCCTGGACGCGTTGGAAGCCCTGCCCACGGACGCCAAGGCACTGCTCCGGGAGCAGGGAGTGTTCACGCGCAACTGGGTCGACACCGTAGAGAACGTGGTCGGAGTCGTGGAAGCCTTGGCTTCCTCCCTCTTCCGCGCGGCCGTGCCGAACGCGGCCAGCCTCCTCAACGGCAAGGGGGCCATCTTCCAGCGTCTCGACCACATGGCCGATCTGATCGTCACCGCCGGCTTCCCCGACCTGCGAGCCGCCCTTGGCTCGCAAACGTGGCAACGCCTCCTCGAAACCTGGGCCGTGCGGCACGTCTTCACCCATAACGACGGCATCGTGGACGAGAAGTACCTGATCAAGGTGCCTGGTTCATCCGCGCAGATCGGGCAGCGTCTCGTACTGACCGAAACGGTATGCCGCAACGCCCTGGACGATGCCAAGGCCCTGTGCGAAACCCTCGTGGACATGCTGCGCTAGAGGCGCGCGGGCGCATCTCAGTCAACAGCAGACGAAGAACCTGCTGTTCCGAAGAGCCGACGGAATCAGGCTGCTTCCCAGAGGCCGGCGTCCAGGATACGCGCCGCCTTCGTGATGCTCCCCGGCATCAAATGCCGGTAGGTGCGATACGTCTCCTCGATGGACTTGTGTCCCATCCATTCCGCTACGTCGGTGATCGGTATCCCGTTCCCGAGCGCGTTCGAGGCGAAATAGTGCCGGAAGCTGTACATGCCCGCACCGTCCTGCGCAGGGAGTGCCTTGAAGAGCTTCTGCACACGTCGGCGTTCCATCGGCTCGGTGTAGTAGCCGCTGGGACCACGCAGGAGGTAGCCGTCCTTCGTGGTGCCGTGCTTCTCCTCGTAACGCTCCATCGCTTCTCGCACCGAGCGCGGCAGAGGAACCTCTCGGAACTCCCCCGCCTTGCGGTGCTTCAGCTTCGCCGGCTTGTGCATGTTCGAGTGGATCTGCTCGTGAACCCGGTAGACGTCGTCCGCCACGACATTGTTGATGTTCACCGCGCGGGCTTCCCCGTTTCGCAGGCCGCAGCCCACCATCATCACGATCTCAAGCGCGAGGATGTGATCCGCGACAGTCAGCGCTCTCTTCACATAGTCGAGGGAGGGAATGACCACCTTCTCCCGAACGTACTCCGGCTCCTGGACCCCCTTCAGAGGGTCGTCCGCCATGGCACCCTTGCCATAGGCATCCCGCAGGATGGCCTTGAGAACACGGGATATGTTCACCTGGTTTCCGCGCCCGACCCCGTCGGTCTCCAACTCATCCAGGAAACGCTCGACCACGATCGGCGTGACCGAGTTCAGCTTCCTTGATCCGAGACGGGGGATGATGTGCACGTTGATGGAGCTGTCGACGTGCCAGCCCGTGGAGTACTCGGTCATCCTCCGCTGCCGGGGCCGCCACTGCTTCGCGTATTCCGCGACCGTCTGCTGACCAAGTTCCCGGCGGGCCTCAGCAACGGATGGCGCTGTCTTCTTCTTCTCCGCGTAGATCTGCGTCAGGCGCTCGATCGCGTCGTCCTGCGTGCCGAAACCAGCCTCTTCACGCTGTTTACCGAGAGCGTCCCTGAACCGAATCGTGTACGGGTGCGGGCAACGAGTCGGCCTGGAACAACCGCACTCCTTGAAGAAGGACCCCATCCCACGAGCAAGCTGTCGAGCCACGCATCAAGCCTTCCGAGCAGGGCGATGGGCGGCGCAGAAGGCCCCTGCCGTAGACGCAGGTCAGCAAGCCGGACACCGTCCGGCCCGAAGCTGACCTTTTGCTGACCTGGAGGCCGCGATCAGGGCTCTGACCTGCGGAAACACCCAAACGCTAGATCTTGGACTTGAACAGAGTACGCAGCACTTTGGACTCCTGGAAGACGGCTCCCTGCCTGCTTTGTGCAGGTCAAGGGCGGTCTTCACTGTACACCGGCACTCGTCGCACTCGAGGATTCCGGAGAACATCGACCCCACTCGGGTAAGAAGGCTCCTCGCCTGCGCTTCCGTCCGATCCAGGCTGTCGCACCATGGCCGACCAAGCACCGACCCGAACCCCTGTCCCGGAATGCGTGCGGACTCATGCTGACCAGATGCTGACTGACCTGACGATGCGCCAGGCCCGCGACGCCCTGGTCCGCGCGGCCATCACCGAAGCCGGGTACGAGGTGGCCGATGCGGTCACCGCGTGACAGCGCGTGGCGGAGCACCATACGCCCCACGGTGCTCCGCCGCGCGGCGGCGTCATCAGGCCCCGGGCCGGACGACCACCGCCAGGACCTCCATTCGCCCGCTGTGCTCGAAGTGAAGGGTGAAGGGCACCAGGTCGCCCTCCGCCCAGCGTTCCGCGGCCGGGACGGTCACATCGCTGCTGTGCGGAGACATGTCGAGGGTGCCCCCGGCGGGGATGGACAGTGACTCCGTGGGCCAGCGGTATGCGGCTCCGCCGGCGGTCATCCGGTGGCTGCTGAGGGAGATGCCCTCGGTGACGTCGGGCGAAGTCACCCCCACCAGCCGGTCCTGGGCGCCACCGGCGTTACTGATCTTGAAGAATGCTGCTGTCTCCGGCACTCCCCGCGACGGGAGGAAGAGCCGCGCGTCGGTGACACCGATGCGTGCGGGTGTACCGGCGTTGCCCGTGGCGGTCCAGACTGCGAGACCGCCCAGGGCCAGCACACAGGCGCAGACCGGTGCCAGAGCGGCCAGGGCGGTGTCCGCGAGTCGTCGCCGGGTGGGCGTCCAGACGGACGGTGTCATCGAAGGCTCCTCCCACGGGCGGGCGACGTGAACGGACGGCTGCGGGCCGGTGACGGCCGCCAGGCACGCAGCCGCAGGCTGTTGCCGACCACGAGCAGCGAGCTGACGGACATCGCGGCGGCGGCCAGCATCGGGTTGAGCAGGCCGACCATGGCCAGGGGCACCGTCACGACGTTGTAGCCGAAGGCCCACAGAAGGTTGACGCTGATCGTCGCCAGCGTGCTGCGGGAGAGGCGGACGGCGTCCGCGAGGGCGTCGATGTCTCCGCGGACCAGGGTGACGTCGGCGGCTCCGATCGCCACGTCGGTGCCGGTGCCCATGGCGATGCCGAGGTCGGCCCCGGCCAGGGCGGCGGCGTCGTTGACTCCGTCGCCGACGACGGCGACCCGGTGGCCCTCTTCCCGTAGTTCGTGGACGAGCCGGGCCTTGTCCTCGGGGGTGCAACGGGCGTGTACGTCGTCGATGCGCAAGGCGGTGGCGACGGCGCGGGCGGGTGCCTCACGGTCCCCGGTGGCCAGCACCGGCCGTACGCCCAGACGCCGCAGCCGGTCCACGGCCCGGTAGCTGCCGGGCCGCAGTACGTCTCCGACCTCGACGAGCGCCTCGGTCACACCGTCGACGCGGACCACGACGGGCGTGTGGGCGGCCGTCTCGGCGGCGGACAGCGCCTTGTCCAAGGGGGCGGGCAGCTCGTCGTCCGGGGCCAGCACCTCCACCAGCCGTCCGTCGACGTTCCCGCGCACGCCGCGTCCCGGCAGTGCCGCGAAGCCGGTCACGTCCGGCAGCATGCCGTCCGGTGCGGTGCGTCGGGCGTAGGCCATGACGGCCTGGCCCAGTGGGTGCTCGGAACCCTGTTCGACCGCTCCCGCGAGCCTGATCGCCTGTTCCTCGCCGATGCCGCCGGGTGCGGCCGTGACCCGGGCGACGCTCATGTGCCCGGAGGTCAGGGTGCCGGTCTTGTCGAGGACCACGGCGTCGATGTGCTGCAGTCCCTCCAGGGCCTGTGGGCCGCTGACCAGGACGCCCAGTTGGGCGCCACGGCCGGTGGCGGCCATCAGGGCGGTCGGGGTGGCGAGGCCGAGGGCGCAGGGGCAGGCGACGACCAGGACGGCCACGGAGGCGGTGATCGCGGCCTGCGGGTCGGCGCCCGCGCCGAGCCAGAAGCCGAGGACGGTGGCGGCCAGGGTGAGCACGACCGGTACGAAGACTCCGGCGACCTTGTCCGCGAGGCGCTGCGCTCGCGCCTTGCCTGCCTGCGCCTCGGTGACCAGGTGGGTGATACGGGCCAGTCGGGTGTCGGCGCCAACCGCGGTGGCCCGCACGGCCAGCAGACCGCCGACGTTCACGGAACCGCCGATCACAACCGTGCCGGGACCGACCTCGGCCGGTTCGCTCTCCCCGGTGACCAGGGAGAGGTCGACGGCCGAACTGCCTTCGGCGACGGTGCCGTCGGTGGCCACGCGCTCTCCGGGCCGTACGACGAAGATCTGGCCCACCCGGAGGTCCTCGATGGCGATGCGGCGCTCGCCCGTGTCGTCGCGTACGGCGACCTCCTTGGCGGCCAGTTCCGCCAGTGAGCGCAGGGCCGCTCCGGTGCCGCGCCGGGCCCTCGCCTCCAGGTACCGGCCCGCCAGGACGAACAGGGGGACGCCGACGGCGGCCTCCAGGTAGATGTGGGCGACCCCGTCCGACGCCGTCGGCACCAGGCTGAAGGGCATCCGCATGCCCGGATCGCCGGCGCCACCGAGGAACAGGGCGTAGGAGGACCAGGCGAAGGAGGCCACGACGCCCAGCGACACCAGGGTGTCCATGGTCGACGCCGAGTGCCGCAGGGCCCGCGCCGCCCGCTGGTGGAAGGGCCAGGCGCCCCAGACCACGACGGGCGCGGCGAGCACGAAGCACAGCCACTGCCAGTTGCGGAACTGCCAGGCGGGCACCATCGACAGAACGAGCACGGGGACGGCGAGCAGGATGGTGACCGTCAGCCGGTGGCGTTCCTGCTCCGTCTCCGTATCCTCGTCGTCACCGTCCTCTCGGCGCCGCGCTTCGGGCGGTTCGGGCAGCGCGGCGGTGTATCCGGCCTGCTCGACGGCGGCGACGAGCTGTTCCGGGAGCACCTCGGGCGGATGGTGCACGCGGGCCCTCCCGGTGGCCAGGTTCACGCTCGCGGTGACGCCGTCCAGCTTGGCCAGCTTCTTCTCCACCCGCTTCACGCAGGCCGCGCAGGTCATGCCGCCGACCGCCAGGTCGGTCACCTCCTGCACGGACACCGGTTCGCCGGCCATCAGCGTCCGCTCCCGTGGTTCATGCCGCCCATGTCGTCGTCTTCCGTGTCCGTGCCGCCGCCCTCATGGCCGTCCTGGGTGATCCCGGGACCGTGCATCCCGGGCGCGACGGGGCCGACGCTCCGGCCGACGGCGTAGGAGGCGGCGAACACCAGCACCAGCAGCACGAGGAACCCACACAGGGCGGGAGGGGGCAGGAACCGGTGCAGCAGGCCGGCCGGGGCGCCGGAAGCGGGTTGCCGCGTCTGCTCCATCTGTCGACTCTCCCGTTCGCGTTGCACGTCGTACGGCCTCCGCTGAACCGAGCCGTACCGGTACAGGAGTCGGGGCCGCAGGTGCTCAAGTTCCTCAGGGCAAGTGTGACGCCCGTCACTAGAGAGACCCGAGAGGCTTCAGGAAGGCCGGCAGCCGTCGGCCGCTGCCCGGGAGCGGCGACCGACGGCCGGAACGACGCCCGGTCGTGTCGTCAGGCCACGGCGGGTTCCGCCAGGTGGCGGGTGACGGACCCGTCCGCCGCCCACTCGGCCAGGGCGGTCCGCGCGCGAGACACCCGGGAGCGCACCGTGCCGATTGGGCACCGGCTCAGCTCGGCGGCCTCGGCGTACGGCAGTCCGATGAGCTGGGTCAGCACGAACGCCTCACGGCGGTCGCCGGGCAGGGAGTCGACCAGCTCCATGAGGGCGACGCCCTCGTCGAAGCCCGGCAGTCCCGTCGGCTGGGCGCGTTCTGCCGCGGCCTGCCAGTCGTCGGTCCATGCCGTACGGGGACGGCAGGCGGCATGGCGCAGGCTGTCGATGACGGTCCGGCGGGGGATCGACAGCAGCCAGGTCCGCGCCGAGGAACGCCCCTCGAACCGGGGCAGTGCCGTCAGGGCGCGCAGGAACGTGTCCTGGGTCAGGTCGTCCGCCGCCTGCGCGTCGTCGGCGAGGTACGTCACGTAGCGGCGTACGTCGCGTTGCAGTGCCCGGACGAAACGGTCGACCGCTTCGCTGTCGCCGTCGGCGGCGGCGAGCGCCCAGGAGGTGACCGTCTCGTCGGTCACGGTGGGCAGGGCAGGGGTCATGGTCCTGTGGTCCTTCCTTCAGTCCCGCGCGGACGAGCCGGGCACCGCACAGGTGCCGTCGGCGGTCGCACGGGTGATGGGGAGATCCGGCCGCGAGGAAGCGCGGGCGGGAGACCGCCGCCGTGTGGAAGGCGGTGGCGGTGATCCGGCTGTCAGACGACAGCGGTCTCCCCGGGAGGCCCCCGGGTGGTGAGGGCGTGGACGAGCAGGAGCTGCCGCAGGCGCCGCCTCGGCCGCGGAGCCGGGCGGAAGGAGGGCGGAGTGGAGGGTGGGCAGAGTACCGCCAGTACCAGCCGCAACGGTACGAACGCGCGGTCCGCGCAGGCGCGGAGCATCTTGAAGACCGCGGTTTCGCCCTGGGCCAGCCAGAGTCCGCACAGGACGGCGGCCAACACGTGGGCGGCCGGCATGCCCCAGGAGGACGAGCCGGCCAGGTGCGTCATGTCGTGGCCCGTCGACGTCATGCTGTGGGCGCCGTGAGAGGCCAGGTGATCCGTGGGGTGCAGTCCCGCCGCCACGGCGATGTCATAGGCCCGGGCAACCCGCTCGGGCGTGGGGGCCGCGCCGCAGAGAAAGCGGTCGGCCCATTGCCGAAGGGACTGCGCATCCCCCGGGGCCGCCGCCATGGCCGGCCGGTTGCCGGACTGCGCGAGCGTGAAGGCGATATGCAGGCAGGTCTGGACGACGACCGTCAGGCCGGCCACCGTACGGCGGCGACGCTCGTGGGCCCCGAAAGCCCAGCCGACGGCACCGACCACGGCGGCGCCGGAGAGGAGCACCCACCAGGGCAGCCCCTCCCCCGACATCAGCACGTGGCCGAGGGCGGCGAGCACCACGCAGACGGCCGCGAACACCGCGGCCCGCAGCACACGCAGAAACCCACCGGCGAACATGGCGCCCCATCCTGGCACCCTGCGGACGAACCGCCGGCACCGGGGATACCCACCCGACCGGACCGCGGCCGGGAGCGAGTCCTGCACGGCCCGGTTTCGAAGCCCCCAGCGGTCGGCCCGAGCCGCTCAGGACACCCGGTC
This sequence comes from Streptomyces pseudogriseolus, assembly GCA_002154585.1. Taxonomy (GTDB): domain Bacteria; phylum Actinomycetota; class Actinomycetes; order Streptomycetales; family Streptomycetaceae; genus Streptomyces; species Streptomyces pseudogriseolus. The sequence continues at coordinate 40,925 of MUNG01000117.1, forward strand.
AGTCCGGAGCCCTCACCAGGTCGGCTCGTTCCGCCTCGTGCAGTAACTGCGTCAACGCTGCACGGGCCCGGGCGACCCGGGAGCGGACCGTACCGATCGGGCAGCCGCTGAGCTCGGCCGCCTCCGCGTAGGGAAGGCCGACGAGTTGGGTGAGGACGAACGCCTCACGGCGTTCGGCGGGCAGCGCGTCCAGCAGTTCGGTGAGAGCGATGCCGTCGTCGAAGCCGGGCAGACCGCGCTCCTGGGCGCGTTCGGCGGCGGCCTGCCAGTCGTCGGTGTCGGCGAGACGCGGCCGGGCGGACGCGTGCCGGTAACTGTCGATCACCGCCCGGCGGGCGATGGACAGCAGCCAGACGCGGGCGGAGGAGCGGCCCTCGAAACGGTGCAGGCTGCCCAGGGCCCGCAGGAAGGTGTCCTGAGCCAGGTCGTCGGCGGCCTGGGGGTCGGCGCCCAGATACCCGACGAAATGCCGGACGTCTCTTTGGAGGGCGCGAACGAACTTCTCGACTGCTTCCGGGTCACCACCGCGGGCGGTGAGCGCCCAGGCCGTTATCAGCTCGTCGGCGGACTTGCGTTCCTCAGGTGTTCTCGTGAGGTGCGGAGTTCTGTCGCATGCGGCAGGAAGAGCGGGACTGATCACCTGGTGTCCTTTTCGGGGGTCCGGAGGGCCGACACGCGGACATCCGGAGACCGGACCGGGCGGCTCGGGGCACACGGCGGATCCGGTGTGGGCAGGGGGTGGCAGGAGTACGCCTGTACTGCGGCGCACTCCTGATGCCCGAAGCCGTTCGGGCGTGAGAGGCCCGGGACGGTGTCGGGGAACCGGCTGTCTCAGAGGACAGCGGTTCCCACGGGCGGACCCCGAGAAGTGATCGCGTACACCAGGAGCAGCCGGCGCGGACTGCGGTCCGTGCGGCCACGGCGCAGGACGACGCCTGGGCGGCGCGGAGGTGCCGGGAGGGCGAGGAGCAGTCGCAGCGGGGCGGCCAGCCGTCCGGCGACGGCCCGCAGGATGCGGAAGGCCGCGCGTTCGCCATGCGCGAGCCACAGGCCGCTCAGTAGCGCGGCCAGCAAGTGGGCGGCGAGCATGCCCGGGGAGGACATCTCGCCGCCCATGATGTGGCCGATTCCCGTCACCGGGTCCATGGCACCCGTCGGCCCCATGGCGGATCCGTCATGGGGCATGGAGTGCATGGCGTGACCGGTGTGAACCGTGGAGGCCATGTGATGCGTGGAAGGCGTGCCGTGAGCCGTACCGCCCGCGGACATCGACGACGTCGACAGTGCCTGCGCGTAGGAGAACCACTCGTGCAGGGCCGACTGGGCGGCCACCACGACGGAGGAGACGAGAAGGAGACCGCGTTCCCGACCGGCCAGGCACCATGCCGTCCCACCGCATGCCATTACTGCGACGGCGAGGGCCCACCAGGGCACGGAGGAGCCCGACATCATGACGTGCCCCAGGGCGGCGAGCAGCACGCAGACGGCCGCGAACACCGCGGCCCGTGTCGTGCGGAGACACCACCCAGCGCCCATGGCGGCTCATCCTTGCATTTCCGGCGCACCGTCTTGAGCGAGTACGAGAAGTTCCCGGGCCCGCGCCTCAATCCGCTCCCGGTGATTCATGTCACGCCAACCCCCGGGAACTCCAGGAGAGTTGCACTCGACTGCCTCCCCAAGGAGGTGCGTCTGTGACGACGGGACGGACAGAGCAGGCCGGGCGGAACGAGGCAGGTTCGGCAACCGGGGAAAAAGCGACAAGGGCTCTGACCACGCTGCTGACGTGTGCCATGGCCTTCTCGATGATGCAGCTGTTCCTGCTCGGGGCGCTCGGCCCGCGGCTCGTCGCGGACCTCGGCGTCTCACCGACGGTGCTCGGGCTGACGACCACCGTCGGGTTCGCCACGGCGGCCGTGCTCTCCCCGGCCGGCGGCCGGGTGGTGGACCGGGTCGGGCCCCGACGCTGCCTGGTGGCCCTGCTCGCCGTGGCCGCGGTCACGCTGGCACTGATCGGAACGGCTCCCGGCTCCGGGTTCCTGCTGGCCGCCGTCGCGCTCGGCGGACTGCCGCAGGCACTGGCCAACCCCGCCACGAACAAGGCGATCCTCGCCGCCGTACCGCCTGCCCGGCGCGGCTCGGTGACCGGCATGAAGCAGTCGGGGGTACAGCTCGGGGCATTCGCGGCCGGGCTGCCGCTCGCGGCGCTGGCCGGTCTCACCGGGTGGCGGGGCGCCGTCTGGACCGCCGCCGGCGCCGCGGCGGTGGCCGCCGTGTGGGCGGCACGCGCCCTGCCCGTCGATCCGCCCGCGAAGTCCACTCCGGCCATCTGGGTGCCGCGCGGGATGACCGCGTGGCTGATGGTGTTCTCGCTGCTGCTCGGCTGCGGCATCGCCTCGGTCAACACCTACCTGTCGCTGTACGGCACCGAACGTCTGGGGCTCGGTCCCACGGCGGCGGGGGCGCTGGTGGCCGTGCTCGGTGTCTCCGGGATCGCGGGCCGGCTGGGCTGGTCGAAGGTGGCGGGGCATCCCGGCCGGGCGGTCTGGCTGCCAGGCTCGCTCGCCGTCGGAGCGGTGGCGGCGGCCCTGCTGTTGGCGGGCTCGTCGTCCGCTCGCCCGTTCGTGTGGGTGGCGGCCGTGGCCGTCGGGGTGTTCGCCGTGGCAGCGAACGCGGTGTCGATGGTCCTCGTCATGCAGCGCGCCGCGCCGGGCCGGGCCGGCCAGGACTCCGCGCTGGTCTCCGCGGGCTTCTTCGCCGGGTTCGCGGTCGGTCCGCCAATGTTCGGGGTGCTGGCCGAGGCGGGCCGGTACGGGAGCGGGTGGCTCCTCGTGGCGGCCGAGTTCGCGGGGGCCGGGGTGGTGGCGCTGTTGTGGTCCGTGCGGGAACGCCGGTCGGACGTGCGGCCATGAGGGCACGCACGGACGGGTCCGCCCGTCCTCCCGAGAACCGGCGGGCGGGCCGCGTGGAACCGGACCCGGCACCCGACTGGGCCGCCCCGGCGCTCGACTCCGTCCTCGCCAGGGCCTTCGCCACACGTGCCGAAGCCGGCGACCGGTTCCCCCTCTACGCCGACCCGGACACCGGCACGTGGAGGACGACCGCGCGCGGCTCCTGGACCGGCGGCTTCTGGGCGGGACTGCTGTGGCTGCGCGCCCGGCACACCGGCGACCCCTCTGACCGGGAGGCCGCACGGGCGTGCACGGCCCGCCTGGCCGACTGGGCCGGTGCGGACACCTCCACCCGTGGACTGATCCTCTGGTACGGCACCGTCTTCGCCGATGACGGAGACCGGATCCGGAACCGGGGCGCGCGGGCCTGCCGGGACGCCTTCGATCCGGAACTGGGCCTCGTGCCGTGGGGGTCGGCGTTCGGCGGGCCGCGGCTGATGGCCCGCGTGGACGGCGTACCCGGCATGGTGCCGTTGCTGGCCACGGTGGACGTGGAGGCCGCCCGCTCCCATCTGCGTCGGCATCTCGACCTGTGCCTCGGGAGCCAACCGTCCTCGTGGTCGTGGCTGCACACCGAGGCGACCGGCTGGGCCGCCTGCGCCGATCCCCCACCGGGCTGGAGCCGTGGTCCGGCGTGGCTGCTGCTCGCCCTGGCCGAAGGCGCCTGTCTGCCGGACGGCGACTCGTTCGCCGAGCCGGCCGACACGTTGGTGCCGGATTCTCCCGTGCCGCTCGCCGACGCCGCTCACCCCGACGGCCCTCTCGACACCTCCGCCGCCGCCATCACGGCGCTGGCGCTGCTGCGACTGGGACGCCGGGACCGGGCCGTCGGCCTCCTCGAAACGCTGGTCGACCGGCACCTGACCACCGACGGCCGCCTCCTGGACGGCTGTTACGACCTGACGGCTGGAACAGCCGTCCGGCACGAGCTGATCTGGGGCGACTTCTTCCTGGCCTACGCCCTGGCGGAACTCACCGGCCGGGTGGCCGGTGGCACCGGCTAGGCGGACTCCGTACGCAGTACTCGCCGCGCCACGGAGGTGATGTGCAGTTCGTCGGGGCCGTCGAGAACGCGGGCCGCGCGCCCCGTGCGGAACAGGGCGGGGAGCGCGGTGTCCGGGCCGAGCCCCGCCGCGCCGTGGACCTGTATCGCCGCGTCGGCCACCAGTTGGAGCGTGCGGGCCGCCGCGACCTTGGCCAGCCCTACTTCGACATGGGCGTCGACGCCCGCGTCGAGCCGGGACACGGCCTGGTGGACCAACGGCCGGGTCGTGCGTAGGGCGAGCAGTGACTCGAAGACGTGGCGCTGGACGAGTTGCAGGTCGCCGAGCGGGCCGCGGGAGCGGGAGCGGGAGACGGCGCGTTCCCGCATGAGGTCGAAGGCACGGCCCGCCTGGCCGAGCCAGCGCAGGCAGCGCAGGGTCCGGCCGAGCTGGAGCCGTTCGGCGGCGACGGCGAGGGCCTTGCCGCGCTCGCCGATCAGGTAGTCAGTGTCCACCACGACACCGTCGAGTGCGATCTCCGCCTGTCCGGCGGTGCCGAGCACGGGCAGCTCGCGCACCACCCGGAAGCCGGGAGAGGTGGTCGGGACCAGCAGCAGGGACAGACCGTCCCGCTCCGGGGGCCGCCCGTCCGTGCGCGCGAGGACGGTGACGAGGTCGGCGGTGTCGCCTCCGCTGACGAACCACTTGCGTCCCGTCAGCCGCCAGCCGTCCTCGGTGTCGACGGCGCGGGTGGCGGTGAGGAACGGGTCGGTGCCGGGCACGTCCTGCTCGGTCATCGCATAACTGGCCCGCAACTCCCCCGCGACCAGCGGCGCGAGGTATCGCTCGCGTACGCGCGGGCTGCCGTGTCGCGCCAGCATGAGCGCGTCCAGCAGGGAAGCCGACCCGAGGACCGCCGGTCCGTGGTCACTGGCGCCCTCCGCCTCCGCGACATGCGCGTACGACCGCAATCCAAGCCCCTGACCGCCCAGTTCGACCGGAAGGGGCAGTGCCCACAGCCCTTCGTCCTTCGCCTCCCGGCGCAGCCGGTGCAGCGTCCGGGCCGCGTCAGAGCCACCACTGTCCAGAATGCCTTCGCACGGCACCACCCGGGAGCGGACGAAGTCCGCCACCCGCTCCTTCAACTCCCGCACCTCCGGCGGACACTGCGGGTCGCCGAGCGTCTCGTCCAGCATGTCTCCCCCACCTTTCAGGGAACTCCGGCTCTCGCCGGTCCGACTGTCTGTTCGTGGAACCGGTCGGGGGTGATCGCCCCCGGGTTCCCGCGCGTCAGGAAAGGAGAGGCATGGCACCACCAGCCACACCGGCCGTCGCGCAGACGTCCCGGCCCCTCGACGGACTGCGTCTGGAAGCCTCAGGCCCCCCGGGGCCGGCGGACGGACTCGTCGCGGAGCACCTACAGCTGCTCGGCGCGGAGGAGACCGGACGCTCCGGCGAACGCATGACACTCGTCGGACCGGAGTGCGGTGGCATCACCGCCCACATGACGTGGGGCGACCGCGCCGTCGACGAGGCGACCGCGCAGGCGGCGACGGGCATCATGGCCGTGCACGGCCGCCGGGACGGGTCGCCCCGCGGGCTCGCCGCCGACTACGCCGCCACCGCCGCCGGTGTCCTGACCGTGCAGGGCCTGCTGGCCGGGCTCCTCGCCCAGGCCCGCGGCTCACAGGTGGCAAGCATCGAGGTGAGCGTCGAGCGGGCCGGACTGCTCGCCGTCTCGCAGTATCTCGCCGCGGCCGGAGCGGAGGAGGCCGAGGCCGCGGAGATCGCACCGGGCGGCCCGCCGTTCGCCTCCGCCGACGGGGTCGTCTTCGAACTGGAGACACTCGACCCGGGCGCGTGGGCCGCCTTCTGGCGCACCCTCGACGCACCGGCGGACGCCGTACGGCGCGGCTGGCGGCCCTTCCAGTTCCGGTACGCCACGGCCTGCGCGCCCTTTCCGCAGGAGCTGCACGCCTCGGCCCGCGACCACGGCTGGGAGCGCGTCCGGGAAGCGGCCAGGGCCTCCGGAGCCGAGGTGTGCGCCCTGCACACGCTCACAGAACGGGCCGCCGAGCACGACGGGGCCCCACCCTGGGAACTGACGGCGCACGAGGCGTCGTACTCGGGCTCCGGCGCACCACCGCCCGTCGACGCCCCGCTGGCCGGCATGACCGTCCTGGAGGCCGGCCGCCGCATCCAAGCACCGCTCACGGCGCATCTGCTGGGGCTGCTCGGCGCCGAAGTGGTGCGGATCGAGCCGCCGGGCGGTGATCCGTTGCGCGGCATGCCTCCGGCCTGCTCGGGTGTCTCGGCCCGCTGGCTCGCGCTCAACCGGGGCAAGAAGGCCGTCGAGGTGGACATCAAGTCCGCCACGGACCGCAAACGGCTGCGCGCGATGGCGGCGGAGGCCGACGTGTTCCTGCACAACTGGGCGCCGGGCAAGGCCGCCGCGCTCGGCCTGGACCACGAAGACCTGTCCGCCGACCACCCCGCGCTCGTCTACGCGTACACCAGCGGCTGGGCCGACCGGCTGCCCGGGGCGCCGATGGGCACCGACTTCATGGTGCAGGCCCGCACCGGAGTGGGCGAGGCGGTGCGGCCCGCGGACGAACCGCCCGTACCGTCCCTGATGACACTGCTCGACGTGCTCGGAGGACTCCTCGGGGCCGAGGCCGTCCTCGCGGGGCTGCTGCTGCGTCAGCGCACGGGAGCCGGTGTGCGGGTGGACTCGTCGCTGCTGGGGGCGGCCGACGTACTGACCATGCCGGCCCGGATCCGCGCGGCCCAGGGCCTCGACCCGCGCCGGCCGGCCGGATTCCGTCGGCCCGTGCCCACGGCCGACGGCTGGATCGCCCTGCCCGACCATGCCGCCCTCCCGCACGACGCGTACCACCTTTCCACGGCCCGTGCGCTGGAGCGGCTGCACGAGCGAGGCACGGCCGCCGTCCCGGTCGTCACCGACCTCGCCGGCCTGCTCTCCTCCGGCCCGATCAGCCGCGACGCCCATGGCTCCCCCACCGTCCCCGCCCCCTGGAGGTTCGCATGACCGTCGCCCTGCACGACCTGCTGCCCGCCACGCTGCGCCGTACCTGGGCCGTCGAGGGAACCTGCCCCGATCTGGACCTCTACAGCCTCTACCGCGCCCGTCAGATCGCCGACCCGCACCGTACGGCGGTCCTCGACGCCAAGGGGAAACTCTGTTACACCGCGCTGGACCGCAAGGCCCGATGTCTGGCCGCCGGGCTCTCCGGCCTCGGGATACACGCCGGTGACGTCGTCGGCGTCCAGCTGCCCAACGGCCGCGACGCCGTCGTCGCGGACCTCGCGCTCGCCGCCCTGGGCGCGGTGGCGCTGCCCTTCCCGGTCGGGCGGGGCGGGCGCGAGGCGGCGTCGCTGCTGCGCAGATCGGAGGCGGTCGCGGTGATCGCGGCAACCGAACACCGGGGCAGCCGTCACGCGGCCGACCTGCTGGCGCTGACGGATGAGCTGCCCGCCCTGCGCACGGTCGTCGCCGCGGGGCCGGCGGGCACCGCACCGGAGGGAGCCGTCCCGCTGTCGGCCCTGACGCGCACCGACCCGAAGACGTTCGTGCCGGCCCGCCCCGATCCCGACACCGCCGCCCGCATCCTCGTGTCCTCCGGGTCGGAGTCCGAGCCGAAGATGGTGGCCTACTCGCACAATGCACTGGCCGGCGGCCGGGGCAACTTCCTCGGCTCCCTCATCCCGGACGGGCGCCCGCCGCGCTGCCTCTTCCTGGTGCCGCTGGCCTCCGCCTTCGGCAGCAACGGCACCCCGGTCACCCTCGCCCGGCACGGCGGAACCCTGGTCCTGCTCGACCACTTCACGCCCGAGGCAGCCCTGGAGGCGCTCGCCGCACACGAACCGACCCATGTCCTGGGCGTACCGACCATGATCCGCATGATGCTCGACCGGATCGCGGAGGGCGGGCACCGGACGTTCACTCCACCGACGGCCGTGGTCGTCGGCGGCTCACCACTGGACGAGGCCACCGCGACCGAGGCCCGCCGGGCCTTCGGCTGCCCGGTCGTCAACCTCTACGGCTCCGCCGACGGCGTCAACTGCCACACCGGGCTGACACCCGGCTCCCCCGACGGCGACGGGCGGCCCGGAGTCGCCGCGGGACAACCCGATCCCCGGGTCGCCGACATACGGATCGCCGTCCCCGGCACCCGTGAGCTGCGGGAGGTCGGCGAGGGCACGGTCGGCGAGATTGTCGCCCGTGGCCCCATGACACCACTGTGCTACGTCGCCGCCCCCGACCTCGACACCCGCTACCGCACCGAGGACGGCTGGGTGCGCACCGGGGACCTCGGCCTCATCGACGCTGACGGCACGCTCCGGGTCGTCGGACGGCTGAAGGACGTGGTGATCCGCGGCGGGGCGAACATCAGCCCCGCCGAGGTCGAGGTCGAACTGGCCGCGCACCCGGCGGTCCGGGACGTGGTGTGCGTCGGCGTGCCCGACCCGCTGATGGGCGAGCGGCTCGCGGCCTGCGTCGTGCCCAGGGACGAGGCGGCGCCCACACTGGAGGAGCTGTGCGCGCACCTGGACGCGCGAGGTCTGGAACGGCGCAAACACCCCGAGCGCCTGCTGGTGCTGAGTGAACTTCCCCTGACACCGGCCGGCAAGCCGGACCGGGCGGCGCTGCGGGAACGGTGTCTGCCCGAGACGGAGCGGCAGCAGCCCCTGGCCTCGGCCGGCTGACCCTCCGGACGACGGAGGGCCGCCCGGGGAACGCCCCGGGCGGCCCTTTTCGACGTACGACGCGAAGTCCGCCGACCGAACTTCGGTGGGTACGGCGCCACGAGTCAGGAGGCGTTCATCGCCTTCTCCAGCGTCGTCGCCGCGTTCTTGTAGACGGTCAGCAGATCCAGGTCCTCGTCCGGGTAGTTGACGATCCCCACCTGGCGCGCGCCCGAGTCCGGCAGCACGGTGCCGGTCGTCATGTGCACGTTGTCGAGGACCAGTTGGGGCTTCTTCCCGGACAGGTCGGACAACTGCTCGGCCGTCACGGCCTCGGGTCCGTACGTACCGACCACCTCGGCCCCGGCCAGCTTCGCCGACCAGGCGGAGAAGACCTGGGCGACGACGGTGGGTGCTTTGCCGTCCGGCCAGGCACTCTTGAGGCCCTTCTGCAGCTTGCCGTACTCGGTGTCGAACGTGGTGATCCACTCTTTGGCAGTGGCTTCGGTTCCGAACATCTTGCCCAGTCGCGTCACCTCGGCCTTGGCCTTGTCCGCGTCGTTGTCGAGGTTGACCTCGACCAGTTCGGCGTCGCCTCCGGCGGCCTCCTTGAACTTCTCGGCGTACGGCTCGAAGGGCGCGTACAGCACGAAGTCGGCGTCCGCCACGGCCGCGAGGTCGGAGGGTTTCGGGTCGTAGTCGGGGGCGTGCTGCACCGACTCCGGCACGATGACCGTGACGTCCTCGGCACCCGCGGCCTTGGCGAACGCCCCTTCCCAACTGGTCGTGGCGACCACGACCGGACCGGTGTCCTTCCCTGCCGCGTCCGCGTCGGACGAGGAAGTCGAGGAGGACGGCGTATCGCTTTCCCCACCGCAGCCGGTGGCCGTCAACAGGAGGGCCGCGCTGAAGCTCAGTGCGAGGAGGGGAGTGATGCGGACGCGGGTGCGCGCCATGAGCTGATTCTCCGTTCGGGTACGAGATGGACGGCGAGGACGACCACGCCGGCAGTGAGGACGAGGACGGGGCCGGGAGGCCAGTCGAAACGGAGCGCGACCAGGAACCCGGTCAGGTTCACGGCCACACCGATACCGACCGCCCAGGCGGTGATGGACAGCAGGGAACGGCCCAGCCGTCGGGCGGCGAGAGCCGGAAGAAGCGTCAGCGCATCGACGAGGAGGGCGCCGGTGAGCTTGATGGCTCCGGCGACGGACACCGCGACCAGGACCAGCAGCACGAGGGTGAGCCGGTCGACCCGCACGCCCGAAGACAGGGCGAGTTCACGGTCGTAGAGGAGGAGGGCGATGTCTCTGCGGCGCCACCAGAAGAGGGCCGGTACGACGACGGCCAGTGCGACGAGCAGCCACAGGTCGGCGGTACCGACCGAGAGGATGGACCCCCAGAGCAGGGAGAAGGCGCCCGCCGCGTTGACGCCGGAGACGGCGAGCACGAGCAGGGCGGCGGCGATCGCCAGGCTCATCAGCAGGCCCATGGCACCGGACAGGCCGTCCGGAGTACGGGCCAGTGGAGCGACTCCGGCGCCGGCGAGGGCGCAGGCCACCAGCGCGCACAGCATGGGATCGAGCCCGGTCAGCAGTCCGACGGCGATGCCCAGGAGTGCGACGTGCATCATCGCGAACCGCACCGGCATGATGTCGAGGCCGACGATGACGACGCCGATCACCGGCAGTCCGACCGCGGCCACCAGCAGGGCGACGCCGGCCCGTTGGACGGGCACGAGTTGCAGGAGCTGACCGACGTCGGCCGCGGCCAGGGCGCTCACCGGACCTCCCGCAGCCGGCCCGCGGCCATCTCCAGCACCCGGTCGCAGCGCTCGGCCAGAGCCCGGTCGTGGGTGACGACCACGACGGTCACCGGCAGGGAGAGCAGTACGTCGGCCGCCTCCTCCTGACCGGAGAAGTCGAGGGCGGCGGTGGGCTCGTCGGCGAGCAGGACGCCCGCACCGGCCGCCACACAGCCGACCGCCCGCGCCAGGTACATGCGCTGGAGCTGACCGCCGGACAGGGTGTGCAACGGCCGGTCGGCGAGGTGCCCGACCCCGAGCTTGCCGGCCGCCTCCACCGCCTCGGCACGGGCACCACCGCTGGCCAGCAACTCGCGCCCCAGCAGGGGGAAGCGGCCGGTCGCCGGCTTCTGCGGGATCCACGCGCACGCCTGTCGCCGCCACGCCCACCCGGCGGCGCTCCCGGTGTCCCGGCCACCCACCAGGATCCGACCCGCGACATGCCGGTGCAGCCCCAGAACGGCACGCAGCAACGTGGTCTTACCCGACCCGTTGGTACCGGTCAGCGCCACGCGCTGCCCGCGCGCGATGTCGAGATCGACGTCGCGCACGGCCTCGACCCTGCCGTGCCGGCACACGACGCCGGACATCCGGACATCCAGCCCTTCCATGCCACCTCCCTGCCTCCTCAGAGCAGTCGGGAGGGAGAGGCGGTCGGTTCCCGGAGAGGGCGAAGAAGCCGCGACAGCAGCGGACTTGGTCATCCGGACGGGCCGCCGCGCGTTCGGCCCGCAGTGGCTGCGCGGGAATCACGGCGCCGTAAGCGCGTCCAGGACTTGCGTGCAGGGGCGGACCCCGGACACGGCGGAAGGGCCTCCGGCCGGGTCGCCCCGGCCGGAGGCCCTTCCTTGTGCCGCCTGCCGGTGAAGGGTGAGAAGACGATCACGAGCAGGACGTCATACGGCCCCCGCGGTCAGGGGTTCAGCAGCAGCACGTCGGTGCGGGACTTGGCGGCCTCGTAACGCTTCGCCACGTCCTGCCAGTTGACGACGGCCCACATGGCGTCGATGAAGTCGACCTTCTGGTTCTTGTACTGCAGGTAGAAGGCGTGCTCCCAGGCGTCGAAGACCAGGATCGGGGTGGAGCCCTGGCCGACGTTGCCCTGGTGGTCGTAGACCTGCTCGACGATCAGCCGGCCGCTCAGCGGCTCGTACGCCAGGACGCCCCAACCCGAACCCTGGGTGGTCGCGGCGGCCTTGGTGAGCTGCGCCTTGAAGCCGGCGAAGGAGCCGAAGGACTCGGCGATCGCGTCGGCGAGGTCACCGACACCGTCGGCGGCCAGGGGCTCGCCGCCTCCGTCACCGGTCATGTTGTGCCAGTAGATGGAGTGCAGGATGTGGCCGGAGAGGTGGAAGGCCAGGCTCTTCTCCAGGCCATTGATCGAGCCCCACTGCTCCTTGTCCCGCGCCTCGGCGAGCTGCTCCAGCGTGTCGTTGGCACCCTTGACGTACGCGGCGTGGTGCTTGTCGTGGTGCAGCTCGATGATCTGCGGGTTGATGACCGGCTCGAGCTCCGAGTAGTCGTAGGGAAGCTCCGGGAGCGTGTACACCGCCATGTCCAACATCCTCCGACGTTATTGCCACTGATGTGCAGTTGCACGCTAGCAGCAGTAGTGGCAATTATTGATCAGGCGATGGTCCTAGGACCGATGTCGCCGGAATTCCGACCGGCGTACGACGAGTGGCGAGGTGGCCGGTCTTGTGTTCGCCGGCGGGACCGCCTCCGGGAAGGCGGCGGTATGGCGAGAACCCTTGACGAGGCGCGTGGACAGTCAGGAGTGTTGCCCGAGCCTCGCGCCCTGCTGCGCAAGCACGGCATGCGCTGCACTCCTGGCAGGTTGCGGATCCTGAGCTTGTTGAACGTCCCCGGGCGCCACCTCACCGCCGCCGAGATCGGTGCACGACTGACGCTGTCGGGGGCGGGGCATCACCCCACGACGGTCTACCGGACGCTGGAGACGTTGACGGCCGCCGGTGTGACGCACGCGGTGCCCTGCGTCGGGCCGACGCGCTACGGCATCACGAACGAGCCGCACCACCACACGATGTGTGAGCGGTGCGGCCACGTCGACGACCTGGTCAGCGAGTCGTTGACGGAGGCGGTGCGCGGAGTCCGGGAACTGACCGGTCTGCGGCCCGGGGCAGCGGGGTCGCTGTTGGTCCACGGCCTGTGCTCCCGCTGCACCCACTGAGCGCGCTCAGTCCTCGCCTTCGAGGTCTCCTTCGGTCTCCAGGTACACCTGCCGCAGCCCGTCCAGCACAGCCGGGTCGGGCTTCTCCCACATCCCGCGCGACTCCGCCTCCAGCAGCCGCTCGGCGATGCCGTGCAGGGCCCAGGGATTGGCCTGCTGCAGGAACTCGCGGTTGGTGGGGTCCAGGACGTAGGTCTCGGTGAGCTTGTCGTACATCCAGTCGGCCACGACGCCCGTGGTGGCGTCGTAGCCGAAGAGGTAGTCGACCGTGGCGGCGAGCTCGAAGGCGCCCTTGTACCCGTGGCGGCGCATCGCCTCGATCCACTTGGGGTTGACCACGCGGGCGCGGAAGACGCGGGAGGTCTCCTCGACCAGGGTGCGGGTGCGGACCGTCTCGGGGCGGGTGGAGTCGCCGATGTACGCCTCGGGAGCGGTGCCACGCAGGGCACGGACCGTGGCGACCATGCCGCCGTGGTACTGGAAGTAGTCGTCCGAGTCCGCGATGTCGTGCTCGCGGGTGTCCGTGTTCTTGGCTGCGACCGCGATGCGCCGGTACGCCGTCTCCATCTCGTCGCGGGCCGGGCGGCCGTCGAGTTCGCGGCCGTAGGCGTAGCCGCCCCAGACGGTGTAGACCTCGGCGAGGTCGGCGTCGGTGCGCCAGTCGCGGGAGTCGATGAGCTGCAGCAGACCGGCACCGTAGGTGCCGGGACGGGAGCCGAAGATGCGGGTGGTGGCCCGGCGTTCGTCGCCGTGGTCGGCGATGTCGGCTTGGACGTGGGCGCGCACCAAGTTGACCTCGTCCGATTCTTCCAGGGAGGCGGCCAGCCGGACGGCGTCGTCCAGCAGGCCGACGGTGTGGGGGAACGCGTCGCGGAAAAACCCTGAGATGCGCAGGGTGACGTCGATGCGGGGCCGGCCCAGTTCCTCGTACGGGATGGGCTCCAGACCCGTGACGCGGCGGGAGGCGTCGTCCCAGACGGGGCGGACACCGAGCAGGGCGAGGGCCTCGGCGACGTCGTCGCCGGCGGTGCGCATGGCACTGGTGCCCCACAGGGACAGGCCGACCGAGGCGGGCCAGTCGCCGTTGTCGGAGCGGTAGCGCTCCAGGAGGCTGTCGGCGAGTGCCTGACCGGTCTCCCAGGCCAGGCGGGAGGGGACGGCCTTGGGGTCGACCGAGTAGAAGTTGCGGCCGGTCGGCAGGACGTTGACCAGGCCGCGCAGCGGGGAACCCGAGGGGCCCGCCGGGACGAATCCGCCGTTCAGGGCATGGACGGTGTGGTCGATCTCGGCAGTGGTGGCCGACAGGCGCGGGACTACCTCGCGGGCGGCGAACTCCAGTACGGCGGCGACCTGTTCACCGTGTTCGGTGGGGACGGCGGACGGGTCCCAGCCGGCGTCCTCCATCGCCTGGACCAGGGCGCGGGCCCGTTCCTCCGCTTCGTCGGCCGTGGTGCGGGTGGCGGCGGACTCGTCCAGGCCGAGCGCCTCGCGCAGGCCGGGCAGCGCGGTGGCGCCGCCCCAGATCTGGCGGGCGCGCAGGATGGCCAGGACGAGGTTGACGCGGTCCGCTCCGGCCGGAGGGGTGCCGAGGACGTGCAGGCCGTCGCGGATCTGGGCGTCCTTGACCTCGCAGAGCCAGCCGTCGACATGGAGGATCATGTCGTCGAAGCCCTCGTCGTCGGGGCGGTCGTCCAGGCCGAGGTCGTGGTCGAGCCTCGCGGCCTGGATCAGGGTCCAGATCTGGGCGCGGATCGCCGGGAGCTTGGCCGGATCCATGGCGGCGATCTGGGCGTACTCGTCGAGGAGTTGCTCCAGGCGGGCGATGTCGCCGTAGGAGTCGGCGCGGGCCATCGGCGGGACCAGGTGGTCGACCAGAGTCGCGTGGACGCGCCGCTTGGCCTGGGTGCCCTCGCCGGGGTCGTTGACCAGGAAGGGGTAGATCAAGGGAAGGTCGCCGAGAGCGGCGTCGGGGCCGCAGGCGGCGGAAAGGCCGGCGTTCTTGCCGGGCAGCCACTCCAGGTTGCCGTGCTTGCCGAGGTGGATCATCGCGTCCGCGCCGAAGCCGCCGTCGTCGGCCCGTGCGGCGATCCAGCGGTAGGCGGCCAGGTAGTGGTGCGAGGGCGGCAGGTCGGGATCGTGGTAGATGGCGATGGGGTTCTCGCCGAAGCCGCGCGGGGGTTGGATGAGGACCAGCAGGTTGCCGAAGCGCAGGGCCGCCAGGACGATGTCGCCCTCGGGGTTGCGGCTGCGGTCGACGAACATCTCGCCCGGCGCCGGGCCCCAGTGCTCCTCGACTGCCGTGCGCAGCTCCTCGGGGAGCGTCGCGTACCAGCGTCGGTAGTCGGCCGCGGGGATACGGACCGGGTTGCGGGCGAGCTGTTCCTCGGTGAGCCAGTCCTGGTCGTGGCCGCCCGCCTCGATCAGCGCGCGGATCAGTTCGTCGCCGTCGCCGGAGCCCAGGCCCGGGACCTCGGCGCCGGAGCCGAAGTCGTAGCCCTCGTCGCGCAGTCGGCGCAGCAGGGCCACCGCGCTGGCAGGGGTGTCCAGACCGACCGCGTTGCCGATGCGGGAGTGTTTGGTCGGATACGCGGACAGCACCACGGCCAGGCGCTTGTCGGCGGCCGGGATGTGCCGCAGGCGGGCGTGGCGTACGGCGATGCCGGCGACGCGGGCGGCACGCTCGGGGTCGGCGACGTAGGCCGGGAGACCGTCGGCGTCGATCTCCTTGAAGGAGAACGGGACGGTGATGAGGCGTCCGTCGAACTCGGGCACGGCGATCTGGCTCGCGGCATCGAGTGGGGACACGCCCTCGTCGTTGCCCTCCCAGTCGGCGCGGGAGCCGGTCAGGCACAGGGCTTGGAGGATGGGCACGTCCAGCGCGGTGAGGGCGCCCGCGTCCCACGACTCGTCGTCGCCGCCCGCGGACGCGTCGGCGGGCCTGGTGCCGCCGGCCGCCAGGACGGTGGTCACGATCGCGTCGGCCGCGCGCAGTTCCTCGATCAGCCCGGGCTCGGGAGCACGCAGCGAAGCCACGTAGATGGGCAGCGGGTGGCCGCCCGCGTTCTCGACGGCCTCGCAGAGGGCGTGGACGAAGGCGGTGTTGCCGCTC
>MUNG01000117.1:56699-56908 GCA_002154585.1 Streptomyces pseudogriseolus
GGGGGCGGGTGCCGGCGAGTCGAAGCCGTGACCGGTGAGCAGGACGGTGTCGGACAGGAAGCGGGCGAGTTGCTCCAGGTTGGCCGGTCCGCCGTGGGCGAGGTACGCGTGTGCCTCGGCCGCGATGCCGACGGGGACGGTGGAGGCGGCCATCAGCTGGGCGTCCGGGGCCTGCTCGCCGGTGAGGACGACGACCGGGCGGCCGTCGG
>MUNG01000118.1 GCA_002154585.1 Streptomyces pseudogriseolus
AGCAGCACGGCGATGAGCAGCACCGGCAGCAGCGTCAGCTTCTGCCAGCTCACCCGGGCGGGCGCCACGGCCGGCCGGAACAGGGGAGGGGTCTCCTCGCCGTCCGGCTCCGCGTCCTCGGGCGCCCCGGGTCCGTCCCCGCCGAGCCGCCCCTCGGAGGTTCTCACGCCTGCGCCTCCCCGCCCGCGTCCGAGGGGTGCGCGCCTTCCTGCTCGGCGTGCGTCTGCGCGGCCCGCTGCTCCTCCAGGCCCGCCTGCGACTCCCGCGCCTCCAGCCGGTCCGCCTCCAGCAGCTCGTGCACGGAGTTCATCAGCGTCTCCACGTCCACGACACCCTCGTACGCGCCGCGCCGCCCGGTCACCGCGACCCGGCCGGTGTTGTCGGTGAGCACCGCCTCCAGCGCGTCCCGCAGGGTTGCGTCGCGGGTCACCGTGTCGTGCACCAGGACGCCCGCGCGGGCCAGCGAACCCTGGGCGCGCACGATGTCGCCGCGCCGGAGCCACTTGTAGGGGCGGCCCTGCTTGTCCAGCACCAGCACCTCGTCCGTGCCGGCGGAGCGCAGCCGGGCGGAGATCTCGTCCAGCGGGTCGTCGACGCCCACCGTCGGGTAGTCGGTGATCGTCACCTCGCCGACCCGGGTGAGGTTGAGCCGCTTCAGCGCCGCCCCCGCGCCGACGAAGCCGGACACGAAGTCGTCGGCGGGGTTGGTGAGGATGGCCTCGGGGGTGTCGAACTGGGCGATGTGGGACTGTTCGCGCAGCACCGCGATCCGGTCGCCGATCTTGATCGCCTCGTCGAAGTCGTGGGTGACGAAGACGATCGTCTTGTGCAGCTCCCGCTGGAGCCGGATCAGCTCGTCCTGGAGGTGGTCGCGGGTGATCGGGTCGACCGCGCCGAACGGCTCGTCCATCAGCAGCACCGGCGGGTCCGCCGCCAGCGCCCGCGCCACGCCGACGCGCTGTTGCTGGCCGCCGGAGAGCTGGCGCGGATACCGGTCACGGAACTCGCCGGGGTCCAGGCCGACCAGGTCCAGCATCTCCTCCACCCGGTCCCGCACCCGCGCGGACGGCCAGCGCAGCATCTTCGGCACCAGGGCGACGTTCTGCGCCACGGTCATGTGCGGGAACAGCCCGCTCGCCTGGATCGCGTAGCCGATGGTGCGGCGCAGCTTCACCGGGTCCATGTCGGTGACGTCCTCGCCGCCGATGCGGATACGGCCGCCGGTCGGCTCGATCAGCCGGTTGATCATCTTCAGGGTGGTGGACTTCCCGCACCCGGAGGGGCCGACGAAGACCACCGTCTCGCCCGCCCCGATCTCCATGCTGACGTTGTCGACGGCGGGCCGGTCGCTGCCCGGGTAGCGCTTGGTGAGGCCCTCCAGCTCGATGGGCGCCCCGACCGACGTGCGGCCGGCCTCGGTCGTCTCGGGCTCAGGCACGGATCCCCCTGGAGATGGTCAGCCGCCCGATCAGGACGTACGCGGCGTCGAACAGCAGGGCGAGGACGACGATCCCGAGGGTGCCGGCGAGTACCTGGTTCAGCGCGTTCTTGCTGCCCAGGGAGGCGATCCCGCGGAAGATCAGGTTGCCGAGGCCCGGTCCGGAGGCGAAGGCGGCGATGGCGGCGATGCCCATGAGCATCTGGGTGGAGACCCGGATGCCGGTGAGGATCGGCGGCCAGGCCAGCGGCAGCTCGACCCGCACCAGCCGGGACAGCCGGGACATGCCGATGCCGGTGGCCGCGTCCACCAGCGCCGGATCGACCCCGCGCAGCCCGACGATCGCGTTGCGCACGACGGGCAGCAGCCCGTACAGGGTCAGCGCGATCACCGTCGGCGGCACGCCCAGCCCCACGACCGGGATGAGCAGGCCGATCATCGCCAGCGCCGGCACGGTCAGCAGGGTCGCGGTGACGGTGGTGGCGAGGCTGCCCGCCCACTCGCTGCGGTAGGTGAGGATGCCGATCAGCACACCGATGGCGGTGGCCACCACCATGCACTGGAAGACGACGCTGGCGTGCTGGTAGGCGTCGGTGAGCAGTTGCTGATGCCGGCTCTCCAGGTACTCCCAGAAGTTCACATCCGCTCACCCCAGCTCGGCCAGGTCCGGTCACTCGCCGAGCGCGGCCTGCTCCACCAGCGGGATGATCCGCAGCGGAACGGGGTTCTCCATGACGATCGCCGTGGAGGCTCGGACGATGCCATCAAAACCGACGACGCGGTCGATCACCCGCTGAAGATCGGCGTTCGAGCGAGCCACCAGCCGGCACAGCATGTCCCCCGTGCCGGTGGTGGTGTGCAGCTCCAGCACCTCGGGCACGGTCGCCAAGTGTGCCCGTACGTCGGCCCCTTGGCCCTGTCTGATCTGCAGGGTGGCGAACGCGGTGACCGGGTAGCCGAGGGCCGCGGGATCAACCTGGGGGCCGAAGCCGCGGATGACTCCGTTCGACTGAAGCCGGTCCAGGCGGGCCTGCACGGTCCCGCGCGCCACCCCCAGTCGGCGGGACATCTCCAGCACCCCGATCCGCGGCTCACGCGCCAGCAGCAGGATGATCCGCCCGTCCAGATGATCGATCGCCATACCGCTCTCCCCAGTGGTCATCCTGTACAGAAAGCCCGCCGATACGGGTCCTTTGCTGTGCATGTTGCCCAGCGATTGCGCGAACTATTGCGCACCTTGCAGGGCTGTTCCACCCTGCCTCTATGACGCAGACCACACACACCGCTCCCGACACCGCACGGCAGGCAGACCCCTTCCCGGTCAAGGGAATGGACGCGGTCGTCTTCGCCGTGGGCAACGCCAAGCAGGCGGCGCACTACTACTCCACCGCCTTCGGCATGCAGCTCGTCGCCTACTCCGGACCGGAGAACGGCAGCCGCGAGACCGCCTCCTACGTGCTGGAGAGCGGTTCGGCCCGCTTCGTGTTCACCTCGGTGATCAAGCGGTCCACCGAGTGGGGCGCCTTCCTCGAGGAGCACGTGGCCGCGCACGGCGACGGGGTGATCGACCTCGCCATCGAGGTGCCGGACGCCCGCGCCGCGTACGCGTACGCCGTCGAGCACGGCGCCACCTCCGTGGCCGAGCCGTACGAGCTGAAGGACGAGAACGGCACCGTCGTGCTGGCCGCCATCGCCACCTACGGCAAGACCCGGCACACCCTGGTCGAGCGCACCGGCTACGACGGCCCCTACCTGCCCGGCTACGTCACCGCCGCCCCGATCGTCGAGCCGCCGGCCAAGCGCTCCTTCCAGGCGGTCGACCACTGCGTCGGCAACGTCGAGCTCGGCCGGATGAACGAGTGGGTCGAGTTCTACAACAAGGTCATGGGCTTCACGAACATGAAGGAGTTCGTGGGCGACGACATCGCGACCGAGTACAGCGCGCTGATGTCGAAGGTGGTGGCCGACGGCACGCTCAAGGTCAAGTTCCCGATCAACGAGCCCGCCGTCGCCAAGAAGAAGTCCCAGATCGACGAGTACCTGGAGTTCTACGGCGGCGCCGGCGTCCAGCACATCGCGCTGAACACCAACGACATCGTGCACACCGTCCGCCAGATGCGCGCCGCCGGCGTGCAGTTCCTGGACACCCCGGACTCGTACTACGACACCCTCGGCGAGTGGGCGGGCGAGACCCGCGTGCCGGTGGAGACGCTGCGCGAGCTGAAGATCCTCGTCGACCGCGACGAGGACGGCTACCTGCTCCAGATCTTCACCAAGCCGGTCCAGGACCGCCCGACCGTCTTCTTCGAGATGATCGAGCGCCACGGCTCCATGGGCTTCGGCAAGGGCAACTTCAAGGCCCTGTTCGAGGCCATCGAGCGCGAGCAGGCCAAGCGCGGCAACCTGTAACAGCCCGCGCCCTCAGGAGGACTGCGGGCCCGCCTGGACGGACGGCTCACCCAGGCGGGCCAGCGCCTCCTTCGCCCGCGGCGCGTGCAGCGGCGAGAACCACGGGTTGATCTGCAGCGCCTCCGTCAGATGGCGGCGTGCGGCCCCGTACCGCTCCAGCGCGCGCTCGATCATCCCCCGGTGGTAGGCGAACAGCGCGCTGCGCACGCCCCCGCCCTCGGTGCCCTCCGTGGCCCGCACCGCGAACGGCAGCGCCTCCTCGTGCTCCCCGGCCCGGTGCAGCGCCCAGCCCAGCGCGTCCGCCACCTCCGTCGACGGCTGCCGCTCCCACTCTGCCCGCAGCCGCCGCACCGCCGCCCCGGCGTCCCCGTGGTCGGCCTCGAACCGGCCCAGCACCAGCTCCTCGTCCCCGCCGTGCGCGGCGGCCAGCCGGGCCCGCTCCCGCAGCAGCCCGTACTGCACCGCGGCGGCCGGCCGCATCCCCAGCGCCTCGTACAGCTCGCCCAGCTCCAGCGCGTACTCCGGCCGCGGCTGCCGCGCCAGTGCCGTGCGGTACGCGCTCAGCGCCTCCGTGGTGCGGCCCAGCGCCGCCAGCGCCCTGCCCTGCCCCGCCTGCGCCGCCCGCTGGTCGGGATCGGTGCGCACCGCCTCCTGGAAGTGACGCAGTGCGTCCTCCCGGTCGCCCCGCTCCCAGGCGAGCTGCCCGGCCCGCTCCAAACAGGCCGCGCGCTCGGCCGGCTCCCCGGCGGCCGAGGCGGCGTCCGCGAGCTTCGCCGCGGCGTCCTCCCGCCAGCCCCGGTCCCGGTACACGGCCGCCGCCCGGGCCATCACCACCGGACCCGAGCGCAGCTTGGCGAGCTTCTCCAGCAGGCGGCCGGCCTCCTCGTCGTCGCCGAGTCCGGCGGACGCCTCGATCAGCGGCGGGTACGTCGTCCACCGCTCCGGCTCCAGCTTCCGCGCCGCCTCGCCCCAGGCGCGGGCGTCCTCGTAGTCACGGCGGGCGTTCGCCAGGACGGCCATCCCCCGCAGCGCGGGCACGCTGTCCTTACGTACCGTCAGCGCGGTGCGCAGCGCCTTTTCGGCGCGCGGCCAGTAGCGCGGGTCGGCCAGCCGCAGCCCCTGCTCCGTGCGGGCCGCGCCCAGCTCGGCCCAGGCCCGCGCGTCCCCGGGGTGCGTGCGCAGATGCCGCTCGCGCTCGGCGGCCAGCGCCTCCAGGTCGGGCAGCGCGGCCGGGACGCCGCTGGTCACCGCGGCCAGGGCGCGCTCCGGCGGGGTGGGCGCCGGGGGCGGCGCCTGCTCGCCCCACGGCAGCGTCACCAGCACCCCGCCCAGCACGGCGGTCCCGGCGGCCGAGGCGAGCAGCGCGCGGCGGAGCCGCCGCCGGCGCGCACGAGGCGTGTCGTTCATGGCGCACACTGTGCGTCACACCTCGCGTACATGTGATCATCACACTCCGAGGCGACGCGTCCGGCTCCACGGGGTTCACACCGATGGCCCCGGGTGCGACGCTGTGATCATGAGCCGTATCGAAGCGCGACGCGATGAAGACACGGTGGCGGCCGGACCTCTCGTCGACCGGCTGCTCGGCGGCCTGCCCCCGGAGGCCGTCCTCACCGACCCCGACGTCACGGCCTCCTACGCCCACGACATGGCGAGCTTCTGCCCGGCCGGCAGCCCGGCGGTGGTGGTGCTGCCCCGCACCGTCGAACAGGTCCAGCACGTCATGCGCACCGCCACCGAGCTGCGGGTGCCGGTCGTCCCGCAGGGCGCCCGCACCGGCCTGTCCGGCGCCGCCAACGCCACCGACGGCTGCGTCGTGCTCTCGCTGACCAAGATGGACCGCATCCTGGAGATCGACCCGGTCGACCGGATCGCGGTCGTCGAACCGGGCGTGATCAACGCCGCCCTCTCCCGCGCCGTCGCCGAGCACGGCCTCGCCTACCCGCCGGACCCCTCCAGCTGGGAGATGTGCACCATCGGCGGCAACATCGGCACCGCCTCCGGCGGCCTGTGCTGCGTGAAGTACGGCGTGACCGCCGAGTACGTCCTCGGCCTGGACGTCGTCCTCGCCGACGGGCGGCTGCTGTCCACCGGCCGCCGCACCGTCAAGGGCGTCGCCGGCTACGACCTCACCCGGCTCTTCGTCGGCTCCGAGGGGTCCCTCGGCATCGTCGTCCGCGCCGTCCTCGCGCTGCGGCCCAAGCCGCCGGAGCAGCTGGTGCTGGCCGCCGAGTTCGCCTCCGGGGCCGCCGCGAGTGACGCCGTGTGCCGCATCATGGCCGGCGGCCACGTCCCCTCCCTCCTCGAACTGATGGACCGCACCACGGTCAAGGCGGTCAACGACATGGCCCGTATGGGCCTGCCGGAGACCACCGAGGCGCTGCTGCTGGCCGCGTTCGACACCACCGACCCCGCCGCCGACCTCGCCGCCCTCGGAGCGCTCTGCGAGGAGGCCGGGGCCACCCAGGTCGTCCCCGCCGAGGACGCCGCCGAGTCGGAGATGCTGCTCCAGGCCCGCCGGATGTCCCTGGTCGCGCTGGAGGCGGTCAAGGGCACCACGATGATCGACGACGTGTGCGTGCCCCGGTCCCGGCTCGGCGCGCTGATCGAGGGCGTCGAGCGGATCTCCGAGAAGCACGGGCTGACCATCGGCGTCGTCGCCCACGCAGGCGACGGCAACACCCACCCCACGGTCTGCTTCGACGCCTCCGACCCCGACGAGTCCCGGCGGGCCCGCGAGTCCTTCGACGAGATCATGGCGCTCGGCCTGGAACTCGGCGGCACCATCACCGGCGAGCACGGCGTCGGCGTCCTCAAGAAGGAGTGGCTGGCGCGGGAGGCCGGGCCGGTCGGCATGGAGATGCAGCGGGCCGTGAAGCACGCCTTCGATCCGCTGAACATTCTGAACCCGGGCAAGCTCTTCTGAACGAGAAGGTGCCCGAAAGGGGTGGGGTCCGGTCGGACGGGACGTCCGGTCCCCGCCCGTCTGATAGATGTGGTGGCTCCCGACCCATCCCTCGAGCAGATACGGGACGACGGACATGAGCGCCCCAACCCCGGCACCCGGAGACGACACACCCCGCGAGGGGTACTACCCGGACCCCTCCATTCCCGGATACGTCCGGTACTGGAACGGCGCCTCCTGGGTGCCGGGCACCAGCCGTCCGGCCCCCGCCGACGGCGAGCCGCTCGCCCCGCCGCCCGGCGCCGCACCGACACCGCACGGCGCGGCCCCGGCCACGCCGTCGGTGGAGGAGACCGGCCCGCACTTCTTCGACGAGGACCCGGACGACGCGCCCGCCCCGGCGGCCCCGTCCCCGGCCGACGCCCAGCACGGCAGCCGGCCCGAGCCCGCCTCCGCCTGGGGTGCCGACCGCTCCCGCCAGTCCGGGTTCGGCGGCGACCAGGACCGCAAGGTCTCCTGGGGCGCCGCCGGCGCCGACCCCCGGGTGCCGCACACCCCGCCGGCCGCGCAGGGCGGCCCGGCCGCGTCCGAACCGGCGGCCGCCGCCTCGGAAACCCCGCGCGCGGACGGCACGTTCGTCTTCCGCAGGCCGACGGCCGGCTCCGCACAGGCGCCGGCCCCCGACGAGGGCACGATGACCTTCCGCGCCGTCTCCCCGCGCGCCGGGGAAGCGAACCCCGGCGGCACGCCCGGCGCCGGACGGCCCGGCTTCGCCGCCGGGAAGGCCGCGGCCGAGCGGGCCGCCGCGGCGTCGGCGGCGGCGTCCGCGCCCGCCGCCCCGCCGTCGGGACCGCAGCAGGCCACCGCGCCCGCCGTGCCCCCGCAGGCCGCGGCACCCGCGCCCGCCCCGGCGGCCCCGGCCGCCTCCGCGCCGCTGACGTCCGGGCCCGGAGGGGGGCAGCCCTCCTGGCCGCAGCAGGTGCACCGGCTCGCCGGCGCCACCCCGGAGGCGCCGGCCGCGCCCTGGAAGCCGCCGGTCGAGGACGTGTTCCAGGCCGCCGCCCGCCGCCAGGCCGCGGCCCGCCCCGCCGCCCTGGGACGGCGGCTGGCCGCCCGACTGCTCGACACGGTGGTCCTCGGCGCCGTCACCGCCGCGGCCGCCGTGCCGCTCGGCATGAAGGCCCTGGACCACGTCGACGCGAAGATCGAGGCCGCCAAGCTGTCCGGACGGACCGTCACGGTGTGGCTGATCGACGGCACCACCTCCGTCCACCTCGGCATCGTCCTCGCCGTCCTGCTGCTCGGCGGGGTGCTCCTCGAGGTGCTGCCCACCGTCAAGTGGGGCCGCACGCTGGGCAAGAAGGTCATGGGCATCGAGGTGCGGGACATCGAGGCGCACGAGGCCCCGGAGTTCGGCGCGGCGCTGCGGCGCTGGCTGGTCTACAGCGTGCCCGGACTGCTCGTGGTCGGGGTCGTCGGAGTGCTGTGGTGCCTCTTCGACAAGCCCTGGCACCAGTGCTGGCACGACAAGGCCGCCCACACCTTCGTCGCGGCGGCGTGACGCGGGGACGTCCCGCCTGACGCGTAGCTGCCTCGTCCGACGCCGGGCCGTTCCGCCGGGCGGTGGGGTCCTCGGGGCTGCGCCCGGTACTCCGGACCGCCCCGGTCCTCGGGACGGCGGCCCGCCGGATGCGGGCACGTTCCGCCCGATGCGGGGCTGCCTCGTCGGACGTCGGGGCTGTCCCGCCTGACGGGTGGCAGGCCGCCTTGTCCGACGCCGGACCGCGCCGTTGGGCGGTGACGGTACTCGGGACGGTGCCCGGTACGCGGAACGGCGGCCCGCCGGAAGCGGGCGCGTTCCGCCTGACGCGGAGCTGCCTCGCCTGACGCGGGCCACCTTGTCCGTCGCCGGGTCGCTCCACCAGGCGGTGGCGGTGCTCGGGCTGCGCCCGGTACTCCGGACCGGGTCGGTACTCCGGACGGCGGTCTGCCGGATGCGGGGGCGTGGGGTTCGGGATCGGATCGGGGCATGACCACCGAACCGCCCCCCGGCTCCGGTCAGCAGCCGCCGGACGAGGACCCGTTCCGGAAGCAGCCGCCGCCGGACGACGACCCGTTCAGGAAACAGCCCCCGCCGGGCGCCCCCGGCCCGGGGCCCGGCTCCGGCTCCCCGTACGACACCCCCGGCGGCACGCCCCCGCCCGGGCAGGGCGGCAGCCCCTACGAGAGCGGCGGCGGCGCCCAAGGGCCCTACGGCGGCGGGGGAGCGGGCGGTCCCTACGGCGGGAGCGGCGGCCCTGGCGGACCGTACGGAGGCGGGCCCGGCGGGGGTCCCTACGGGGGCGCGCCCGGCGACCCGTTGGCCGGGATGCCCCCGCTCGCCGACAGCGGCCGGCGCACGCTCGCCCGCATCATCGACATGATCCTCGTCGGCATCGTCGTGTGGCTGCTCACCTGGCCCGTCGGGGTGAGCGAGTACAACTTCGACGGCGACGACGTCAACGTCGGCAGCGGTTTCGCCCAGTCGGTCATCGCCGCCGCCCTCTACATCGCGTACGACACCTTCATGGCCGTCCGCTACGGCCGCACCCTCGGCAAGAAGTGGCTGGGCATGCGGGTGGCCAACCTCTCCGACGGCTCGAACCCCTCCGTGCAGACCGCGCTGGTCCGCGCGGCCGTGCTGTGGCTGCCGTTCGCGTTCTGCTGCGCCTGCGTGTGGACCGCGATCTCAGGCGGCTGGAGCTACTTCGACCGGCCCTACAAGCAGGGCCTGCACGACAAGGCGGCCAGGACCGTGGTGGTCACGGCGCGGTGAGACCGGGCGTCAGGACGCCGCGCGCTCGTGGACCGGCTCGCGGACCTGCTCGCGGGCCGGGGACGGCACCGAGGCCCGCACCGGCAGCGGCGTCGCGGACCGGGCCGGGGCGGGGCGGCGGGCCGCGGGGCCCGGTACGCGCACGGCCACCAGGAGTCCCAGGGCGAGCGCCACGACGGCGACCACCGCGACGCCCGCGCCGGAACGCGTCCCGGACAGCAGCAGCAACGCGAGGGTCGACAGGATCACGGCGCACGAGCCGTAGACGAACTGAGCGACAGTCGGACGGGGCATGGCCATCGTGTCCTCGGAAGTCGGGGGCTGTCGGCCTGGCTTTCCACCGGCTCAAGGGCGTTCCGCCAAGCGACTCTAACCGCGAGCGTGCCCGAGGGGAACGGACAGTAAGCGTGACCTGACCTACAGGGCCGGTGCACAGGGGGCGCACGGATTCATGGCGCCCCACACGGGGCGGGGCGGACGCGCCCGCCGGGGTTTCGCGCGGAACTGTCCGTAATGCGGATCGCCACTCCGCATAACGCGATTGACCTGTTCAAGTCAAGGTCTGTTTTTTCTGACGAACCTCTAGTCAAATGTCGTCACTTGACTACACGCGTTGATCACGTGCGTGCGGGACCTTCCCTGACGGAACCTCCTTCATCCGCGCGCACGCACGCGGGAGGGGATCTCAAGTGACCAGTAGACCCTGGACGTTCAGAGCGGCCGCGATAGGCGTCGCCCTCGCGGCGGCCACCGCCACCTGCTCTGCGTTCACCACGGCCCAGGCCGACACGGCCGACGCGGCCGGGAGCCCGAGCGCCGTGGACCGGCAGGACCCGGCGTCGCACAACCACGTCGAGCACGACCTCGAGGGCCCGCTCTCCAAGACGCAGGCGGCCCAGCGCGAAGAAGCCCTCAACCAGGTGCTGTCCGGCAGGACGACGGTCAAGAACCGCGGCGGTTCGAAGGTCGTCGGGCTGAAGAGCAAGAAGGGTGACACCAAGTACGTCGAGCTGGGCCGGGAGAAGACCGACAAGATCTTCACCATCCTGGTCGAGTTCGGCGACAAGGTCGACAGCCGCTACGGCGGCACCCCCGGCCCCCTGCACAACCAGATCGCCAAGCCGGACCGCAAGGTCGACAACTCCACGGCCTGGCAGGAGGACTACGACCAGCAGCACTTCCAGGACCTGTACTTCGGTTCCGGCAAGGGCGTCGACTCGGTCAAGACGTACTACGAGAAGCAGTCCTCGGGCCGCTACTCGGTCGACGGCGAGGTCTCCGACTGGGTCAAGGTGCCCTACAACGAGGCCCGTTACGGCTCCAACTACTGCGGCGACACCAACTGCTCCAGCGTGTGGAACGTCGTGAGCGACGGCCTCAACGCCTGGGTGGAGCAGCAGAAGGCGGCCGGCCGCACCGACGCCCAGATCAAGGCCGACGTGGCCCGCTACGACGAGTGGGACCGCTACGACTTCGACGGCGACGGCAACTTCAACGAGCCCGACGGCTACATCGACCACTTCCAGATCGTGCACGCCGGTGAGGACGAGTCCGCCGGCGGCGGCGTCCAGGGCGAGGACGCGATCTGGGCCCACCGCTGGTACGCCTTCGGCACCGACGCCGGCGCCACCGGCCCCGAGTTCAACAAGCTCGGCGGCGCGAAGATCGGCGACACCGGCATCTGGGTCGGCGACTACACCATCCAGCCGGAGAACGGCGGACTCGGCGTCTTCGCCCACGAGTACGGCCACGACCTCGGTCTGCCGGACCTGTACGACACCGCGGGCGGCGAGAACTCCACCGGCTTCTGGACGCTGATGTCGTCCGGCTCCTGGCTCGGCACGGGCAAGAAGGAGATCGGCAACCTCCCCGGCGACATGACCGCCTGGGACAAGCTCCAGCTGGGCTGGCTGAACTACGACGTCGCCAAGGCCGGGGTCAACTCCTGGCACAAGCTGGGCGTCGCCGAGTACAACACGAAGCACAAGCAGGCCCTGGTCGTGACGCTGCCGAAGAAGGCCGTCACCACCGAGGTCATCGAGCCGTCCGAGGGCCAGTCCCAGTGGTGGAGCGGCAGCGGTGACGACCTCAGGAACACCCTGAGCCGCACGGTCGACCTGACCGGCAAGTCCTCCGCCGAGCTCACCTTCGACGGCTGGTACGACATCGAGGCCGGCTACGACTACCTCTACACCGAGGTGTCCACCGACGGCGGCGCCAACTGGACGCCGGTCGACGGCACGATGAACGGCCGGCCGATCCCGCGCGACGGCAGCGACAAGCCCGCCCTGAACGGCACGATCGAGGGCTACCAGAAGTTCGCGTACAACCTCGACGCCTACGCCGGCCAGAAGATCGACCTGCGCTTCCGCTACCAGACCGACGGCGGCGTGGCCCAGAAGGGCTTCACGGCCGACGCGATCGCGCTGACCGCGGACGGCGAGGCGGTGTTCACCGACAACGCCGAGACCGCCGACGACGCCTGGAAGGCCACCGGCTTCTCCCGCATCGGCGCGTCGTTCACCAACGACTACGAGCAGTACTACATCGCCGAGAACCGGCAGTACGTGTCGTACGACAAGACCCTCCAGGTCGGCCCGTACAACTTCGGCTTCACCGCCCGCCCCGACTGGGTCGAGCACTACGCGTACCAGAACGGTCTGCTCATCTGGAAGTGGGACACCTCCCAGCTGGACAACAACACCAGCCAGCACCCGGGCGCGGGTCTGATCCTCCCGATCGACTCCCACCCGACCGCGCTGAAGTGGTCCGACGGCACCCTGATGCGCAACCGCGTCCAGGCCTACGACTCGCCGTTCAGCACCTTCCGCACCGACGCGATCACGCTCCACAAGGCGGACGTCGCGAAGTACATCCCGGGCTCGAAGGGTGTGCCGGTCTTCAACGACCGCACCAACACCTACTGGGACCCGGCGAACCCGACCGGCAGCGTCCAGGTCACTGACACCAACACCAAGATCAAGATCACCAAGGAAGCCAAGGACGGCTCCACGATCGAGCTCGAGGTGGGCCCTGCGGGCCGGTAAATAGCGTTCTCGCAGGTCAGAACATGATCGGCGGTGACCCCCTGGCGGGTCGCCGCCGATCCGTGTTTAGGTGCCTCCTGTGGCTCTCTTATTGACACCTGCTGACACGGGGGTATGACCGCATGGCCGCTGGAGGCTTCAGCAAGCTGCCGAACGGCACGGTGGTGGTGGCACTCAACCTGCCCAGCCCCGCCGCCGACGCCCCCGCCGGGGTACGGGTGCTGGTCCACGCGCAGAACCGGGCGCGCGCCCTGACCAGGCTGCGCAACCTGGGCCTGCGCGCCGTCTACCTGCGCGGGAACACCGCGCCGCCCACGCCCGACGAGATCACGGCGGTCCTGCACCATCCCGACGGCCTGATATGGCGCACGGCGCCCGCCGGGGGAGCGCTGTCGGTGGAGCTGTGGCACCCGATCCGGGCGCTGATCAAACGCCCGGCCGCTTCCACCTGAGCCGCCTCCACCTGACCCGGCTCACCGCACGGCCGCCCCGGCTCACCGCACGACCGGCTTGCCCGTCAGCTCCACGCCGGCCTCCCGCAGCTCCTCCAGCGCCCGCTCGGTGGTCTCCCGGGACACCCCCGCGGTGAGGTCGAGCAGCACATGGGTGCGGAAGCCCTCCCGCACCGCGTCCAGCGCGGTGGCCCGTACGCAGTGGTCCGTGGCGATGCCCACCACGTCCACCTCGTCGACCTCCCGCTCCCGCAGCCACCGCGCGAGCGGCGTGCCGTTCTCGTCGGCGCCCTCGAAGCCGCTGTAGGCCGCCGCGTACGCCCCCTTGTCGAAGACGGCGTCCACGGCCCCGGAGGTGACGGCGGGCGCGAAGTTCGGGTGGAAGCCGACGCCCTCGGTGCCGGCGACGCAGTGCGCGGGCCAGGAGCGCCGGAAGTCGGGGTGGGCGGAGAAGTGGTCGCCGGGGTCGACGTGGTGGTCTCGGGTGGCGACCACGTGCCGGTACCCGGCCGTCGCCTGGCCGATCAGCTCGGTCACGGCGGCGGCCACGTCGGCGCCGCCGGCGACGGCGAGGCTGCCCCCCTCGCAGAAGTCGTTCTGCACGTCTACGACGATCAGTGCGCGGCGCATGGTCGGTGTCCTTCGGCTCTCGGCGGACGGTTGGATTCGGAGGGACCGGCGAGCGTGCCTCGGGGCCCCGGAGACGGGCGGCGGGCGGACGGGGGGCGCGCGCCTTCGGCTTGCCTTTAGCTACCCGACGGCACGTGCGCGTACTCCGTCGGCAGGACGGGTTCCCCGCGCGACAGCTGCGTCGCGGACAGCGGGAGCCCGGCGCGGGCGGCGGCGTGCCGGTCGCGGACCACGTCCAGCGGCTCGCGGGCGATCACCTCGCCGCCCCGGACCAGCGGCACCAGCAGCTGCCGTCCGGCCAGCTCCGGCGGCACCTCGCCGGTGCCGATCACCTCGGCCTCGGCGACGCCGTCCGCGTCCAGCCGCCGCGCGGCCCACTTGCGGCCGCCGACCGACGTCTTGCCGCCGGTGGACTTCTTCGCCACCGGCACCAGCGGCGCGTCCGGCTCGGCGGACTCGGCGCGGGCGACCAGCTTGTAGACCATGGAGGCGGTCGGGTGCCCGGAGCCGGTCACCAGCTGCGTGCCCACCCCGTACGCGTCCACCGGAGCCGCGGCCAGCGAGGCGATGGCGTACTCGTCCAGGTCCGAGGTCACGACGATCTTCGTGTCCCGGGCGCCCAGCTCGTCGAGCTGCTGCCGCACCCGGTGGGCCACCAGCAGCAGGTCGCCGGAGTCCACGCGCACCGCGCCCAGCTCCGGCCCGGCGACCTCCACGGCCGCGCGGACCGCCTCGGTCACGTCGTAGGTGTCCACCAGCAGCGTGGTGCCGGCGCCGAGGGAGTCCACCTGGGCGCGGAACGCGTCCCGCTCGGTGTCGTGCAGCAGCGTGAAGGCGTGGGCGGAGGTGCCGACGGTGGGGATGTTGTAGCGGAAGCCGGCCGCCAGGTCGGAGGTGGAGGAGAAGCCGCCGATGTACGCGGCGCGGGAGGCGGCGACGGCGGCCAGCTCGTGGGTGCGCCGGGCGCCCATCTCGATCAGCGGCCGGCCGCCGGCGGCGGACGACATCCGGGAGGCCGCGGCGGCGATGGCCGAGTCGTGGTTGAGGATCGACAGGATCACCGTCTCCA
Source organism: Streptomyces pseudogriseolus (assembly GCA_002154585.1). Classification (GTDB taxonomy): domain Bacteria; phylum Actinomycetota; class Actinomycetes; order Streptomycetales; family Streptomycetaceae; genus Streptomyces; species Streptomyces pseudogriseolus. The sequence goes on from MUNG01000118.1 coordinate 14,766, forward strand.
GCAGCACGCACTCCGCGAAGCTGCCCTCCACCCGCATGACCGGCGAGCCCGGGAAGTACACCTCGCCCTCCGGGTAGCCCCAGATGTCGCCGGAGAAGCGGTAGCCGGCCAGCCAGTCGAGGGTCTCCTCGTCGACGACGCCCTTCTCGCGCAGGAAGCGCAGCACGCCCTCGTCGAAGCGGAAGTTCTCCACCGCGTCGAGCACCCGTCCGGTGCCCGCCACGACGCCGTAGCGGCGGCCGTTCGGCAGCCGCCGGGTGAAGACCTCGAACACGCTGCGCCGCCCGGCCGTGCCGGCCTTCAGCGCCGCCTGGAGCATCGTCAGTTCGTACTGGTCGGTGAAGAGCGCCGTCGACGGAACAGTCACCGGCAGCCCAAGGTCCGCTGTGTCCATGGCGAGGATGGTACCCCCATTTCGTCACTCTGACGATTTAAGTCTCCCGGACGGCCGCCGACCGCCCCCGCGCGGCCCCCCGCGCATCCCCCCGGG
>MUNG01000119.1 GCA_002154585.1 Streptomyces pseudogriseolus
GCACCGCACCGAGCACCGCCACCCCCAGCGTCTGCCCCAGCTGCCTGCTGGTGGAGGCCACCGCCGAGGCGACCCCGGCCTGGTCGGTGGGCATGCCCGAGACCGCCGTGTTGGTGATCGGCGCGTTGACGAGGCCGAAGCCGACGCCGAAGAGGACGTAACCCACGACCAGCGTCGCGTTGGACGTCTCCGCCTCGAAGAGGGCGAACAGCAGCCCGCTCACCGTCATCGCCCCGCCCGCGAACAGCAGCGGCAGCCGCGGCCCCCGGCTGCCGACGAGCCGGCCGGACAGCGGGGCGCACAGGAACGTCGGGACGGCCATCGGCAGCATCCACAGCCCCGCCTCCAGCGCGCTCAGCCCCCGCACGTTCTGCAGGTACAGCGTCGACAGGAACAGGAACCCGCCCAGCGCCGCGAAGGCGCTCACCGCGATCACCGTGGCCCCGCTGAACGGCGCCGAGCGGAAGAAGCGCAGGTCGATCAAAGGTTCCGGGCGGCGCGGCTCGTAGCGGAGCAGCGACAGGAGGGCGATCAGCGCGAGCGCGGCGAAGGGCGCCGTGGAGCGCCACGTACCGTGCGGGGCCTCGATGATCGCGTAGGTGAGGGAGCCGAACAGGGCGATGACCAGGACCTGGCCGACCGGGTCGGGCCGGCGGGCCCGGGGTGCGCGCGACTCGGGGACGAAACGCCAGGTCAGCAGCAGCGCGGCGAGGCCGACCGGCAGGTTGACCCAGAAGATGGAGCGCCAGCCGACCGAGTCCACCAGCACCCCGCCCACCAGCGGCCCCGCGGCCATCGACAGGCCGACCACCGCACCCCACACCCCGATCGCACGGGCGCGCTCACGAGGGTTCGTGAAGGTGTTGGTGATGATCGACATGGCGACCGGGTTGAGCATCGAGCCGCCCACCGCCTGCACCATGCGGAACACGACGAGCCAGTTCAGGTCCGGGGCGAGCGAGCACAGCAGCGAGCCCAGGGTGAAGACCACCAGGCCGGCCATGAACACCCGCCTGCGGCCGATCCGGTCGGCGGTCGAGCCGGCCAGCATCAGCAGCGAGGCCAGTACGAGCGTGTACGCGTCGATGGTCCACTGAAGCCCCGAGGTGCTCGCGTCCAGCTCCCGCTGGAGGGAGGGGAGGGCGACGTTCAGGACCGTGTTGTCCAGGCTCACGATCAGCAGGCTCATGCAGCAGATCGCGAGCACCAGCATGCGGCGGCCATGGCTGAGCTCGGGCATGTGCGCCATCGTACGCCCATGTCGATAGTGCGGCTAACTAATGACTGATACACGATCATTGTGCCGAGCGCCCCGCGGGATGCGGGACAATGGGGGAATGCCCACTGCCTCGCCGACCGTGAACACGAAGCTGTCCATCGGCCCGCACGCCGTGCAACCGCCCGTCGTGCTCGCCCCCATGGCCGGGATCACCAACGCGCCCTTCCGCACCCTGTGCAGGGAGTTCTCCGGCGGAAAAGGCCTGTTCGTCAGCGAGATGATCACCACCCGGGCGCTGGTCGAGCGCAACGAGAAGACCATGCAGCTGATCCGGTTCGACGCGTCCGAGCAGCCGCGCTCCATCCAGCTGTACGGCGTCGACCCGGCGACCGTCGGCAAGGCCGTCCGCATGATCGCGGAGGAGGACCTCGCCGACCACATCGACCTCAACTTCGGCTGCCCGGTGCCCAAGGTGACCCGCAAGGGCGGCGGCTCCGCCCTGCCCTACAAGCGGAACCTGCTGCGCGCCATCCTGCGCGAGGCCGTCGCCGGCGCCGGCGACCTGCCGGTCACCATGAAGATGCGCAAGGGCATCGACGACGACCACCTGACCTACCTGGACGCCGGCCGCATCGCCGTCGAGGAGGGCGTCACCGCGATCGCGCTGCACGGCCGCACCGCCTCCCAGCACTACGGCGGCACCGCCGACTGGGACGCCATCGCCCGCCTCAAGGAGCACGTCCCCGAGATTCCGGTGCTCGGCAACGGCGACATCTGGTCCGCCGACGACGCCCTGCGCATGGTCCGCGAGACCGGCTGCGACGGCGTGGTCGTGGGCCGCGGCTGCCTCGGCCGGCCGTGGCTCTTCGCCGACCTGGTCGCGGCCTTCGAGGGCCGCACGGAGGACTTCGTACGGCCCACCCTGCGCGAGGTCGCCGACGTGATGGTGCGGCACGCCACCCTGCTCGGGGAGTGGATCGGAACAGAAGGGGAGGCCCGGAGGGCCACCGTTGAGGGTGGTGGCGGGAGACGGGCGGGCAAGTCGCGCGGGGTCATCGACTTCCGCAAGCACGTCGCCTGGTACCTGAAGGGCTTCGCCGTCGGCTCCGAGATGCGCCGGCGGCTCGCGGTCACCTCCACGCTGGAGGAGCTGCGGGCCGGGCTCGACGAGCTGGACCTGGACCAGCCCTGGCCGGCCGGCGCCGACGGCCCCCGCGGCCGTACGTCCGGCAACAACCGCGTGGTGCTGCCGGACGGCTGGCTGAAGGACCCCTACGACTGCGCGGGCGTCGGCGAGGACGCCGAGCTGGACACCTCCGGCGGCTGATCAGCCCTTGGTGGGCCGGCGCACCGAACCGTAGGCGGTCAGGAAGCGGTCGCGGAAGGCGTCCATCTTCCACACGGGCGCGTCGTCGGCGGGCCGGAGCCCCGGCGTCCACCGCCAATCGTCGATCGCCCGCAGCACCTTCGGGTCCTTGGCGACGATCGTCACCGGCACGTCCCGGTTCTTGGTGTGCCCGGTGACGCGGGCGATCGGCTGGTGGTCGCCGAGGAACACCACCACGGTGTCGTCGGTGCCGTACCGCTCCAGCCATTCGGTGAGGGCGGTCACCGAGTACGAGATGGACCTGCCGTACTCCTTGCGGGACTCGGTGGAGTCGGCCATCACCTCGGAGGCCTCCCGGCCGTCCTCCTCGATCGCGTCGAAGACCGAGCCGTCGCCCAGGTCCTCCCAGTCGATCATCTCCGGGACCGGCGCCCACGGCTGGTGGCTGGAGGTCAGGATGACCTCCGACATCAGCGGCCGCTTTCGCTTCTTGCCGTGCTCCAGGCGCTCGAACGCCTCCAGGGCGTACTGGTCCGGCATCGTGGACCAGCTGAACTTCGGGCCCTTGTAGCCCATCTCGGAGGAGTCGTACACCGTGTCCAGGCCGTACCACTCCGCCTCCGGCCAGGTCTTCTGCACGCCCGGCATGATGCCGACGGTGTCCCACGCGCCGGACTTGCGGAAGGCGGCGGTGAGGGTCAGCCGGTCGCTGTTGGTGGCGGTGCGGTACCGCTGCTGGTTGTCGATCCACAGGCCGGACAGGCTGGTGGAGTGCCCGAGCCAGCTGCTCCCGCCGTACGTCGCCGAGGTCAGCCATCCGCTGCGCGCCTGGTAGCCGGCCCTGGCGAGCGCGGCGCCCCGGGAGTCGAGGGTGCGGCCGACGCCGGGCTCGATCAGCGGGTCGTCCATGGCCACCCGGCCGTAGCTCTCGATGAACGCGATCACGACGTCCTTGCCGCGCAGGTCGGGCAGGAGCAGGTTCGGCGGGGTGGCGCCGAAGGGGTCCGTCCGGGCCTCCTTGGCGAAGGCAGCCTCGTCGCGCAGGGTGTCCACCACCCGCCGCGCCTGCCCGCGCACGGTGTCCGCGGCGCGGTCGGAGGCGACCGGCAGTCCCGAGATCTGCAGGCCCAGCGAGGCGCAGGTGATCCACACGGTGCCGGCGACGAGGGCGCCCTGGCCGGCGCGGGTGCGGTGCCGGGCCAGCACGTCGCCGAGCCGCACCGTGGCCAGCGCCATGACGACCACCAGGAGCAGGGCGAGCAGCACCGCCCCGACGGCGGCGGCGTCGGCGACGAAGCCGCCCATGGAGTCCCGCACGTAGGACAGGGCGTCGTCCAGCAGGCCCCAGTCGAGGACCAGGTTGAAGCCGCGTCCCAGATACTCGGTGAAGCCGATGTCCAGCAGGTTGAGCACGGTGAGCACGCCGAGGGCCGCCCCGTAGAGCGCGGCGAAGATCACGCGCGGCCGGCGCGGCAGGGCGAGCAGCAGGACCGCCCCGACGATCGCCTCGGCGGGGATGCGGGTGAAGCGGTCGGGGCGCAGGCCCGGCGCGGTGTTCGGCATCAGCAGGGCGCCGAGCACCAGGACGGCGGCGAGGACGTGCCCCGTCAGACGCAGGGCGCGGTCGGCGGAGGGATGTGCGTCGCGTGCGTCGCGCAGGCGCTTGAGGACACGTGTGTCCCGCGGGCGCATGGGAACACGGAGGGCGCGCAGGCGCGTGAGGACGCGAGTGTAGACAGGCAACCCGGAGGTTCCTTCCGTACCGAAACCGGTGAGGCGGGAGGCGGATCCGGCGTGGGGGTCCGGATCCGCCTCCAGTCGGTACGGGCGGCCGGGCCGGAGCGTTCATCCCACCGGGCTGGGCGTTCGTCCCACCGGCTCGGATGCGTCCGTCCCGTCGGGCCGGAGGGTCCGTCGCCCGGGTCCGCATGGTGGAACCGGGCGTCATGTGGCAGCGTGATTCTCGCCACCCCTGATAGGTGTCGCGCTCAGATGAGCGGATCATGGGAGGCTGCACTACTCTAAGGATGGCACTCAGTGCCACTCGATGATCGTTCATCGGGCGAAATCAAACGTGGTTCAGGACGCTCACATGAGCACCGCAACCGGTTCCGGACGGTGCTCCGCGTTCAAGAAGTGAAAACACCGGGCGCCGACGGCTTGCCAAGCTTTGACTTTCGATCCGCTGGCGCTCGGCCGATGACAGGCGCACGACGCACAAGTGGACGTACCCAGACGCCTTTGATCTGGGTACATTCCTCGCCGTCAGGGCAGCCACCGCGTCCTCGAGGAGTCGAGACCCGTGTCGGAAAACAAAGATCCCCACGTAGCTCAGTCGGGCACGAGCGTTGAGAGCGTGAAGTTCGTCTACGACTTCACCGAGGGCAACAAAGACCTCAAGGACCTGCTCGGCGGCAAGGGCGCCAACCTCGCCGAGATGACCAACCTCGGTCTCCCCGTGCCACCCGGCTTCACCATCACCACGGAGGCCTGCAAGGTCTACCTGGACAGCGGCGAGGAGCCGGCGGCACTGCGTGACGAGGTGAGTGCGCACCTCGACGCGCTGGAGCAGCGGATGGGCAAGAAGCTCGGCCAGGCCGACGACCCCCTCCTCGTGTCGGTCCGCTCCGGCGCCAAGTTCTCCATGCCCGGCATGATGGACACCGTCCTCAATATCGGCCTCTCCGACAAGTCCGTGCAGGGCCTGGCCGAGCAGGCCGGCGACGACCGGTTCGCGTGGGACTCCTACCGGCGCCTCATCCAGATGTTCGGCAAGACCGTCCTCGGCGTGGACGGCGAGCTGTTCGAGGACGCGCTCGAGGCGGCCAAGGCGGCCAAGAAGGTCATGGTGGACACCGAGCTGGAGGCCGCCGACCTCAAGAAGCTCGTCACCAAGTTCAAGAAGATCGTCAAGACCGAGTGCGGCCGGGACTTCCCGCAGGACCCGCGCGAGCAGATGGACCTCGCCATCAAGGCGGTCTTCGACTCCTGGAACGGCGACCGGGCCAAGCTCTACCGCCGCCAGGAGCGCATCCCGCACGACCTGGGCACCGCCGTCAACGTCTGCTCCATGGTCTTCGGCAACCTCGGCCCCGACTCCGGCACGGGCGTCGCCTTCACCCGCGACCCCGCCTCCGGCCACCAGGGCGTCTACGGCGACTACCTCCAGAACGCCCAGGGCGAGGACGTCGTCGCGGGCATCCGCAACACCGTGCCGCTCGCCGAGCTGGAGCGGATCGACAAGAAGTCGTACGACCAGCTCATGCAGATCATGGAGACCCTGGAGAACCACTACAAGGATCTCTGCGACATCGAGTTCACCATCGAGCGCGGCCGGCTGTGGATGCTCCAGACCCGCGTCGGCAAGCGCACCGCGGGCGCGGCCTTCCGCATCGCCACACAGCTGGTGGACCAGGGGCTGATCGACGAGGCCGAGGCGCTCACCCGCGTCAACGGCGCGCAGCTCGCCCAGCTGATGTTCCCGCGCTTCGACGACGGGTACGCCCGCGGCGGGGGAGGGGTGGAGCAGGTCGGGCGGGGCATCGCCGCCTCCCCGGGCGCCGCGGTCGGCAAGGCGGTCTTCGACTCCTACACCGCCGTGAAGTGGTCGCGCTCCGGCGAGAAGGTCATCCTGATCCGCCGCGAGACCAACCCCGACGACCTGGACGGCATGATCGCCGCCGAGGGCATCCTCACCTCGCGCGGCGGCAAGACCTCCCACGCGGCCGTCGTCGCCCGCGGCATGGGCAAGACCTGTGTCTGCGGCGCCGAGGAGCTGGAGGTCGACACCAAGCGCCGCCGGATGACCGTCCCCGGCGGGCACGTCGTCGAGGAGGGCGACGTCGTCTCCATCGACGGCTCGTCCGGCAAGGTCTACCTGGGCGAGGTCCCGGTCGTGCCGTCCCCGGTCGTGGAGTACTTCGAGGGCCGGATGCACCCGGGCGCCGACGACGCCGACGAGCTGGTCGAGGCCGTGCACCGCATGATGGCCTTCGCCGACCGCAAGCGCCGGCTGCGGGTACGGGCCAACGCCGACAACGCCGAGGACGCGCTGCGCGCCCGCCGCTTCGGCGCCCAGGGCATCGGCCTGTGCCGCACCGAGCACATGTTCCTCGGCGACCGGCGCGAGCTGGTGGAGCGGCTGATCCTGGCCGACACGCAGGAGGAGCGCGAGGAGTCGCTGAAGGCCCTCCTGCCGCTGCAGAAGAAGGACTTCGTCGAGCTGTTCGAGGCGATGGACGGCCTGCCCGTCACCATCCGGCTGCTCGACCCGCCGCTGCACGAGTTCCTGCCCGACATCACCGAGCTGTCGGTTCGCGTCGCCCTCGCCGAGTCCCGGCAGGAGCCGCACGAGAACGAGCTGCGGCTGCTCCAGGCCGTGCACCGCCTCCACGAGCAGAACCCGATGCTGGGCCTGCGCGGTGTACGCCTCGGCCTGGTCATCCCGGGCCTGTTCACCATGCAGGTGCGGGCCATCGCGGAGGCCGCGGCCGAGCGGCGGAACGCCAAGGGCGACCCGCGCGCGGAGATCATGATCCCGCTCGTCGGCACGGTGCAGGAGCTGGAGATCGTCCGCGAGGAGGCCGACAAGGTCATTGCCGAGGTCGAGGAGGCCACCGGCACCCGGCTGAAGCTCGCCATCGGCACGATGATCGAGCTGCCGCGCGCCGCGCTGACCGCCGGTCAGATCGCGGAGGCCGCCGAGTTCTTCTCCTTCGGCACCAACGACCTCACCCAGACGGTGTGGGGCTTCTCCCGGGACGACGTGGAGGCCAGCTTCTTCACGGCCTACCTGGAGAAGGGCATCTTCGGGGTGTCGCCGTTCGAGACGATCGACAAGGACGGCGTGGGCTCCCTGGTGGAGTCCGCCGCGAAGGCGGGCCGCGCCACTCGGCCCGACCTGAAGCTCGGCGTCTGCGGCGAGCACGGCGGCGACCCGGAGTCGGTCCACTTCTTCCACGAGGTCGGACTGGACTACGTCTCCTGCTCCCCGTTCCGCATCCCGGTGGCCCGCCTGGAGGCCGGCCGCGCCGCCGTCACCGCGGCGGGCAGCGACCACCGCTGAGCCCTCCGGGGCACGCTGACCCCGGAGCCGTCGTCTGTCACCCGACCACCCTCACCGATCGGCGACGGCTCCGGATCACGAAGGAGGGGCGGCACCCGTGCGGGGGTGCCGCCCCTTCCGTCGTGTGCCACGTCGTGTTCCGTCGTACGCGCGACGCGCCCTGTGGGGCGCTCAGGCGGCGCGGCGGCGGGAGACGACCAGTACGGCGCCTCCGACGAGGACCACGGCGGAGACGCCGATGATCACGTACGTCGTGAGGTCGTCGTCCGACCCGGCGGCGTCGCTCGTGGCGGCCGGGGTGGTGTCGGCGACGGGAGTCGTGGCCCCGTCGACCTCGGTGTCGTCGCGGGGGATGAAGCCGGCGGGCGGCTCGTCACAGGCGACTCCGTCGCCGTCGGGGTCCAGCGCGGGACCGTAGTGGTCGTCGCCGCTGGAGATCTTCGCGTAGCCGTTGTCGTACGCCTCCGCGCAGGTCTTGAACGGGTGGTTCCCGTCGTGGGCCGACGCGGTGGCGGGCAGGGCGGCCAGGGTGAGGGCGGCGAGGGTGGTGAGGAAATACCGTGTCAGGTGCATGGCAAATGCCCCCATATCCGAGTGCGGGTTGCCGATGGCCGGATGTGGCGTGACGAAGTTACTGGCGGTTCGGGGGCGCTGCGGAGGGTCACGGGTGACCTGTGATGTGAACGTGATGTGACGAAACCGTGGTGCAAGGCCACGAACGGAGGGGCTACTTCACGCCGTTGGGCCGAGCAGGCCAGGTCAGGGCGGTCGCACGGGGCTCGCGGGCGGCTCGGAACGGGGACGCCAAGGCGGTGGGCTGGGCGTTGCCGGCGGCCGTGGCCGGATGGCGCGGGTGTGTGCGGTGCCGTAAGGGCAAGCGGGGCTGCAAGCCCGAGGGGGCCGGACGCTCAGGCGTCCGGCCCCCTCGGGGTGGGTCAGCGGTTCTCGCGGCGCTTGCGGGCGGCGATCATCAGGCCTCCGCCGAGCAGCACGACGGCCGCGCCGCCCGCCGCGATGTACGGCGTGGTGTCGCTGCCGCCGGTCTCGGCGAGGTCAGTGCCGCCGCCGTTCTCCTCCGCGCCGCCGCCGGCTTCGGCGCCCGCGCCGTCGTCGTCGCTCTCCTCGTGCGGCACGAAGTCCGCGGGCGGCTGGTCGCAGCCCACGCCGTCGCCGTCCCGGTCGAGGTGCTCGCCGTAGTGCTTGTCGCCCTCGGGGATGTTGCTGTACCCGTTCTCGTACGCCTCGGTGCAGTTCTCGAACGGGTGACTGCCGCTGTGGGCCACGGCGGTGGCCGGCACGGCGGCCAGGGCGACGGCGGTGAGCAGTGCGGCGGCAGAGGTACGGAACGGGATCATGGTGAGGAGCCCCCCAGGACGGACGAAAGCGTGTGCTCGGTACGAGGCTGACGAAGCTACTGGGGCGCGGGAGTTGTGTCGGGGATATGGAGTTCCCGTGATGCGAACGTGACGTGACCGGAGGGTAGCTCTCCGCTACAGGGGGATGCCGCCGGCCCGCTCAGGCCGCCTTGACCTCGTACGTCCTCACCTGGACCGTGTCGTCGTCGAGGCAGCGGCCCGTCTCCAGGTCGAAGCGCTGCTTCAGGAGCGGGGAGGCGACGAACGGGCGGCCCTGGTGGGTGCCGGTCAGGCCGCGGGAGAGGACCGCCGCGCCCGTGAACGGGTCGCGGTTGTCGATGGCGTACAGGCGGCCCGCCCGGTCGGTGAACACTGCGGCCTGCCGGCCGTCGGGCAGCAGGGCGGCCACGCCCCGTCCCGGGATCAGCCGGTCGAGGCCGCAGACCTCGAACCAGTCGTCCGCCAGGCGCAGTTGCACGGTCAGGCCGGTGGTCGTCTCGAGTGCCAGGGTCATCGCTGTGCGCTTCCTTCCAGGACGTCGTCGGCGGGACGCAGGCCGATGCTCAGCAGGGGCAGGTCCGGCTTGATCTGGTCGCGTTCGGGGACGAAGGCGACCACCGGGTCGGGGGTGTCCGGGGCGTTGACGAAGGATACGAACCGGGCCAGCTTCTCCGGGTCGTTGATGGTCTCGGCCCACTCGTCGCGGTAGTGGGAGACATGGGCGGCCATCAGCGACTCCAGCTCGTCGCAGATGCCGAGCGAGTCGTGGACGACGACGTCCCGTACGTGGTCCAGGCCGCCGGGGACGCGCTCCAGCCAGGTGGATGTGCGCTCCAGGCGGTCGGCGGTGCGGATGTAGAACATCAGGAACCGGTCGATCAGACGGATCAGTTCGGCGTCCGAGAGGTCCTGCGCCAGCAGGTCGGCGTGGCGCGGGGTGGCGCCGCCGTTGCCGCCGACGTACAGGTTCCAGCCGTTCGCGGTGGCGATGACGCCGAAGTCCTTCGACTGGGCCTCCGCGCACTCGCGCTGGCAGCCGGACACCGCCGACTTCAGCTTGTGCGGGGAGCGCAGCCCCCGGTAACGCAGCTCCAGGTCGATCGCCATGCGCACCGAGTCCTGCACGCCGTAACGGCACCAGGTCTGCCCCACGCAGGACTTCACCGTGCGCAGCGACTTGCCGTAGGCGTGGCCCGACTCGAAGCCGGCGTCCACCAGGCGGGCCCAGATCGACGGCAGCTGCTCGACCCGCGCGCCGAACATGTCGATCCGCTGGCCGCCGGTGATCTTCGTGTAGAGGCCGAAGTCACGGGCGATCTCACCGATCACGATCAGCTTCTCGGGCGCGATCTCCCCGCCGGGGATCCGCGGCACCACCGAGTACGAGCCGTTCCTCTGCAGGTTCGCCAGGAAGTGGTCGTTGGTGTCCTGGAGGGCCGCCTGCTCGCCGTCCAGCACGTACGTGCTCGCGCCGATCGCGGGCGCCAGGGACGCGACGATCGAGCCGACCGTCGGCTTGCACACCTCGCAGCCGTCACCGCCGCGCGCCTCCTCACGGCCGTAGCGGTCCAGCAGCTCCCGGTGGGAGGTGATGCGCAGGGCGAGGACGATCTCGTACAGCTCCTCGCGGGTCTGGGAGAAGCAGGCGCACAGGCCCTTGTCGACCTCGACGCCGCTCGCCTCCAGCTCGGCGTTGATCAGCTGACCGAGGACCTTGACGCAACTGCCGCACGTCGTACCGGCCTTGGTGCACTTCTTCACCTCGGGCACGGTGGTGCACCGGTGCTCGGTGACGGCCTCGCGGATCGTGCCCTTGCGGACGTTGTTGCAGGAGCAGATGATCGCGTCGTCCGGCAGCGCGGACGGGCCGAGCTGCACGGGCGCCCCGGCGCCGGCCGGCAGCACCAGCGACTCCGGCGAAACCGGCGGGACGGAACCGGTGAACGCCTTCAGCGTGCCGTACGCCTCCGCGTCGCCGACCAGGATGCCGCCGCGCAGCCTGCCGTCCCGGCCGATCACCAGCTTCTTGTACAGGCCCGCGCGGGAGTCGGAGTAGACGACGTCCAGGCAGTCCTCGGCGGCGCCGTGCGCGTCGCCGAAGGACGCCACGTCCACGCCGAGCAGCTTCAGCTTGGTCGACAGGTCGGCGCCGGTGAACGCGGACGCGTCCCCGGCGATGGCCGCCGCGGCCGTCTCCGCCTGCTCGTAACCCGGCGCGACCAGGCCGTACACCCGGCCGTCGGCGGCCAGCGCGCACTCGCCGATCGCGAACACGTGCGGGTCCGTGACCGTGCGGCACTGCTCGTCGACGGTGATGCCGCCGCGCTCGCCGACCGTCAGTCCGCAGTCGCGGGCCAGCTGGTCGCGGGGGCGGACACCGGCGGAGAACACCACCAGGTCGGTGGCGAGTTCGGAACCGTCCGACAGCTTCATGCCGGTGACCGCGCCGTCCTCGCCGACCACGATCTCCTGCGTGCCGACGCCCGTGTGGACGGTCAGGCCCATCTCCTCGATGGTGCGCAGCAGCGCCGCGCCGCCGCCCTCGTCCACCTGGACCGGCATCAGTCGCGGCGCGAACTCCACGATGTGGGAGGTGAGTCCGAGGCCCTTGAGCGCGCCTGCCGCCTCCAGGCCGAGCAGACCGCCGCCGACCACGGCGCCGGTCGTGGACCTCCGCGCGTACTCCTCGATCGCGAGGAGGTCCTCGATCGTGCGGTAGACGAAGCAGCCCTCGGCGTCCTTGTTCGGCACCGGCGGCACGAACGGGTAGGAGCCGGTCGCCAGCACCAGCACGTCGTAGCCGACGACCAGGCCCGAGCGGGCGGTCACCGTCCGCGCCTCGCGGTCGACGCTCTCCGCCGGGTCGCCGAGGTGCAGCTCGATGCCGTGCTCCTCGATGAACGCCAGGTCCGTCAGCGACAGGTCCTCGGGCGTGCGCCCCGAGAAGTACGAGGTGAGCTGCACGCGGTCGTACGCCGGACGCGGCTCCTCGCACAGCACGACCACGCGGTGCGTGGCGGTCAGGCCGCGCTCGGCGAGCGCCTCCAGGAAGCGCTGGCCGACCATGCCGTGGCCGACGAGCACGATGGTCGAGGTGGTCGAGGTGTCCGCGGGCATCAGGAGCCTCCGTCGTTGGTGAGCAGGTGGAGCAGGGGCCCGCCGTCGGACGGGAGCGGCTCTGCTCCCTCCCAGGCGCGCGCCAGCGCGCCGACGGTGCCGAGTTCGCCGACCAGGACCCCGCCGACCAGCCGGTCGTCGCGGACCACGACCTTGCGGTACGTGCCCCGGGTGGCGTCGGCGAGCTGCACCACGTCGTCGCCCGGCAGCACCTCGGTCTCGCCGAACGCGGCCAGGTCGAAGGGGCTGTCCGGGCCGGTCAGGGTGAGCCGGGTGAGCGAGCGGGTGCCGGTGTAGCGGGCGGCGGTGTCCCCGGCGAGCAGGGCGGCGAGCGCGTCGGCCTGCTCCAGCGCCGGGGTGGCCAGCCCGTAGACGGTGCCGGCGTGCTGGACGCAGTCGCCGACCGCGTGGATGTACGGGTCGGAGGTGCGCAGCTCGTCGTCGACGACGACGCCCTTGGCCACGTCCAGGCCCGCCGCCTGCGCGAGGGACACCCTCGGGTGCACCCCGCAGGCCGGCACCACCAGATCGGCGTCCAGGGCGTAGCCGTCGGCCATCTCCACCGAGCGGACCGCGCCGCCGACGCAGCGCACGTCCCGCACCCGGCACTCCGTGTGCACCTCCACGCCCAGCCCGGTCAGATGGCGCCGGACCAGCGCGGAGGCGGCCGGGTCGAGCTGGCGCTCCATCAGCCGCTCCGACTGCTGGGCGAGGACCACCTGCGCGCCGCGCACGGCCAGCGCGCGGGCCGCGGACACGCCGAGCAGCCCGCCGCCGATCACCACGGCCCGCACACCCGGCCGCACCGCGGCGGACAGGCCCAGGCAGTCGTCCAGGGTGCGGAACGCGTGCACGCCCTCGGGCAGCTCGTGGTCCGCCGTGAACAGGCCGCGCAGCGGCGGCAGGACGGGGTTGGAGCCGGTGGCCAGCACCAGCCGCCCGTAGGCGATCTCCGCGCCGTCCGCGCACACCACGGTCCGCCGGTCCCGGTCGATGCCGGTGACCCGGGCGCGGACCAGCTCCGCGGGGGCGGGCAGGGCGATCACCTCGGGCCGGTAGCGCCCGGCGAGCACCTCGGCGAGCAGCACCCGGTTGTACGGCGGGTGCTCCTCCTCGCCGATCAGCGTCACGGGCGTGCCCAGCTCGCCGAGCCGCCGGGCGAGACGTACGCCCGCGAGGCCGGAGCCGATCACCACCACACGCTCGTTCGAGGTCATGCCCTGAGCGTGCGGGGCGGGTGTTACCCGGTGGCATCCCTTCTGTTTCCCGCGCGGAACGCTGCCCTCAGCGGCCGTGGGCGCGGGATGTGAGGCTTCCGCAGGAGGTCGCGGGGCGGGTGTGAGGCGAGGTTGCGTGGCGAGGCTGTGAGGCAAGACTGAGGCCAGGCCGTGAGTCGAGCTCGATGAGCTCAACCTCAACAAACGCTCATCTTGATGGACGCAGCATCTACCGCCTCCATAGGCTCGCGGCCATGCCCGACATATCGCTGACCACGGTCGTCCTGCTCTGCGTGGCCGCGCTCGCCGCCGGCTGGATCGACGCCGTGGTGGGCGGCGGCGGGCTGCTGCTCCTCCCCGCCCTGCTGCTCGGCCTCCCCGCCGGCACCCCGGCCGCGCACGCGCTCGGCACCAACAAGGCGGTCGCGATCGTCGGCACCACGGGCGCGGCGGTGACGTACGCGCGCAAGGCGCCGGTGGACGTGCGGACGGCGGTGCGGATCGGGCTGGCCGCCCTCGCCGGGTCGTCGGGCGGGGCGTTCCTCGCGGCCGGGATGAGCACCGAGGTGCTCAAGCCGGTGATCATGGTGGTGCTGCTGGCGGTGGCCGCCTTCGTCATCCTGCGGCCCGCCTTCGGCGCCGCGCCCGCGCCCGGCCCGGCGACCCGTCGGCAGATCCTCGCCGCGATCGGCCTGGCCGGCCTGGGCATCGGCTTCTACGACGGCCTGATCGGCCCCGGCACCGGCACGTTCCTCGTCCTGGCGCTCACCGCCCTGCTCCACCTCGACCTGGTCACCGCCTCCGCCACCGCCAAGATCGTCAACTGCTGCACCAACGCCGGCGCGCTGGCGATGTTCGCCTGGCAGGGCGCGGTGCTGTGGCAGCTCGGGGCGCTGATGGCGGTGTTCAACCTCGCGGGCGGCATGCTGGGCGCCCGCACCGCCCTGAAGCGGGGGAGCGGGTTCGTGCGGGTGGTCCTGCTGACGGTGGTGTTCGCGTTGGTGGCGAACATGGCGTACGAGCAGTGGGTGGGGTAGGGCCGGGGGCTTCCGGTGGGGATACTGAGCCGGACATGATCACCTCAACGAGGGGCACGGCCATCACCAGACCCACGGTCACCGCACCGCTGAGAGCCTTCCTCGCCGCCGCGGCCGTCTGCGCGGCTGCCGCCGCCTGCGGCACGAACGTCGAGCCCGACCGGGTGGCGCTTCCGGCGGAGTCCACGCCCGCCTCGGACGCCGCCCGGCCCGTCACCGCCGTGATGCCCGACGTCGTCGGCGGCAACGCGCTGCGGGCGCAGGAACAGATGGACGGCTCGCAGGTCCGCTTCGAGGACGCGACGGGGAAGAAGCGGGAGATGGTGGACCCTCAGGCGTGGCGCATCTGCGACAGCAGGCCGGGGGCGAACCAGCAGATCACCTCGTACCCGGTGGTCCTCCTGGTCGTCCCGGACACGGAGCCCTGCCCGGGTGGGTCGTCGGGCTGAAGCGGAGGGCGCCCCGTAAGGGGCGTGGGGAACTGCGCGACCAGCCCCGCGCGGCCCGCACCCGGCGTGCGACAGCTCCCGGCACCCCGGTGGCCGTACGGGGGTGCGGCGCGGGCCCGCTGAGGGGTGCCGCCTGCGCCCACCCTCCCCCACTCTCGGCTTCGCTCGAGTGGGAGGTACCCCCATCGCCCCAGCGGCACGACTGCCCGCAGTCGGCAGGCGTGCGACAGTCGCCGGCACCTTGGTGGCCGTCGGCGGTGAGCGCAGGCTGCGGAGAGGCTCAGCGTGTCCCCGTCAGGTGGGCGTAGACCACCACGTTGCCGCGGTAGCCCGTCGTGGGGGAGTAGCCCGCGCCGCAGGTGATGACGCGGAGTTCCGGGCGGGCCGCGGCGCCGTAGACCTTGGCGTCGGGGAAGTCGCGGGCGTCGTACGCCTCGACGGCGTCCACCGTGAAGACGGCGACCGTCCCGTCGTGGCGGTCCACTTCGATCGTGCTGCCCTTGCGCAGGGCGCCGAGGGAGTAGAAGACGGCCGGGCCGTCTGCGTTGTCGACGTGGCCCGCGACGATGGCGGTGCCCCGTTCGCCGGGGGTGGTGCCGGCCTCGTACCAGCCGGCCAGGTCGGGCCGGTCGGCGGGCGGGACGTCGAGGGAGCCGGCCGGGGTCAGCCCGAGTCCGGTCAGCGGCGCGTCCACGCCGATCGCGGGGATGCGCACCCGGTCGGGCGGCGAGGGCGGCAGCGCGGGCGCCGAGGACCGCGCCGGGCCGTGCGCGTCGAGTTCCGAGTGGGCCTGCGCGGCGGACGGCTGCGGCGGGGCGTCGCCCCGCCCGTCCCGCAGCAGCACGGCCCCCGCGCACAGGGCGCACACCGTGACCGCGGCTATCGCCGCGTTGCCCGGACTCCCGGTCCGGCGGACCCTGTCGCCCATGCGGTGACCTCACCTCGAGTCGTGTCCCCGTGCCCCCCTCCGGGCCGCGAGGGGCGTCGGACCCGGAGGGGGAGGGGACGTGCGGTACCTGCGGGACGGGCAGCGGAGGATGCCCGTCAGATCCCGTCGCCTCTCGCCCGGCGATGCAGGAGCCAGGTACCGCCCGCGGCGGCGACGGCGAGGGCCGTCACGCCTGCCGCGGTCCGTACGGGGTCGGTGCCCAGCGCGCCACCGACCCCGTACGGACCGC
>MUNG01000012.1:0-208 GCA_002154585.1 Streptomyces pseudogriseolus
GCCGCACCGTCTGCCCGCCCGGGCGCGCGCGCAGAACACCGACGGGCAGCTCGCCATGGCCGAGTCCCAGCCCTCCGGCGTCCGCCTCGCCTTCCGCACCCGCGCCACCGTCGTCGAGCTCGCGACCGTCCCCACCAAGCGCGTCTATGTGGGGGCCCCGCCGCGCCCGGAGGGCCTGTACGACCTGCTCGTCGACGGGCGGCCGGCC
>MUNG01000012.1:304-18330 GCA_002154585.1 Streptomyces pseudogriseolus
CGTCTGGCCGGCGCTCGCGGCAGCAGCCGGCGAGGTGGAACTGGTCAACCTCGGCTTCGGCGGCAGCGCCCTTCTGGACCCGTTCGTCGCCCGCACGATACGCGACACGCCGGCCGACCTGATCAGCCTCAAGATCGGCATCAACCTCGTCAACGCCGACGTGATGCGGATGCGCGCCTTCGGCCCCGCCGTGCACGGGTTCCTCGACACCGTCCGCGACGGCCACCCCGACATCCCGCTGCTGGTCGTCTCGCCGATCCTGTGCCCCATGCACGAGGACACCCCCGGCCCGACGGCCTTCGACTTCAGCCGGCTCGCCGAGGGCAAGCTGTCGTTCACCGCCGCCGGCGACCCGGCGGAGCGGGCCGAGGGCAAGCTGACCCTGAACGCCGTACGCCAGGAACTGCAGCGGATCGTGTCGGCGCGCGCGAAGGATGACCCGAACCTCCACCACCTCGACGGGCGCGCCCTCTACGGCGAGGCGGACCACGCCGAACTCCCGCTGCCCGACCGGCTCCACCCGGACCCGGCCGCCCACCGGCTGATCGGGAAGCGGTTCGCCGCCCACGCCTTCGCGGCCGGCGGTCCGTTCGCCGCCCCCGGGAACTGACCGGGGCGGTGGCCGCCCTCTCCCCGGGGCGGCCACCGGCCATGACGTGAACCTCCGCTGACGCACAGTCATCTCTGCGCAAAGCCTGGACAGTCGTCCCACCGCGTGTTGTCATTCCGCTGCACACCAAATTTCCAACGTTGGAAGAACTGCCGGCGGAACTGACGGCCGCGCCCTCGTCCCGCCGTGACCCCATGCACCCAGCGCGAGGAAAGGTTCGATGACCAGACAACCCACCCGCCCGAGATCCCGATGGTGGGCCGTGCTGACCGTGACGGCGCTGGCCCTCTCCACGGGCGCCCTGGCGCCCGCCGCGACGGCCGCCGCACCGGCCACCGCCGACGGCGCCCCGGCCGCCCGCGCCGCGGACGCCGACGTCACGGTGCACGGGCTGAAGGGCGAGTACTTCCGGATGTCCGCGCCGGGCGCCCGGGACTTCGCCGAACTCGGCGGCACCCAGCTCGAGCCGCAGATCAACTTCGCCGGTCTCACCAACACGTTCCAGGAGCTGACCGGGCGGACGGAGCACACCACCGCCCGCTGGACCGGCCAGATCGAGGTCCCGAAGACCGACGACTACACCTTCTACGCCATCGGCGACAACGGCTTCCGCCTCCTCATCGACGGCGAACCGGTCATCGACCACTGGGAGCCCGACTGGGACCGGGAGCAGACCAGCACCCCCGTCCGGCTGACCGCGGGCAAGACGTACGACTTCCGCATGGAGATGTTCCAGGACGTCGGCGGGGCCAACATGTACCTGCGCTGGTCGACGCCGACGCTCGCCAAGCAGCTCGTGCCGATGACGGCGTTCACCCCGCCCGCCGACTTCGAGGTGTACCCGGTCGAACTGACCGTGGGCCGCGACGGCCGCACCCTGCGCGCCCGCTTCGACGGCCAGGTGGGCGACCTCGCGCAGGTGGCCGAGCACCTCAAGGTCGAGGCCGACACCACCGCCCTGCCGATCAAATCCGTCAAGGCCGTTCCCGGCGACCGGAACTCCGTCCAGGCCACCCTCTCCGAGCCGGTCCAGAAGGCCCAGACGGTCCGCGTCGTCTACGACGGCGAGGGCGGCCTCACGGCAGGCGGCGAGACCGTGCCCCGCATCGCCCGGTACGCCGAGAACGCCTCCACCCACCGCCTCACCACCCCGTGGGGCGACAAGGTGAACAAGAACAACCCGCTGCCCGAGTACCCGCGCCCCCAGCAGGTCCGCTCGCAGTGGAAGAACCTCAACGGGCCCTGGCAGTTCAGCGGCGCCGAGGCCGGTGAACAGCCGGTCTTCGGCAAGGACCTGAACGAGAAGATCATCGTGCCGTTCCCGGTCGAGTCGCAGCTCTCCGGGCTGGAACGGCACGAGGACCACATGTTCTACCGCAAGCTCGTGGACGTGCCGAAGAGCTGGAAGGTCGGCAAGAGCGGCAAGAACCGGCTCAAGCTCAACTTCGGCGCCGTCGACTACCAGGCCACCGTCTACGTCAACGGCACGAAGGTCGCCGAACACACCGGCGGCTACAACGCCTTCACCGCCGACATCACCGACGCCCTCAAGAGCCGGGGCAAGCAGGAGATCGTCGTCGCCGTCACCGACACCGGCGGCCCCGACCAGCCCATGGGCAAGCAGTCCACCAACCCCGGCGGCATCTTCTACACCCAGTCCTCCGGCATCTGGCAGACCGTGTGGATGGAGCCCGTCGCCGAGACGTCCGTCGACAACGTCGTCACGACCCCCGACATCGACACCAGGACCCTCGCGGTGACCGTCGAGTCGGCCGGCGCGTCCGCCACGGCGCGTGTCGAGGCCGTCGCCCGCGACCACCGCGGCAAGGTCGTCGGCAAGGTCACCGGCCCGGCCAACAAGCAGCTGAAGCTGCCGGTCGCCCGCCAGCACCTGTGGAGCCCGGACGACCCGTACCTGTACGACCTCGACGTCACGCTGAAGGACGGCCGGTCCACCGACACGGTCGACAGCTACTTCGGCATGCGGAAGATCGGCATCGAGGACGTGGGCGGCTCCAAGAAGCTCGTCCTCAACGGCAAGCCCGTGTTCTCCCTCGCCACCCTGGACCAGGGCTTCTGGCCCGACGGGCTCTACACCGCGCCCAGCGACGACGCCCTGGCGTTCGACCTGAAGGCGCACAAGCAGCTCGGCTTCAACGCGGTCCGCAAGCACATCAAGGTGGAGTCGCCGCGCTGGTTCTACCACGCGGACCGGCTCGGCCTGCTGGTCTGGCAGGACTTCGTCTCCGGCAACCTCACCAACGCGACCGGGCGGAAGGCGTTCGTCGACCAGGGCCGCGAGATGATGCGCCAGCACCACAGCTCGCCCTCCGTGATCGGCTGGATCGTCTTCAACGAGGGCTGGGGCGAGTGGGACCGGGAGGAGACCGGCCGGATCACCGACGCGGTCAAGGCGGCCGACCCGTCCCGCGTCGTGAACGCCCACAGCGGGGTCAACTGCTGCAACAGCAAGGGCGACTCCGGCAGGGGCGACATCATCGACCACCACGACTACAACAACGAGGACCCGCCCTTCCCGGACCACCGCGCGGCCATGGACGGCGAGCACGGCGGCTTCACCCTCCGCAGCCCGGGGCACATGTGGCCCGGCCCGCCCACCGTCATCTACAGCGGTGTGGACAGCAAGGAGGCGCTGACCCGCAAGTACGTGGAGAACACCGAGAAGTTCTACCTCGACCAGGCCGCCGCGGAGCTGTCCGGCTCCGTCTACACCCAGATCACCGACCTGGAGAACGAGCTCAACGGCCTCTACACGTACGACCGCCGGGAGATCAAGGTCGACCCGAAGCAGGTGCGGGAGATCAACCTCGAGGTGATCGCCGCCGGCGCGTCGGCGGGCCAGCGTGAGCAGCTCAAGGGCGGCGGCCACTGGTCCCTCGACGAGGGCTCCGGCACCACCGCCAAGGACGACGGCCCGAACAACAAGGCGCTGACGCTCAGCGAGGGCGCCACCTGGACCGCCGGAGTCAGCGGCAGCGCCCTGAGGTTCGACGGGCAGGGCCAGTTCGCCCAGACCGACGGTCCCGTCCTCGACACCACCGGCAGCTACAGCGTCTCCGCCTGGGTCACCCTGGACGCGCTGCCCGGCAACTACGCCACCGCGGTCAGCCAGGACGGACGGCGCCAGGCCAGCCCCTTCTACCTCCAGTACGGCCAGGGCGCCTTCGCCTTCAGCACGCCCGACGGACAGCGGGCCCGCCTGGAGACCCGGCCCGAACTCGGCCGCTGGTACCACCTGGTCGGCGTGCGGAACGGCGCCACCGGCGAGATCACCCTGTACGTCGACGGCACGAAGGCGGCGACCGTCAAGAGCGGTCCCAACTACGTCGGCTCCGGGCCCCTCGCGGTCGGCCGCGCCAAGTGGAACGGCGACGACACCGACTTCTGGAACGGCTCCGTCGACGAGGTCCACGCGTACGACAAGGCGCTGACCGACGCGGAGGTGAGCGCCCTCCACCAGGCGGAGAAGCCGTAGCCGCCGGGTGACACCACGCACGAGGGGGCGGGCGCCCAGGCGCCCGCCCCCTTGGTGTGTTTCCCCGGGTTCCCCGTCAGGTCGCGGGACCCACCGCCACGTTGTCGAACGTGGCCGGCGTGTTGAACACCCGCACCCCGTTGGCGCCGCTCGTGAACGTGGCGTCCGTGACGGAGATCTTCGGCGTCCGCATGTCGTCGACGTACACCTTGAGCGCGGGGCCGACGGCCGTGACCCGCAGCTTGTGCCGCGAGCCGGGGGCGATCGGCAGGCGCACGGTCCGCAGCGGCGTCCAGGAGTCGTCGACCCTGCCGAGCACCACCGTGCCGTCCGCGCCGATGCCCGCGTAGTAGCCGCGGTAGCTGTCGGTGCCGACCGCAGGCGCGGTCACCCGGAACGTGAGGCCGGCGTCACCGCCGCGCGCGGACACGGTGACGTCCGCCTCCTGTGTCACGTCCCCGAAGTTCGTGTCCAGCAGCGCCTTGCCGCCGGCCGAGCCGCCCGCCCGGTAGGCGCCCCCGGACGCCGTCCAGAAGCCGCCGTAGGTCTTCCAGCCCAGCGCGTTGCCGTCGGTGAAGTCGTCCCGCACCTTCATCTGGATCCGCCGGATCGTGCCGTCCGGATTGAAGTACATGCGGTCGTAGGCGAGTTGCCGGTGGTTGCCGTCGGTCTCGCTCAGCGGGCGCCGGTGGTAGACGATGTACCAGACGTCCGTGCCGGGCACGTTGATCACCGAGTTGTGGCCGGAGCCCTTGGCGACCGCCGGGTCCTGGGCGAGCACCTTGTCGAGCTTGGTGAACGGGCCGGTGGGGGAGTCGGCCATCGCGTACGACACGGAGTAGTCCGGGCCGGTCCAGCCGCCCTCGGACCACATCAGGTAGTACTTCCCGCCGCGCTTGAACATCTGCGGGCCCTCGACGTAGTCGGCGGGCGTGATCTCCTTGTAGGTGCTCCCGTCGGGGAACGTGCCGAGACTCGTCATGTCGGGGTTGAGCTTGACGACGTTCGCGTGCCCCCAGCCGCCGTAGTACATGTACGCCTGGCCGTCGTCGTCGATGAACACGTCCTGGTCGATGGGCTGGGCGCCGTTGTGGAACTGCGCGATCAACGGCCGCCCGATCGCGTCCTTGTAGGGGCCCTCCGGCCGGTCGGACACCGCCACGCCGATGCCGCCGAGCGCGGAGTCGCTCTGGATGTCGTTGGCCGCGAAGTACAGGTAGTATTTGCCGTTCCGCTCGACCGGCGCGGGCGCCCACACCGCGTACTCGGCCCAGCTGACGTCCTCGGTGGTCAGGACGTCGCTGTGCCTGGTCCAGTGGACGAGGTCGCGGGAGGAGAACGCGTCGAGCTTGGTCTGCTCCCGGTAGGCCCGCGAGGTGGTGGGGAACACCCAGTAGGTGTCGTCGTAGACCGCCACGTCGGGGTCGGCGTACCAGCCGTCGACGAACGGGTTGCCGGACTCGGCGGTGGTGTACTCGGGCGCCGCCGCGGCGGGGGGCGCGGTGACGGCCGCGATCAGGCCGGCGGCGAGCAGGGCGGTGCAGGACCGGGCGACGAACCCGGTGGTTCGGGCACTCATGCTTGGCTCCCTCGGGGTGTGGGGGACACGGGCGCGGTGACGGCCACGGGGCCGCCACCGCGCGTACGGGGTGTGCGTGACGGAACCTCAGGTGACGGGCGTCAGGGCGTCCAGGGCGCCTCCACCGCCCAGGTGGTGTCCTCGGTGAACAGGGCGGGGGAGTCGTAGGCGCGTGTGCCGCCGGGGACCGCCAGCCACAACTCGGCGTCGTAGTGGCGCAGATACTGCCCGGGGAAGTTGTACGCGGACAGCCTGACCCCGCCGTTCGCGCCCCGCACCGGGCAGAAGGTGGCGTCGGCGCGGAACAGGTCGCCGCTGCCGCCCTCCTTGTACACCCGCGAGTTGCGGTGCCGCAGGTACTCGCCCGGGTAGTTGCGCGACTCGAAGGAGTAGCAGGAGGCGTCGGCCAGGCCGGGGACGATCCGCCAGGTGGCGTCGGCCTTCAGCAGCGCCTCGCTGCCGCCGTTCACCACCTCGGTGAAGACGGCGCCGTCCTGGTGCCGCATGTAGCGGTCCGTGTACCCGGGCGTGGTGACACGCAGGGAGCGGAACTGTCCGGTGGGCAGCGTCACCGGGGCGGCCGCCGAGCGGGAGGCGTCGATCAGGGCCCGGTTGGCCGCCCGGACCCGTGCCTCGTCGACCTTGACCACCTGACGGTCGTAGGTGAGCAGCCCGTTCGCCTCGTTCTCGACGTCGGTGATCTCCGTGTAGACGGCGGCGGACAGGCCCCGCGGAAGGCGCACCTCGCGGATGCCGTCGAGCAGCCCCACGAACCGGTCGTCGAGATGCGCGAGGGACGGCTGGTCCTCGTAGCTGAACCCGCCGCCCGGGTACCACTCGTGGCCTGCCACCTTGAAGCCGAGACCGCCGTACTCGCCGAGCACCGCGGCGCGATTGGCGTCGGGCACCGTGGTGCCGGGGCCCACGTAGACATGGTGGTCGACGACGTCGCCGTTGCCGCCGTCGACGGCGCCGCAGCAGTTCACCCCGCTCATGTTGTCCACCAGACGGGACGGGTCGTAGGCCTTCACGTCGTTCGCGATCCGCGCCTGGTCGTACTGGCCCCAGCCCTCGTTCTGGTTCACCCACATGACCAGCGACGGGGAGCTGCGGTGCTGGTCGATGACGCGCCGGTACTCGCTCTCCCACTGGGTGCGTCCCGCCGCGTCGGGGGTGCGCTCCATGGAGGGCATGTCCTGCCAGACCAGCAGGCCGAGCCGGTCGGCCCAGTAGAACCAGCGCTGCGGCTCCACCTTGATGTGCTTGCGCACCATGTTGAAGCCGAGGTCCTTGTGCTTCTGCAGGTCGAACCGCAGGGCCGCGTCGGTCGGCGCGGTGTAGATGCCGTCCGGCCAGTAACCCTGGTCCAGGGTGCCCGTCTGGAACACGAACTGCCCGTTCAGCACGGGCCGCGGCACACCGTCCACCCGGGCGATACCGATGCTGCGCATGCCGGTGTAGCCGCCCACGGAGTCGACCGTGGTGGCGCCGGACAGCAGGTCGGCGCGCACGTCGTAGAGGAACGGGTCGTCGGGCGTCCACCGGTGGGCGTTCGGGACCGGGACGGTGAACTCCGTGCCGACCGGACCGGTGGCCGTGCCGACCGTGGCGCCGCCGGCGGAGACGGTCACGCGGGCCTGGTGCCCGCTCGTCCCGGCGCCGCGCACGGTGACCTTGAGCCGGTTGTTCGTCAGGTCGGGCACCATGTCGAGGCGGGTGACGTGGGCCGCCGCCGTGGGCTCGAGCCACACCGTCTGCCAGATGCCGGAGGCGGCCGTGTAGAAGATGCCGCCGCCCGGGTGCGGGGTGACGTCGTTCAGCCGCTGCTTGCCGACCGCCTGGCTGCCCGTCTGGGTGGGGTCCCACACGGAGACGACGATCGTGTTGACGCCGCCCCGGTTCAGCAGGTCGGTGATGTCGTACGAGAAGGAGTCGTACCCGCCGTCGTGGACGGCGCCCGCCTGGCGGTCGTTGACCCAGACGGTGGTGCGCCAGTCGACCGCGCCGAAGTGCAGCTGGACACGCCGGCCGTCCCAGCCCGCGGGGACGGTGAAGGTGCGCCGGTACCACAGCCTGTCGTCCTGGGTGACACGGCGCTGGATGCCGGAGAGCGCCGACTCGGCGACGAACGGCACCCGGATCTGCCCCGGGAACGTGGCGGGCCGGCCGGCGTTCGCCGAGGTCACGGCGAAGTCCCAGATGCCGTTCAGGTTCGCCCAGTCGGGGCGGGTGAGCTGCGGGCGGGGGTACTCCGGCAGCGGGTTGTCGACGGGGACCTGGTTCGTCCACGGGGTGGTCATCGGCGCGGGCTTGGGCGTCCACGCCGCCGGCGCCGCGGTGGCGGCGCCGGGAACGGTGAGGGCGGTGCCGGCCAGCAGGGCCAGCACCGCCAGGACGGTCGCCGTCCACCGCCGTCTCGGGCGGGCGGCGGGTGGTACGGGTGCGGGTGTTCTACGCATCGTCACTCCTCGGGAAGTGGGGGTGGGAGACGTGCGCGTGCGAGAAGCGGCCGGCTGCGCGCGAGCGTGACCGACCGCCGTACCGGACGCGGCGGCGGGAGCCAGGGCGTCCCGCCGCCGCGTCCGGGGTCTACATCAGTTGCCGTCGGCGGCCCAGCCACGTCTGGGCGACGACGACCACGGCCAGGAAGGCGCCGCTGACGACCTGCTGGTAGGAGGAGTCGAGGGAGCCGATCTGGTTGATCACGTTCTGGATCACCTTCAGCAGCAGCACCCCGACGAGCGACCCGCTGACGTAGCCGAGTCCGCCGGTGAGCAGGGTGCCGCCGATGACCACGGCGGAGATGGCCTCCAGCTCCATGCCGTTGCCGAGGATCGTCACCCCGGAGGCGAGCCACGCGGCGTTCAGCGCACCGGCGAGACCGGCCAGTACCCCGGACAGCGTGTAGACGAGGATCTTCGTACGGGCCACCGGCGCGCCCATCAGCGCAGCCGCGTCCTCGTTGCCGCCGACCGCGTAGACGTGCTGCCCGAACCGGGTGCGGCGCAGCACGACCGCCCCGGCGACGAACAGCGCCAGCATGATCCACACGGGGTTGCCCAGGCCGAGCGTGCTGCCCTGCCCCAGCTCGGCCAGGAACGAGCCCTTGCCGATGAGGTAGGTGTCGGCGCCCTCGTCGGTGATCGCCAGCATCAGGCCCCGGGCGCCCAGCATGGCCGCCAGGGTGACGATGAACGGCGCGAGCCGCGACCGTGCCACCAGCAGCCCGTTGACCACGCCGATCGCCCCGCACACCACCAGCGGCAGCAGCAGGGCCACCAGCGTCCCGTGCCGGGAACCCCACGCGGCCAGCACCCCGCCGAGCGCGAACAGCGAGCCCACCGACAGGTCGATGCCGCCGGTGATGATCACGAACGTCATGCCGAGCGCGACGATCGCCAGGAACGCCGAACTCGTCGCCATGTTGCTGACGTTGTCGCCGGTCGCGAACGAGTCGAAGCTGAACGTCGCCACCAGGGAGACGATCACCAGCACCGCCAGCGCGCCGTGCTGCTGCACCAGGGCGCTCAGCCGCTCCGACCGCGCCGACCCCACGGGCCCGTCGCCCGCCGCCCGCGTGCCGTCGTCCACGACCGCCGGCGCCTGCGTCTTCGTGACGGTCATCGCTTCCCCCGTCCCCGCGCCGCGTAGACAGCGGCCACGATCACTACGGCCTGCGCGATCTGCGTCCACGACGGCGGCAGATCGTGCTTGATGAGGGTGGCGGTGAGCAGCTGGATGAGGACCGCGCCCGCCACCGTCCCCGCGATGTTGACCCGGCCGCCGGTCAGCGGCGTGCCGCCGACCACGACGGCGGTGATGGCGGACAGCTCCATCAGGTTGCCCAGCGACGTCGGGTCGCTGGCCTGGAGCCGGGCCGTGGCGAGCACGCCCGCCACGGCGGCGAGCAGCGCGGACACCACGTACACCAGGATCAGCACGCGGCGCACCGGAAGGCCGGCGAGCTGCGCGGCGGGACGGCTGTCGCCGATGGCGAGGAGCTGCCGTCCGAAGGTGGTGCGGCGCACGACGAACGCGACCAGCAGCGCCAGCACGGCGGCGATCAGGATCAGGTACGGGATGCCCAGCACGTCGCCCGAACCGAGCGACGCGAGCTGCGGGTTGCGCAGGTCCTCCAGCTGCGGCAGCAGCACCAGGGCCACACCCCGCCCGCCCACCATGAGGGCGAGCGTCGCCACGATGGGCTGCACCCCCACCAGCGCCACCAGCGCCCCGTTCGCCAGCCCCACCACGGCGGCGAACACCGCCACCACGAGCAGCGCCGGCACCAGGCCGTAGCCCAGGTAGAGGGCGGTCACCGAGGCGGCCAGCGCCATCACCGCGCCGACCGACAGGTCGACGCCCTCGGTGCCGATGACCAGGGCCATGCCCAGCGCGACGATGATGACGGGCGCCACCTGCACGGCCTGGGTGCGGAAGTTCTCCGCGGACAGGAAGTGCGGGGTGATGGCGATGTTGACGATCAGCAGCAGCGCCACGCCCGCGTACACGCCGTAGGTCTGCAGCCACTGGAGGGCGCGCGCCTTGTCCAGCGGGACGGTCTTCACTGCGGCTTCAGCCATCGGTGGCCGCCTCCCCGACCGCGTCCCGCTCCGGAGTGTCCCCGGCGATGGTCCGCATCAGCTTGTCCTCGGTGACCTCGTCGCCGGTCAGTTCGCCGACGACGGCACCGTCCTTCAGTACGACCACGCGGTCGGACCCTTCGATCAGTTCCTCCAGGTCGGAGGAGATGAGCAGGACGCCCAGGCCGTCCGCGGCCAGTTCGTCCACGAGCTTCTGCACCTCGGCCTTGGCGCCGACGTCGATGCCCCGGGTGGGCTCGTCGAGCAGCAGCACCTTCGGGTTCATCGCCAGCCAGCGGGCGAGCAGCACCTTCTGCTGGTTGCCGCCGGACAGTTCGCCGACCTTCTGCTGGGGCGAGGACGCCTTGATGCGCAGCCGCTCGATGAACGTGTTCACGATGCTGTCGACGCGCGCCTCGGACACCAGCCCGAAGCGGGACAGCCGGGGGAGGACCGCCAGCGAGATGTTCTCCCGGACCGACAGGCCGGGCACGATGCCCTCGCTCTTGCGGTCCTCCGGCAGCAGACTCACACCGGCCCGGATGGCGGCCGGCGTGGAACCCCCGCGCAGGGGGACCCCGGCCACCGTCACCCGGCCGGAACTCGTCGGCAGCGCACCCGAGATGGCCTTCGCCGTCTCGGTGCGCCCGGACCCGAGCAGCCCGCCCAGGCCCACGACCTCGCCGGGCCGGATGCTGACCGACACCCCGTGCAGCTGGTGGGGGACCGTCAGGTCCGTGGCCTCCAGCACGGGCCGGCTGTCGGTGGCGTGGTGGTCGCCGGTGAACTTCGTCAGCCCCTCCGACCGCACCTCGCCCAGCTCCCGGCCCAGCATCGTGGACACCAGGGACAGCCGGTCCAGGTCGGCGAGCCTGCCGTGGTGGACGCGGCGGCCGTCGCGCAGCACGGTCACCGTGTCGCACACGGCGTACAGCTCGTCGAGGCGGTGGCTGACGTAGACGACGGCGATGCCCTCGTCGCGCAGCCGGCGGATGACCGAGAACAGCGTCTCGACCTCCCGCGGTTCGAGCGACGAGGTCGGCTCGTCCATGATGACGATCCGCGCCTCGCTCGCCACGGCCCGGGCCAGCGCGACCATCTGCTGCGCGCCCACGCCGAGGCTGCGCAGCGGCCGCCGCACGTCGACCCGGACGCCGTAGCCGCGCAGCGTCTCCTCCGCCTCGCGGTTCATGCGGGCGAAGTCCAGCAGACCGAAGCGGTTGCGCGGCTCGCGGCCCAGGAACAGGTTGCGGGCGACGCTCAGCAGCGGGATGAGGTTGACCTCTTGGTAGATCGTCGAGATGCCGGCCTTCTGCGCCTCCAGAGGGGTGGCGAAGGAGACCGGACGGCCCTGGAAAACGATGTCACCGGCGTCGGGCCGGTACACCCCGGTGAGGAGCTTGATGAGCGTCGACTTGCCGGCGCCGTTCTCGCCGATCAGGGCGTGGACCTCACCGGCGTGCAGGGTCAGGTCCACGTCGTCCAGGGCCCGGACGCCGGGGAACGTCTTGCTCAGTCCGCGGACGGCGAGGACTTCGGCGGGGGGAGCCACCTGTGCCTCCAGGATGGGAAAGGGTGGTGAGGGACGGACCGGGGGCCCGGCGCGATGCGGGCCCCCGCGACGGGATCAGTAGGCCTTGCCGAGGTCCTGCTCGGCGTTGCCGTCGTCGTAGGCGCCGTCCTGGATGATGATGTCCTGGGGGACTTCCTTGCCCTGGGTGAAGTCGTCGAGCGTCTGGAACGCCAGCGGGCCGAACCGCGGGTTGGACTCGATGACGCCGCTGATCCAGCCGTCCACGACGCCCTGGACGGCGTTGCGGGTGCCGTCCACCGTGACGATCTTGATGTCGCCGGCCTTCTTGCCCGCGCCCTTCAGCGCGGCCACCGCGCCCAGGCCCATCTCGTCGTTCTCCGCGTAGATGCCCTTGATGCCGGGCTTGGACTGGATGAGCTGCTCGGTGACCTGCTGGCCCTTCTCGCGGGTGAAGTCACCGGTCTGCTCGAAGACCACCTTCAGGTCCGGGGCCTTCTCGGCGAGGCGCTCCTTGAAGCCCTTGGTGCGCTCGGTGGTGACGTTGTTGCCCGCCGAGCCCAGCAGGATGGCGACCTCGCCCTTGCCGCCGGTGGCCTCGATCATCTGGTCGGCGGCGCGGCGGCCCTGCTCGACGAAGTCGGAGGCGATGAAGGACACGTAGTCCTTGCAGGCGGTGGCGTTGATCTTCCGGTCGATGGTGACGATCGGGACCTGCTTGGCCGCGGCGGCCTGGAGCACCGGGTCCCAGCCGTCGGAGTTCAGTGGGGCGATCACGAGCAGGTCGGCGCCCTTGGCGAGCAGGTCCTGCACGTCGCTGATCTGCTTGGAGAACTGCGACTGGGCGTTGGCGGTGAGCAGCTTGACGCCTCTCTTGGCCGCCTCGTCCTTGATGGACTGCGTCTCGGCGATCCGGAAGGGGTTGGCCTCCTTCTCCGACTGGGAGAAGCCGACCGTGGCGGACTTCAGATCGATCTTCTTGCCGCCGTAGGCGTCGACGGTGCAGGTCTTGCTGCCCGGCTTCGGCTTTGCCACCTTCTGGCCGGCGTCGGCGGCGGCCGTGGACTTCTTGCCGTCCGACGCGTCGTCCTCCGACTTGGCGCAGGACGTCGCGGTGAGGGCCACGGCGGCGGCCAAGGCCACGAGCACGGGACGGGCGAGGAGAAGGGAACGGTGAGTGGTGCGCTGCATGGTGACCCCGATCCGGGTGACGCTGAAAGGGAACTGGAGAGCCGAAAGGACGCGCGTGACGGAACTGCTCCCCCTGTGCACAACGGCGTCCGGTGCGCCGCCACAGAGGTTTTACATCGTTGGAAGGAGGCTGTAAACCCCTCGCGCACAAGGTGGGAGGGGGGAGGTGCGCGCGGGCGCGCCGAAGCGAACCGGGGGCGCGTGAAGGTGCGCCCGGACGGCAAGCGCGTACTGCGGCCACGCCCCGAAAGCGCGAGTGGGACCGCCGAGTCGGGAAGGGCTGCCGGCGTGGCACGCCCGTGGCGTCAGGACGCGCCCGCGCCCGGACGCCCCAACGTGCTCTCCCGCTCGACCAGTTGGTAATCCGCCCAGATGCGGCGGGGCTCCGGGGCGCTGTCGCCCAGCCGGGCCAGCACCGACTCCACCGCCAGGCGGCCGATCGCGGCCTTGTCCGGCGACACCGACGTGAGCGTCACCGCGCCGAAGCGGCCCTCGATCACGTCGTCGAAGCCGACCACGGCGATGTCGTCGGGGACCCTCAGCCCCCGCTCGTGCAGCACCCGCATCGCGCCGATCGCCATCGGGTCGTTGTAGGCGAACACCGCGTCCGGCCGGCGGCCGCTGTCAAGGATGTGGGTCATGGCCCGCGCCCCGTCGGCGTGCCCCCAGCCGTCGGTGGCCGCGACCAGCCCCTCGTCGGCCGGCAGCCCCGCCGTCGTCAGCTCCTCGCGCCAGCCGCGGACGCGCAGCTGGGCCGGTTCGCTGCGGTCCCGGCGCGCCCCGATGAACGCCACCTCCCGGCGCCCCAGCCCGATCAGGTGCCGCACGGCGTCACGGGCCGCGGCGACGTTGTCGATCGCGATGTGGTCGTACGGCAGGTCGAAGTCCCGCTCGCCGAGCAGCACCAGCGGCACGTCCTGGTCGCGGTCGCGCAGGTCCCCGGCCTCCAGCTCGATGGGGCTGAGGATCAGCCCGTCGATGACCCGGGCACGGAAGCCCTGGCTCACCAGCAGCTCCTGGTCGCGCGAGCCGCCGGTGTGGTCGAGCAGCACGATGTAGTCGTGCTGGGAGGCCGCGTCGATGACGGAGGCGGTCAGCTCGGCGAAGTACGGGTTGCCGAGCTCGGGCAGCGCGAGCGCGATGATGCCCGTACGGCCCTTGCGCAGGTGCCGCGCGGCGAGGTTGGGCTGGTAGCCCAGCGCGTCGATGGACCGTTGGACCCGCTCGCGCATGGCCGGTGTGACGTGCTGGTAGTTGTTCACCACGTTCGAGACGGTCTTGATGGAGACCCCCGCGTGCGCGGCGACGTCCTTGAGGCTGACCCGCACGGCAATCCCTTCGTGAGCGGCCCGGCCCGGTAGCCGGTGCGGATGCGGAGCCGTCACCTCGAGCCGTGTGCCGAGCCGCTGGGCTCAAGTTTTACAACGTTATACATGCCGTGGCCGGACGCTGACAAGGCTCCGTACGGACCCGGCGCGACCGCGCGCCGGCTCGTCCCGCCCGGCCTGCTCTTCGCCCTGCCGTTCCTCGTCCTGTTCGCCCTGTTCATGGTGTGGCCGCTGGTCCAGGGCGCGTGGATGAGCCTCACCGACACCTCGCTCTCCGCGCACGAGCCGTCCTTCGTCGGCCTCGACAACTACGCGGAGGCCCTCGGCGACGCCGAGATGTGGCGGGCGGTCGGCAACACCGTGTGGTTCACCGCGGTGTCCACCGTGCCCCTGGTGGCCGTCGCCCTCGGCATGGCGCTGCTGGTGCACACCGGTCTCCCGGGCCAGTGGGTGTGGCGGCTGGCGTTCTTCGCCCCGTACCTGCTGCCCGTCGGCGTCATCGGCCTGCTGTGGGGCTGGCTCCACCAGCCGGACCTCGGGCTCTGCAACCACCTGCTCCAGGCGGCTGGGCTCGACGGCTTCTCCTGGCTGAGCGACAAGGACGTCGCCCTCTACGCCGTCGTCATCGCCACCCTGTGGTGGACCGTCGGCTTCAACTTCCTGCTGTTCCTGGCCGCGCTCCAGGCGGTCCCCGACCACCTCTACGAGGCGGCGGCCCTGGACGGGGCGGGCGCCTGGCGGCGGCTCCGGCATGTCACCCTGCCCCAGCTGCGCCGGATCACCGGCGTGGTCACCGTGCTCCAGATCCTCGCCTCGCTGAAGGTCTTCGACCAGGTGTACCTGCTGACCAAGGGCGGACCCGACGGCTCCACCCGCCCCGTCGCCGAGTACCTCTACGACGTGGGCTTCACCGGCTACCGGCTCGGCTACGCCTCCGCCATCAGCTACGTCTTCTTCGCCCTCGTCGTCCTCGGCTCCGCGGCGCAGTTCGCCGCCTTCCGCCGCCGGGAGAAGTGACATGACCTCCGCAGACCTCCGGACACGGCCCGCGCGCCCCACGGTCTCCCCGCTCCCGGCCGCCCGTCGCGCGCGGAGGGGCGTTCAGCTGGGCCCGAACCTCACCCTCGGCGCGAGCCGCACCGCACGCTCCCTGGCGCTGGCCGCCCTCGCGGTGCTCGCCGTCGTCTGGCTGCTGCCGATGGCGTGGGCGGTGTTCACGGCGTTCAAGTCCGAGCAGGACGCCAGCGACCCGGTGCACTGGATCTGGCCGCAGGCCGGCTTCACCCTCGACGGCTTCCGCACCGTGATCGAGCGCGGCGACCTGCCGCTGTGGATGTGGAACGGCGTCTTCGTCTCCGCGGCCGTCACCGTCGTCACGGTCGCCGTGTCGGCGGCCGCCGGCTACGCCTTCTCCCGCACGGTGTTCCGGGGGCGCCGCGTCCTGTTCGCGCTCACCGTCGCGTCGGTCCTGGTGCCGCCGCAGATGCTGATCGTGCCGTGGTTCCGGCAGATGCTGACCCTCGACCTGGTCGACACGTACGCGGCGGTGATCCTGCCGCAGACCGTCGCCCCGGTCATGGTGTTCATCCTGAAGAAGCACTTCGACACCCTCCCGCGCGAACTGGAGGAGGCCGCCCGGCTCGACGGCGCCGGCCACGCGCGGATCTTCTGGTCCGTGATGCTGCCGCTGTCGCGTCCCATGCTCGCCGCGGTGGCGATCTTCGTGTTCATCGGGGCGTGGAACAACTTCCTGTGGCCGTTCGTGTCCACCTCCGACCCGGCCCTGATGACCCTGCCGGTCGGCATCACCGCGGTGAAGGACGCCTACGGCGTCAACTACGCCCAGACAATGGCGTCCTCGGTGCTGGCCGCGCTGCCCCTGGTGCTGGTGTTCGTCTTCTTCCAGCGTCACATCGTGAAGTCGGTGGCGACGACGGGACTGGGCGGTCAGTAGGGCGCCCCGCCGGAAACACGACGAGCGCCCCACGGCCGTACGGGCCGTGGGGCGCTCGTCGGCGCGGGAGAAACGGTTCAGCCGCCGACGACGGTCTTGTCCGTGTCCTTCACGGCGCCGGACTCCTCGGCGAGGCGCTCCATGCCGCTGGTCGTCTTCAGCGGCTTCTCCTTGATGAACACCACGGTGAGCAGCGCCAGCAGCGCGCACGGCGTGGCGACGAGGAACAGGTCGGCGGTGGCGACGCCGTAGGCGTGCTCGACGATGTTCCGCACCGGCTCGGGCAGGGTGCTCATGTCGGGCACGCGGCTCTCCCCGCCGCCGTCGCCGCCCGCGGGGATGCCCGCGGCGTCGAAGCCCTTGGTCATCTCGGCCGCGACCCGGCTCGCGAGGATGGCGCCCAGGACACTGGTGCCGATGGTGCCGCCCATGCTGCGGAAGAAGGACAGCACGGACGTGGCGGCGCCCAGCTCACCGGCCGGCACGTCGTTCTGCGCGGCCAGCACCAGGTTCTGCATCAGCATGCCGACGCCGATGCCGAGCACCGCCATGTAGACGCTGAGCAGCGTGAAGGGAGTGTCCGCGTCGATGGTGGACAGCAGCCCGAGGCCGACGGTCATGACGACCGCACCCGTCACCAGGTAGCGCTTCCACACACCCGTCCTGCTGATGACCTGGCCGGCGACGGTCGACGACACCAGCAGACCGAAGATCATCGGCAGGCTCATCAGACCGGCCACGGTGGGCGACTTGCCGAGGGACACCTGGAAGTACTGCGACAGGAACACCGTGCCGCCGAACATGGCGACACCGACCAGCAGGCTGGCGACGGTGGTGAGGGCGACGGTGCGGTTGCGGAAGATGCCCAGCGGGATGACCGGTTCGGCCGTCCGCGACTCGACGAACACGGCGGCGACCAGCAGCAGCGCTCCGGCGCCGGTGAGCGCGGCGGTCTGCCAGGAGGCCCAGTCGAACTCGTTGCCCGCCAGGGTCACCCAGATCAGCAGGGCGCAGACGCCGGCCACGATGAGGAAGGCGCCCAGGAAGTCGATCTTCACTTCGCGGCGGGCCACCGCCGGGAGGCGCAGGGTGCGCTGGAGCAGCGCGATGGCGAGCAGCGCGAACGGCACGCCGATGAAGAAGCACCAGCGCCAGCCCAGCCAGGAGGTGTCCACCAGCACGCCGCCGACCAGCGGCCCGGCGACGGTGCCGATGGCGAACACGGCGCCGAAGATGCCCGCGTACTTGCCGAGCCGGCGGGGCGGGATGATCGCCGCCATGACGACCTGGGCGAGCGCGGTCAGACCTCCCGCGCCGATGCCCTGCACGACACGGCTGAAGATGAGCAGTTCGACACCCTGGGAGAGGCCCGCCAGGAGCGAGCCCACGACGAACATGCCCAGCGACAGCTGGAGCAGCAGCTTCTTGTCGAACAGGTCGGACAGCTTGCCCCACAGCGGCACGGTCGCCGTCATGGCCAGCAGTTCCGCGGTGACGACCCAGGTGTAGGCGGACTGGCTCGCGCCCAGGTCGGCGATGATCGTCGGCAGCGCGTTGGCCACGACGGTGCCGGCCAGGATCGCCACGAACATGCCGGCCATCAGCCCGGACATGGCCTGGAGTATCTGCCGGTTGGTCATGGCGGTGGGCGGCGCCGCGTCGGGCGGCTGTGTTGCGGTCACGGTCGTCTCTCTCAGGGATCGGTGGAACACGTCGCATCACGCCCCGGGAGGGACGGAAGGAATGGGGGGTGG
>MUNG01000120.1:0-7211 GCA_002154585.1 Streptomyces pseudogriseolus
GCGAGTCCGTCACCGAGGGCACCGTCACCCGCTGGCTGAAGTCGGTGGGCGACACCGTCGAGGCCGACGAGCCGCTGCTCGAGGTGTCCACCGACAAGGTCGACACCGAGATCCCCGCCCCCGCGTCCGGCACCCTGCTGGAGATCGTGGTCGGCGAGGACGAGACCGCCGAGGTCGGCGCCAAGCTCGCCGTCATCGGTGAGGCCGGCGCCGCTCCGGCTCCGGCCGCCCCGGCCCCGCAGGCTCCCGCGGCTCCGGCCCCGGCCGCCGCGCAGGCCACGGACGACGGCGCCTACGTGACCCCGCTGGTGCGCAAGCTCGCCGCCGAGAACGGCGTCGACCTGTCCACCGTCAAGGGCACCGGCGTCGGCGGGCGTATCCGCAAGCAGGACGTCATCGCCGCCGCCGAGGCCGCGAAGGCCGCCGCCGCTGCCCCGGCCCCGGCCGCCGCCGCTCCGGCCGCCTCGAAGAAGGCCCCGGTGCTGGAGGCGTCCCCGCTGCGCGGCCAGACCGTGAAGATGCCGCGGATCCGCAAGGTCATCGGCGACAACATGGTCAAGGCCCTGCACGAGCAGGCCCAGCTGTCCTCGGTCGTCGAGGTCGACGTCACCCGTCTGATGAAGCTGCGCGCCCGGGCCAAGGACGCGTTCGCGGCCCGCGAGGGCGTCAAGCTCTCCCCGATGCCGTTCTTCGTCAAGGCGGCGGCCCAGGCGCTGAAGGCCCACCCGGTCATCAACGCCAAGATCAACGAGGCCGAGGGGACCATCACCTACTTCGACACCGAGAACATCGGTATCGCGGTGGACTCCGAGAAGGGCCTGATGACCCCGGTCATCAAGAACGCCGGCGGTCTCAACATCGCCGGTATCGCCAAGGCCACGGCGGAGCTGGCGGGCAAGGTCCGCGGCAACAAGATCACCCCGGACGAGCTGTCCGGCGCGACCTTCACCATCTCCAACACCGGTTCGCGCGGTGCGCTCTTCGACACGATCATCGTGCCGCCGGGCCAGGTCGCGATCCTCGGCATCGGTGCCACGGTCAAGCGTCCGGCCGTCATCGAGACCGAGGAGGGTACGGTCATCGGCGTCCGCGACATGACGTACCTGACCCTCTCCTACGACCACCGTCTGGTGGACGGCGCCGACGCGGCCCGTTACCTGACCGCGGTCAAGGCGATCCTGGAGGCGGGCGAGTTCGAGGTCGAGCTCGGTCTGTGATCCGGTCCGTCGACGGAGTGGTGACTCCGGGCCGCTGATCCGGTCCTTCGGTGCCCCCGTCCGGAAGTCCTCGTGATTTCCGGACGGGGGCACCGTCACATGGGGCGTGTAAGTCTCGTCTCACCTGGGGGAAAGCGCCCCCACGCGCCCTACCCGGGCGGGCCGACGGCCGTATTGTCTATTCGTCAAAGCCCCCCGGGGGCCCGCGGGCCCCGCTAAGGAGCCCGTCATGACCGCGCCCGTCGTCCACTCGCTGCGCGAACAGATCCGCGAGCACATCCTGGAAGGGATCATCAGCGGGCGCTGGAAGCCGGGCGAGCGGATCGTCGAGCGGCGCATCGCGACCGAGCTGGAGGTCAGCCAGACGCCCGTGCGGGAGGCGCTGCGCGAGCTGGAGTCGCTGCGGCTGATCGAGTCGGCGCCGAACAAGGGCGTGCGGGTGCGGAACCTGACGGCGGCCGACCTGGAGGAGAGCTACCCGGTCCGGGCCGGTCTGGAGGCGATCGCGGCGGAGCTGGCGGCGGAGCGGCTGGCGGAGGACTGCTCGGCGCTGGAGCCGCATGTGGCGGCGCTGTACGAGGCCGACCGGCTGTCGGACGGGACGGGGCAGGTGCGGCACACGGTGGGGTTTCACCGGGAGCTGGTGCGGGCGGCGGGCAATTCCGTGCTGCTGCACACGTGGGAGGGGCTGGGGATCGAGGTGTTCACCGCGCTGTCGATACGGTGGCTCGGTACCGTGCAGCAGTCCTATGCGGAGGAGCACGAGGAGCTGGTCGCGGCTTTTCGGCGGCGGGATCCGCGGATCGCGGAGCTGGTGAAGTCGCATGTGCTGGGGTGCGCGCCGCGGGCCTGAGGGGTTTGCCCCCGCCGCCCCTTCCCGTCCCGTCCCGGGGGCTGCGCCCCCGGACCCCCATTGCGCCCACGCGGCGGTAGCCGCATATCGGGTACAGCCCCGCGCCCCTGAAGGGGCGCGGGGAACTGCGCGATCAGCCCCCACCGGCCCGCGGTCGCTCGTCGGGGCGCAGCCCTCCTCACCTGCGCGAACGCGCGAAAACACCGTCACCGCGTGCCACCGCCGGAGGCACCCCGTGCCGACTTTCTCCGGATCAAGGAATTTTGCCCCTCAACCCTTTGATCGATCATCGATCACGGAGTTATTGTCGCCTGCGGACTTCCACCGAAGTCCGCAGCCCTGTCCTGCCAAAGACCAAGGGCACCCCCGAACCCTTCTGAGGGCACCCCCTTCGACTGAGGAAGGCGGCGACATGACCGACCCCAACGCCATCCAGCCGAGCGAGCTCGACCAGCTCCCGGACCGCGACCCCGAGGAGACCGCCGAGTGGCAGGCCTCCCTGGACGCCGTTGCCGCGGCGGCCGGGCCGCACCGTGCCGCGTACCTGATGCGGCGCACGCTGGAGCGTGCCGAGGGCGCCGGCGTCGCGCTGCCCAAGCTGCTCGAGACCGACTACGTCAACACCATCCCCACCGCGGCCGAGCCCGCCGTGGACGG
This sequence comes from Streptomyces pseudogriseolus, assembly GCA_002154585.1. Lineage (GTDB taxonomy): Bacteria > Actinomycetota > Actinomycetes > Streptomycetales > Streptomycetaceae > Streptomyces > Streptomyces pseudogriseolus. The sequence continues at coordinate 2,728 of MUNG01000120.1, forward strand.
TGACGAGGCGATGGAGCAGCGCATCACCGCCTGGAACCGGTGGAACGCGGCGGCGATGGTGACCCGCGGCAGCAAGTACGGCGTGGGCGGCCACATCGCCACCTTCGCCTCGGCCGCGTGGCTCTACGAGACCGGCTTCAACCACTTCTTCCGCGGCAAGGAGGGGGACGGCTCCGGCGACCAGCTCTACATCCAGGGCCACGCCTCCCCCGGCATCTACGCCCGCGCGTTCCTCGACGGCCGGATCAGCGAGGAGCAGCTGGACAACTTCCGCCGTGAGGCGGGCGGCAACGGCCTGCCGTCCTACCCGCACCCGCGGCGCCTGCCCTGGCTGTGGGAGTTCCCCACCGTGTCGATGGGCCTCGGCCCGATCTCCGCGATCTACCAGGCGCGCTTCAACCGCTACCTGACCAGCCGCGGTATCAAGGACGTCTCCGACTCCCACGTGTGGGCGTTCCTCGGCGACGGCGAGATGGACGAGCCCGAGTCGACGACCGCGCTCACCCTCGCCGCCCGCGAGCAGCTGGACAACCTGACCTTCGTCATCAACTGCAACCTGCAGCGCCTCGACGGCCCGGTCCGCGCCAACTTCAAGATCGTGCAGGAGCTGGAGGCCCAGTTCCGCGGCGCCGGCTGGAACGTGATCAAGACCCTGTGGGGCACGGCGTGGGACGAGCTGTTCCAGCTCGACACCACCGGCGCCCTCGTACGACGCCTCCGCGAGGTGCCGGACGCGCAGGTGCAGACGTACCAGACGCGTGACGCCGCCTACATCCGCGAGGACTTCTTCGGCAAGGACCCGGCGCTCGTCGAGATGGCGAAGCTGCTGAGCGACGACAAGATCCTCGAGTGCTTCCACTTCTCGCGCGGCGGCCACGAGTCCCGCAAGGTCTACGCCGCGTACAAGGCCGCGCTGTCCCACAAGGGCGCGCCGACGGTGATCCTGGCGCAGACCGTCAAGGGCCACACCCTCGGTGAGGGCTTCGCCTCGAAGAACGCCAACCACCAGATGAAGAAGCTGACGGTGGACGAGTTCAAGGCGATGCGCGACCGCCTGGAGCTGCCGATCGCGGACTCGGCGTTCGTCGACGGCGTGGTGCCCTACGCGCACCCGGGCGCCGACTCCCCCGAGGTCCGCTACCTCCAGGAGCGCCGCGCCGCCCTCGGCGGTCCGGCCCCGGCCCGCCGCGTGCACCCGGTCGCGCCGCTGCCGCAGCCCGCCGACAAGGCGTTCGCCGCCTTCGACAAGGGCTCCGGCTCGCAGAACGTGGCCACCACGATGGCGTTCGTCCGCCTGGTCAAGGACCTGGTCCGCGACAAGGAGACGGGCAAGCGCTGGGTGCCGATCGTCCCCGACGAGGCGCGCACCTTCGGCATGGAGAGCCTCTTCCCGTCCCTCGGCATCTACTCGCCGATGGGACAGACGTACGAGCCGGTCGACCGCGACCAGCTGATGTACTACAAGGAAGCCAAGAACGGCCAGATCTTCAACGAGGGGATCACCGAGGCCGGCGCCATGGCGGAGTTCATCGCCGCGTCGACGTCGTACTCGACGCACGGCGAGACGATGATCCCGTTCTACATCTACTACTCGATGTTCGGCTGGCAGCGCACCGGCGACCAGATGTGGCAGCTCGGCGACCAGCTCGGCCGCGGCTTCCTGGTCGGCGCCACCGCGGGCCGCACCACGCTGACCGGTGAGGGCCTCCAGCACGCCGACGGCCACTCCCCCGTCATCGCGGCGACCAACCCGGCCGCCCTGACGTACGACCCGGCGTTCGCGTACGAGATCGCGGTCATCGTGAAGGAGGGTCTGCGCCGGATGTTCGGCGAGGCCTGGCCGGACGAGGACCAGAACGTCTTCTACTACCTGACGGTCTACAACGAGCCGCTGCCGCAGCCCGCGAAGCCGCAGGCGGCCGGTGTCGACGAGGGCATCGTCAAGGGCCTGTACCGCTTCAACACGGCGGAGTCGGCGGGCCTGTCCCCCGCCGCGAACGCCCCGCGCATGCAGCTGCTGGGCTCCGGCACGGCGATCCACTGGGCGCTGAAGGCGCAGCAGCTGCTCGCCGAGGAGTGGGGCGTGGCCGCCGACGTGTGGTCCGCCACCTCCTGGACCGAGCTGCGGCGCGACGCGATGGAGGCCGACGAGGCCCTGCTGCGCGGCGAGGACCGGGTGCCGTACGTACGGCGCGCGCTCCAGGGCGCCGAGGGCCCGGTGCTGGCGGTGTCCGACTACATGCGCCAGGTCCCGGACCAGATCGCGCAGTGGGTCGAGCAGGACTACACCTCGCTGGGCGCCGACGGCTTCGGTCTGTCGGACACCCGTGAGGCGGCCCGCCGCCACTTCGGCGTGGACGCCGAGTCCATCGTCGTCGCCGCCCTGGCCCAGCTCGCCCGCCGCGGCGAGGTGAAGGCCACCGCGGTGAAGGAGGCCCGGGAGAAGTACGGGCTGTAAGGCCCGAGTTACGCGGGAGGCCCCCGTCGTCACGCGTGTGCGCGTGGCGGCGGGGGCCTCTTGCATGATGGGCGCATGCGTGCTGCCCGGTTGATCAAGATGGTGCTGCTGTTGCAGTCCCGGCCCTCCATGACCGCCGCCGAACTGGCCCAGGAGCTGGAGGTGTCGGAGCGTACGGTCACCCGTGACGCCCAGGCGCTGTCCGAGGCGGGCGTGCCCGTGTACGCGGACCGGGGGCGGATCGGGGGCTACCGGCTGATCGGCGGCTACCGGACCCGGCTGACGGGGCTGGCCCGCAGCGAGGCGGAGGCGCTGTTCCTGTCCGGGGTGCCGGGCGCGCTGCGCGAGATGGGCCTGGAGGACGCGGCCTCGGCGGCCCGGCTGAAGGTGTCGGCCGCGCTGCTGCCGTCGCTGCGGGACGCCTCGCGGACGGCGGCGCAGCGGTTCCATCTCGACGCGCCGAACTGGTTCCGTGAGCCGCAGACCCCGGAGCTGCTGCCGGCCGTGGCGGACGCGGTGTGGGACGACCGGCGGATCACCGCCCGCTACCGGCGCGGGGCGGGCGAGAGCCGGCACGAGGTGGAGCGGGAGCTGGAGCCGTACGGGCTCGTGCTGAAGGCGGGCGTCTGGTACCTGTGCGCGCGGGTCGCGGGGCGGGACTCCTTCCGGGTGTACCGGATCGACCGGTTCACGGCGGTGGAGCCGCGGGAGGAGCGGTTCGAGCGGGCGGAGGACTTCGAGCTGCCCGCGTTCTGGGAGGAGCGGGCGGAGCAGTTCGCCCGGTCGCTGCTGCGGGCGGAGGTGGTGCTGCGGCTGACGGCGGAGGGGATGCGGAGGCTGCCGCACGTGGTGGACGCGGTGTCGGCGCGGGAGGCGTTGGAGGGGGTGGCGGAGCCCGGGGCCGGGGAGTGGGTCGCCGTGACGCTGCCGGTGGAGTCGGAGGAGGTGGCCCGGACGCAGTTGTCCGGGCTGGGGGCGGAGGTGGAGGTGGTGGAGCCGGTGTCGTTGCGGGAGTTCTTCGCCGCCGAGGCTGAGAGGCTGGTGCGGTTGTACCGGCGGGGGTGAGGGGGACGCCTGGGGTTTGTTCGCCCCCTCCGCCCCTTCCCTTCCTCGGGGGCTTCGCCCCCGGACCCCCGTTTGCGCAGTTCCCCGCGACCCTGAAGGGGTGCCTGACGGATGCTGGGTCCTGTGATGGACGAGACGGAGTTCTGGGCGTTGGTGGACGGGGCTCGGGTGGATGCCGACGGGGATCCCGAGGAGCAGGCCGATCTGCTCGTGGATCGGCTCGTGCTGCTGGACCCCGAGGCCGTGCTGGACTTCGCCCGTCACTTCGAGGCGCGCTACCAGCGCGCGTACCGCTGGGACCTGTGGGGCGCCGCGTGGGTGCTGCTGGACGGGGCCAGCGACGACGCCTTCGATTTCTTCCGGTGCTGGCTCATCGGCCAGGGGCGTGAGGTGTTCGAGGGCGCGCTGCACGACCCGGACACGCTCGCCGAGCTGCTCGACGACTTCGACGAGGAGATCGACGGGGACGGGGAGGATCTCGGGTACGCGGCCGACGAGGCGTACGAGCAGCTCACCGGTGTGGTGATGCCCGGCCTCGGCCTCCCTCCGGCTCCCGCGGAGCCGGAGGGCACGCCGCTCGACCTCGAGGACGAGGCGCTGCTCGCCGCGCGCTACCCGCGGCTGTGGGAGAGGTTCCGCGGGGAGTGAGCCGCGGGGCGCGGGCGCCGGGCGCCGGTCACAGGCGCCGGTGGGGGCTCGGCGTCTGGCGCAGGGGGGCCGCGTTGGCCTGCATGAGGGCGGAGGCCGTGGAGGCCGCCGGGCCGAGGACGACGGCCGCCGCGGCGACCAGTGCGGTCCAGGGGCGGCGCAGGGTGTCCGCCCAGGTGATACTTCGGTCAGGGGTGTCGCTCATGGGCTCAGCTCTTCGTTCCGTGCGTCGTCTTCCACAGTGACGCGCTGTGTGTCGGTGCCGGTGTCCCGGCCGGGGCCGGTTCCGGCGTCGCGGCCCTGGAGGCGGGCC
>MUNG01000120.1:7217-7383 GCA_002154585.1 Streptomyces pseudogriseolus
GCGACGGCGGGCAGGACGGCGGTGGCGCCGGCCGCGTAGCGGCTGCCGCCGTTGCTGGAGACCAGCCGTACGTCGGACCGCGGGTCGGTGCCGGAGGGCCCGAGCTTCCAGGCGGCCACGGCGGCGATGGAGCGCAGCATCACGTCCGGCACCTCCACGCCCTCGG
>MUNG01000121.1:0-406 GCA_002154585.1 Streptomyces pseudogriseolus
CCCCGCCCACCCGGTAACCTGGCCCGCGGGCCGTGACTGGCGCGCTGGGATGGGACCAACCATCGGGGAGCGGCCCGAGAGCAACGTGCCGTGCGCCTGGGCCATCCGTACCGTGAACGCTGAACGCTACGTCCGGAGGTCCCCATGTCTGCCGAGCAGCCGCTCACCCCCGAGTCCACCGCCTTCCGCTCCGCCCTCGACGTGATCCGCGCCGTCGAGCCGCGCGTCGCCGACGCGATCGGGCAGGAGGTCGCCGACCAGCGCGAGATGCTCAAGCTGATCGCCTCCGAGAACTACGCCTCCCCGGCCACCCTGCTGGCGATGGGCAACTGGTTCAGCGACAAGTACGCCGAGGGCACCGTCGGCCGCCGCTTCTACGCCGGCTGCCGCAACGTCGACACGGTCG
>MUNG01000121.1:469-14497 GCA_002154585.1 Streptomyces pseudogriseolus
CGGCGGCCACCTCACCCACGGCTTCCGCCCCAACATCTCCGGCAAGATGTTCGACCAGCGGTCCTACGGCACCGACCCGGCCACCGGCCTGATCGACTACGAGGCGCTGCGCGCCACCGCCCGCGCGTTCAAGCCGCTGATCATCGTCGCCGGCTACTCCGCCTACCCCCGTCTCGTGAACTTCCGGATCATGCGGGAGATCGCCGACGAGGTCGGCGCCACCCTCATGGTCGACATGGCGCACTTCGCGGGCCTCGTCGCCGGCAAGGTACTCACCGGCGACTTCGACCCGGTCCCGCACGCCCAGATCGTCACCACCACCACGCACAAGTCGCTGCGCGGCCCGCGCGGCGGCATGGTGCTGTGCGACGACTCCCTCAAGGACCAGGTCGACCGCGGCTGCCCGATGGTCCTCGGCGGCCCGCTCCCGCACGTCATGGCCGCCAAGGCCGTCGCCCTCGCCGAGGCCCGCCGGCCCGCATTCCAGGACTACGCCCGGCGCATCGTCGACAACTCCCGCGCCCTCGCCGAAGGTCTGATGCGCCGCGGCGCCACCCTGGTCACCGGCGGCACCGACAACCACCTCAACCTGATCGACGTCGCCACCTCCTACGGTCTCACCGGCCGCCAGGCCGAGGCGGCCCTCCTCGACTCGGGCATCGTCACCAACCGCAACGCCATCCCGGCCGACCCCAACGGCGCCTGGTACACCTCCGGCATCCGCATCGGCACGCCGGCGCTCACGACCCGCGGGCTCGGGACGGCGGAGATGGACGAGGTCGCCGGTCTCATCGACCGCGTCCTCACCACCACGGAGCCCGGCACCACCAAGTCCGGTGCGCCGTCCAAGGCGTCGCACGTCCTCGACGAGAAGGTCGCCGACGAGATCTCCCGCCGGGCCACCGATCTGGTCGCGGGCTTCCCGCTGTACCCGGAGATCGACCTGGGCTGAGGCCGCCCTGGTGGCTGGAGGCGCCCCGGTCGGCCGGGGGCGCCTCCAGCCGCCTCGGTCATATGTCCAGCAGCTGTTGGCGGGGGCCGTCGTCCCCCCGGTTCCTGCGGTCGCGCACGGCGGCCGCTCCCCGGAGCGCGTACGGGCGCAGCACCAGGGCCAGGACGGCTCCCGCCGCCAGGCCCGGTGCCGCCCACCACCAGTCGGTGCCGTCGTCGTCCGTCGCCGCCACGGCACGGGTCTTGGAGACCGCCGCATCCGCGGCCCGATCCTCCCCGGGCGCGGCCTGCTCCGTCTCCCACGGCGCCGGGTAGATCCCCGGCGCCGGCACGGCGCTCGTCCTCTCGCCCATCACGCCCAGCGAGTACAGCAGCTTGTACAGGTGCGCCGGGTCCTGGGCGCGGTGCCAGAGGCCGTTCGGCGACTCGTTGAACCGCTCCGCCGTGTGTATCCACGCGTCCTGGCCCGCGTCCGCCATGAACACCCGGTCCACCCGCCACGGTGTCACGTCGTGCACCAGCCAGGTCACGTTGAACTGCCGTGCCGAGGCCGACACCGCCTCCGGGGGCCTTTCGCGGGAGCCCCTGCCCACCGGGCCGAGCAGCCGCTCCAGCTCGCTGTACGCCGTGTCGGTGCAGTACGCCGACGCCGTCTCCTGGCTCTCCGGTGAGACCACCAGGACGCTCGTCGGGCCTCCGGCGGAGGCGGGTGACGCGGCCCAGACGATCAGGGCCAGCGTCGCGGTCAGCGCGGCGGCCGCCGCCGTCAGCCGTCGTACGCCGTCCTTGAAGTGGTGCATGTCGGTCCCCCTCGTGGCTGGTCGAAGCCCGTGCGGCTCCTGGCGCGAGCCGCCTGTCACTTCTGGTACACCGCTCGGTTGGAGGGGGTTCCCATGCATTCCAAGCGGTCGGTTCCGTGCGGGCGGATCCGTGCAGCCCGGTTCTGTGGGGTGTCCGCAGCACGCGGCGTAGGCTCTGAGAAATGCGGATAGGCGAGCTGTCCAGGCGCACGGGCGTGAGTCCGCGCTCACTGCGCTACTACGAGGAGCAGGGCCTGCTGGCCAGTTCACGCTCCGACGCGGGGCAGCGTCACTATGCCGAGGCCGCGGTCCAGCGCGTGTCGCTCATCCGGCAGTTGTTCGACGCGGGGATGTCCAGCCGGGTGATCGCCACGGTGCTGCCCTGCGTGGACGTCCCGGACGACCTGGACGTCGCCGAGGAGACGTACACGGCGATGGTGCGCGAGCGCGACCGGATCGACGCCGACATCGCGCACCTGATCCAGACCCGGGACGCACTCGACGTGCTGATCGCGGCCAACAGCCGGCACCGGGCGAAGCTGTCCCCGGACCCGGACCCGGACCCGGTTCCGGACCCGGTTCCGGACCCGGAACCGGCGGTGCGGTCCGCCTGATGCTGTGACCTGCGTCTCAGCCTCTTGCCCCTCACATCGATGTCAGAGATGAGGATGGCGACCGAGCCCGGAAACACCGGGCCGGTCGGTACGAGAGGCGGCGGACGATGGGACAGGCATGGGGTTTCGGCAGGTACGGCGGGCCTGAGGTGCAGGAGTTCTTCGAGCGTCCCGATCCCGTCCCTGCTCGCGGCGAGGTGCTGATCCGGGTCGAGGTGGCCGGCGTGAACCCCCTCGACCACATCCTGCGCGCGGGTCTGGTCGACGGGTTGGACGGCGGGCGTCCGTTCCCCCGCGTGCTGGGCATGGAGGCGGCCGGAACCGTGCTCGCCCGGGGCGAGGACGTCGACGGGCTCGAGGTGGGGGACGCGGTCTTCGGCTTCGCCCTCACCGGTGGCGGCACCTACGCCGAGACGACGGTGCTGTCCGCGCCGCACACCGCGCGTGTCCCGGACGGTCTGACCGCGACCGTGGCGGCGACGCTGCCGGTGGCGGGGACGACCGCGGTGGACGCGCTCGACCAGCTCGGCCTCCCGGCCGGCGCCACGGTCCTGGTCAACGGGGTCGGGGGCGGGGTCGGCCTCGCCGTCGCCCGGCTGGCCGTCGGGCGCGGGCTGCGGGTGATCGGCACCGGAAGCACCGCCAAACGCGAGCACGCCGAGGCCGTCGGGGTGCGGTTCGTCGACTACACCGCCGAGGACGTCACCGCCGCGGCACGCGAGCTGGTTCCGGACGGCTTCGACGGGATCGTCGACCTGGCCGGAGGCGCCTCGCTGCGGACGGTCGCCCCGCTGGCCCGGAACCCCCGCGACGTCATCTCGGTGGGGGACATGTCCGTGCCCGAACTCGGCGGGCGTTTCGTCGAGCGTCGCACCGACCGCCGGAACCTGGAGCGGGCGGCCCGGCTGGCCCTCGACGGGCTCCTCACACCCGTGATCACCGCCGTCCATCCGCTCTCCGACGCCCCGGCCGCCCTCGCCACCGTCGAGAGCGGTCACGCCTCGGGCAAGGTCGTCATCAAGGTGGCATGAGGCCCTCGGGCACGGATGCCGCGATGTCCCGCGCCCGCAGTCGGTCCGTCACGCCCTCCAGGCGGAGCGTCACCGTGCCCGTGGGGCTCCACAGCAGGGTCGGGCCCGCCGTGCGTTCCTCGCGGGTGAAACGGTGGCCCTGTACGTCCGTCATCCAGAAGGTCAGGACGTGCGGGCGCGGGAACCACAGGGCGGGGCCGTCCACGTCCAGCCACTCGGGCTGATACCGGAGCGTCTTGGTGAACATGTAGTCCAGGCCGCCCGCGAACTCGTCGAGGCGGACCGTCCGCCCCTCCTCCCGCCAGCACAGGCTCATCAGGAACCGGCCCCGCGGCAGCGCGCTCACCGTCACCGCGTCCGGAGCGCCCAGCGCCTCCGGGACCAGCGGCGTGAACCCGGCCCGCCGCTCCGCCTCGGCGAGGGACAGCGACCGCCCGCAGCCGGGCACCCGGGCGCCCGGGGAGGGCACCGCCGACGGGTCCTGCCGTACCCGCACGCCGTGGAAGCCGAACCAGTCGCTCACCGTCGCCCGCACCGGAGGCGTCAGCACCAGCACCGTCAGCAGACCGCACAGGGCGGCCAGCAGGGAGCGCCAGCGGCGCCGCGTCCAGCGCCGGACCGCCCGCAGGCGGGACCGGGGGACGGGAGCCGCCTCGGGGACGGGCGTCCGCTCGGCGAGTATCCGGGCGAGCACCCGCTCGGCCATCGTCTCCGCGCCCGCCGTCCCGTCCGGGGCGTCCAGGGAGCGGCCGTAGGCGCGCAGTTCCTCGCGCAGGCGCCGCAGCTCCTCCTCCCGCTGTCCGCTCACGCCGGCGCACCCCCTTCCGGGAGCAGCCGCTGGAGCCGGCGCAGGGCGCGGTTCAGACGGGACTTCACCGTGCCCCGGGGCCAGCCCAGGGCCTCGGCGGTCTCCCGCTCGTCCATCTCCAGCAGATAGCGGTAGGTGACGACCAGGCGGTGCTCCTCGCTCAGCTTCTCCAGGGCGGCCAGCAGGGCCGCCCGGCGCTCCGTCTCCAGCGTGGCCACGGCCGGGTCGGCCGACTCCGGTATCACCGGCTCGCCCCCGACGAGGGCCGCCTCCCGGCCGGCCAGGGTCGTCCTGCGTGCCGCCGCGCGCACTGTGTTCCTCGTCTCATTGGCCACGATCGACAACAGCCACGGCCGGAAGGCCGCGCCGTCCCGGAACCGGCCCAGCGCGCAGTACGCCTTGACGAAGGCCTGCTGCACCACGTCCTCCGCGTCCGGTCCCGCCCCGAGCGCGGCGGCCGCCCTGAGCGCGATGCCCGTATGGGCGCGCACCAGCTCCGCGAACGCCTCCGGCTGCCCGGCGCGTACGCGTGCGATCACCGCGGCCTCATCGACGATGCGGCCCCCCTCCCGCGTCCTCACACTCTTGTTACACCCCGCGGAACGGATCGGTTCCCACCTGTTCCCGGACCGTTCCTGAGCGCTCCGTGAAACCTGAGAGAATGGGGGACATGGCCTTCGATCGACCCCGCGTGCTCTCCGGAATCCAGCCCACAGCGGGCTCCTTCCACCTCGGCAACTACCTCGGTGCCGTCCGCCAGTGGGTGGCGCTCCAGGAGACCCACGACGCCTTCTACATGGTCGTCGACCTGCACGCGATCACGGTGCCGCAGGACCCGGCCGAGCTGCGGGCCAACACCCGGCTCGCCGCGGCCCAGCTGCTGGCCGCCGGCCTCGACCCGGACCGCTGCACCCTCTTCGTGCAGAGCCATGTGCCGGAGCACGCCCAGCTCGCGTGGGTGATGAACTGCCTCACCGGCTTCGGCGAGGCCTCCCGCATGACCCAGTTCAAGGACAAGTCCGCCAAGCAGGGCGCCGACCGCGCCTCCGTCGGGCTGTTCACGTACCCGATCCTCCAGGTCGCGGACATCCTGCTCTACCAGGCCCACGAGGTGCCGGTGGGCGAGGACCAGCGCCAGCACATCGAGCTGACGCGCGACCTCGCCACCCGCTTCAACGGCCGGTTCGGCGACACCTTCACGCTGCCGAAGCCGTACATCCTCAAGGAGACGGCGAAGATCTACGACCTCCAGGACCCGGCGGTCAAGATGAGCAAGTCGGCGTCCACCCCCAAGGGCCTGATCAACCTGCTCGACGAGCCGAAGGCCACCGCCAAGAAGGTCAGGAGCGCCGTCACCGACACCGACACGGTGATCCGCTACGACGTGGCGGAGAAGCCCGGCGTCAGCAACCTGCTCACGATCTACTCGACCCTCACCGGCACCGGCATCCCCGAGCTGGAGGAGAAGTACGCGGGCAAGGGCTACGGCGCGCTCAAGACGGACCTGGCCGAGGTCATGGTCGACTTCGTGACCCCGTTCCGGGAGCGCACCCAGCAGTACCTGGACGACCCGGAGACGCTCGACTCGATCCTCGCCAAGGGGGCCGAGAAGGCGCGCGCCGTCGCCGCGGAGACCCTCGCCCAGGCGTACGAGCGGGTCGGCTTCCTGCCCGCCAAGCACTGACAGCACCGGGCGCGTTCACCGCACCGGCGCGGTGAACGGGCCCACGGGCCCCGTCCGTACCACCGCACAGCGCTGTACATCACTCCGACTGCGCCTGCCCGCATCCGGGTCGTGGTCGTACAGTCGAGGACGGATGGCCGCTTCGGCGGTCACCCGGACGCGCACCGCTCCACCACCGCGCTTCACCACCACAACGACAGGAGACGACGTGGGGACCGTAACGATCGGCGTGTCGATCGCGGTCCCGGAGCCTCACGGCAGCCGGCTTCAGCAGCTGCGCGCGGGCTTCGGCGACGCCGCCGCCTACGGCATCCCCACGCACGTCACCCTGCTGCCGCCGACGGAGGTCGCCGACACGGCCGTCCCGGCCGTCGAGGCGCACCTCGCGGAGGTCGCGGCGGCGGGCCGGCCGTTCCCGATGAGGCTGTCGGGCACGGGCACCTTCCGGCCGCTGTCACCGGTGGTGTACGTCCGGGTCGTCGAAGGCGCCGAGGCCTGCACCCGGCTTCAGCAGCAGGTCCGCGACCCCTCCGGGCCGGTCGCCCGCGAGCTGCAGTTCCCGTACCACCCGCACGTCACCGTGGCGCACGGCATCGACGAGGCGGCCATGGACCGCGCCTACGAGGACCTCGCCGGCTACGAGGCCGAGTGGCCCTGCACCGGTTTCGCCCTCTACGAGCAGGGCGCCGACGCGGTGTGGCGCAAGCTGCGCGACTTCCCGTTCGGCACGGTCGTGGTGCCCCCGCAGGGCGGACACGTCGACCGAGGCTCGGTCTCCGCGCGTTGACCGGGCCCACCCGGCCCCGTCTGTCCTCCGGCCTTCGGCCCGCCTGTCCGGCTGCCTCGTGACCGGGCACCCGGCCGCCCACCGCCCGGGTCGCCGGGCCTGATGACCCGGCCGTCCGGCCTTACGACCCAGCCGTCCGACCTCACGGCCCGGCTGCCGTGGCCTGACGACCGGGCCGGCCGGCCGACACCGTCCGACCGGGCCGCCCGGTCTCACACCGGCAGCCGGCGGAACACGCCCCGCGGAAGGTGCCGCAGTGCCGACATCACCATGCGCAGTGCGCCCGGCACCCACACCGTTTCCGCGCGGCGTCGTAGGCCCAGTTCCACGGCTGCCGCCACCGCCTCCGGGGTGGTGGCCAGGGGGGCCTCGGGCAGGCCTGCCGTCATCCGGGTGCGTACGAAGCCGGGGCGCACCACCATCACGTGCACGCCCGTGCCGTACAGCGCGTCGCCGAGGCCCTGCGCGAACGCGTCCAGGCCGGCCTTGCTGGAGCCGTAGATGAAGTTGGCGCGGCGGGCCCGCTCGCCCGCGACCGACGACAGCACCACCAGCGAGCCGTGCCCCTGCTCCTGGAGTGCGCCCGCGCAGACCAGGCCCGCGGCGACCGCGCCGGTGTAGTTGGTCTGTGCGACCCGTACCGCGGCCCGCGGGTCCCGCTCGTCGCGCGCCTGGTCGCCCAGGGTGCCGAAGGCGAGCAGCACCATGTCGACGTCGCCCTCGGCGAACACCTTGCCGAGGGCGTCCTCGTGGCCGGCCGGGTCGAGCGCGTCGAAGTCGACGGTGTGCACCTCGGCGCCGAGCGCGCGCAGCTGCCCGGCCGCCTCGTCGAGGCGGGGGGAGGGGCGGCCGGCCAGCCACACCGTGCGGGTACGGCGGGCGATCAGCCGCCGCGTGACCGCCAGCGCGATCTCGGACGTACCGCCGAGCACGAGCAGGGACTGGGGGAGGCCGAAGGCGTCCTTCACGACAGCTCCTCAGAGGGCCGGGAGAGGGGGAGGGTCACAGGCACAGGCGGCGGGACAGGTCCGAGGTGAACACCCCGCGCGGGTCCAGTTCGGCGCGCAGGGCTCGGAAGTCGTCCAGCCGGGGGTACATGGCCGCGAGCAGCTCGGGGCGCAGCCGGGAGTCCTTGGCGAGGTAGACACGGCCGCCGGCGCCGGCGACCTCCTCGTCGAGCTCGTCGAGGAAGGCGCCGAGGCCGGGCAGCGACGCGGGGATGTCCAGCGCGAGGGTCCAGCCGGGCACCGGGAACGACAGCCAGCCCGGGTCGGCGTCCCCGAACCGCTTGAGGACGGCGAGGAACGACGGGCAGCGGCGCTCGGAGATCCGGCGCACGATCCGGCGCAGGGTGTCCTCCCGGCCGTGCCCGACGACGAACTGGTACTGCACGAAGCCGCCCCGCCCGTACACGCGGTTCCAGTGCGGCACGCCGTCCAGCGGGTGGAAGAAGGCGGGGATCCGCTGGAGCTCCCCGGTCCGGGCGCGGGGCGCCTTGCGGTACCACAGCTCGTTGAACAGCCCCACGGTCGTCCGGCTGAGCAGCCCCTCCGGCACGAAGGAGGGCGCGGCCGGCAGACGGGAGGTGCGGAACGACAGCGGGTCCCGGCGGGCGCGGGCGGAGCGCGGCAGGGCGTCCAGCGGGGCGTGGTCGCCGCGGGTGAGGACGGCGCGGCCGGTGGCCTTCCCGCGCGCCAGCAGGTCGATCCAGGCGACCGAGTAGCGGTAGCGGTGGTCGGTGTCGGCGAGACGGGCCATCAGATCGTCGAGGTCGGACGCGCGTTCGGTGTCGACGGACATCCAGGAGGTCCGTACGGGCTGGAGACGGACCGTCGCGGTGAGGATCACCCCGGTCAGCCCCATGCCGCCCGCGGTCGCCTCGAACAGCGGCGTGCCCGGCACCACGGTGCGCACCCGGCCGTCGGCGGTGAGCAGTTCGAACGACGCGACATGGCGCGAGAAGGACCCGCTGACGTGGTGGTTCTTGCCGTGGATGTCGGCGCCGACCGCCCCGCCGACCGTCACGTACCGGGTGCCGGGCGTCACCGGCACGAACCAGCCCAGCGGCAGCAGCACCTCCATCAGCCGGTGCAGGGACACGCCCGCGTCGCACAGCACGGTGCCGGCGTCCGCGTCGATCGCGTGGATCCGGTCCAGGCCCGTCATGTCGAAGACCTCGCCGCCCGCGTTCTGCGCGGCGTCCCCGTACGCCCGGCCGAGGCCGCGCGCGATGCCGCCGCGCGCCCCGCACCCCCGGACGGCCAGGGCGGCCTCCTCGAACGTCCGCGGACGGACCAGCCGGGCGGCGGACGGAGCGGTGCGGCCCCACCCCGTGACGGAAACGGTGTCGGCAGGCATGACGGCGACCGTATCGCCCCTCTGTGAGCCATTGGTTTTGAAACGTCAATCCCGTCCCCGAAACGGGTGATTAATGGGATGTCGTCCCGAAGCGATGGAATTCCGGTGCGCCGGGGGTGAACAGTGAGCCACATGGACGACCAGCACGACCTCCTCCGGCCCCGCGGTCTGCACGGGATGGACCACCGGATCGTCTCCGCGCTCAGGGCGTGCGGCTCCGATCCGCGCGTGGCCGCGACCGCGCGCGCCCTGTCCTTCGCGGGGGAGCACGGCGCCGTGTGGGTCGCGGCGGGCCTCGCGGGTGCCGTCGTGGACCGTCCCCGGCGCGGCGCCTGGCTGCGCGGCACCGCGCTCACCGCGGGCGCGCACGCGGCGAGTTCGGTGGTGAAGCGGGTCGTGCGCCGCCCCCGCCCGGCGCACGTCGAGCCGCTGGTCGGCACCGTCGGACGGCACTCCTTCCCCAGCTCCCACGCCACCTCCGCCGCTGCCGCCGCCGTCGCCTTCGGCGCGCTGGGCGCCCGCGCGGTGCCGCCGCTGGCCGCCGCCGTGTGCGTGTCCCGGCTGGTGGCCGGCGTCCACTACCCGTCGGACGTGGCGGCCGGCGCCGCCCTCGGCGCGCTCACCGCCCGGCTCGGCGCCCGCTGGATGACAGGAGGCACGGCGTGACGCTGCTGCGCGAGCGCTCCGACCGCGGGCAGGCCGCGCCGCCCGCCCGGGGCGGACTCCTCACCGGACTGCTGCGCACCGCGCGGCCCAAGCAGTGGGTGAAGAACGTCCTGGTGGCCGCCGCCCCGGCCGCCGCCGGCGACCTCTTCACCGCGCACGCCCTGACCCGGCTCGCCCTGGTGTTCGCGCTGTTCACCGCCTGCGCCGCCGCCGTCTACCTGGTCAACGACGCTCGCGACGCCGAGGCCGACCGCGCGCACCCCGTGAAGTGCCGGCGCCCGGTCGCCGCCGGACAGGTCCCCGTGCCCGTCGCCTACGCCGCCGGGATCACCCTCGGCGTGCTCGCCCCGGCCGCCGCCGCCCTGCTGTGCCCGCCGGAGCTGGCCGCGCTGCTCGCCGGGTACCTCGTGATGCAACTGGCCTACTGCGTCAGCCTCAAGCACGTCCTCGTCGTCGATCTCGCCGTCGTCACCGCCGGGTTCGTGATGCGCGCGACGGCCGGCGGGCTGGCCCTCGGCATCCCGCTGTCCCGCTGGTTCCTCATCACCACCGGTTTCGGCGCGCTGTTCATGGTCGCCGCCAAGCGCTACTCCGAGGCCGTGCAGCTCGCCGGGAACAACGGCGCGACGCGCGCGCTGCTCACCGAGTACACCACCGGCTATCTGCGGTTCGTGTGGCAGCTCGCGGCCGGGGTCGCCGTCCTCGGCTACTGCCTGTGGGCGCTGGAGGAGGGCGGCGTGCCGCACACCAGCGTGCTGCCCTGGCGTCAGCTGTCCGTCGTCGCGTTCGTCCTCGCCGTGCTGCGCTACGCCGTCTTCGCCGACCGGGGCACCGCGGGCGAACCGGAGGACGTGGTGCTCGGCGACCGCGCCCTCGCCCTCATCGGCCTGGTGTGGGCGGCGATGTACGCCCTGGCGGTGGCAGACTGGTGAGGGACCGCCTGCGCCGGCACCGGCGGGAGCTCCTCGGCTTCGCGACCGCCGGCCTGCTCGCCTACGCCGTCGACCTGGCCCTGTTCCTCCTGCTGCGCGGCCCCGGCGGACTCGGGCCGCTCACCGCGAAGGCGCTGTCCTTCGTCGCCGGCTGCACCGTCGCCTACGCGGGCAACGCCCACGGCACCTACCGCGACCGGCGGGTGCGCGGCGCCCGCCCCTACGCCCTGTTCGTCGCCGTCAACCTCGCCGGCGCCGCCGTACAGCTGCTCTGCCTGGCCGTCAGCCACTACGGGCTGGGGCTCACCTCGCAGCGCGCGGACACCGTGTCCGGGGCGGTGGTCGGCATGGCGCTGGCCACCGTCGTCCGTTTCTGGGGCACCCGGACATTGGTCTTCCGTGACGCGGGCAGAGTCGGGTCGTGGACTGGCTGAAGAAGTTCCCGGTGGTGGGGCCGTGGGTGACCCGGCTGTCGCTCACGCACGCGTGGCGGTCGTTCGAGCGGCTGGACCGGGTGCACTGGACGCGGCTGGCCGCCGCGATGACGTTCCGCAGCTTCGTCGCGCTGTTCCCGCTGCTCACCGTCGCCGCCGCGATCGGCGCGGCGACCCTCGGCAAGGAGCGCCAGGACGCCCTCCAGGACACCGTGACCGACCAGGTGCCCGGCATCTCCGACCAGCTGGACGTCGGGGAGCTGGTGGACAACGCGGGCACCGTCGGCCTGATCGCCGGCGCCGTCCTGGTGTTCACCGGGATCAGCTGGGCCGGCGCCATGCGGGAGTGCCTGCGCGCGGTGTGGGAGCTGCCCGACGAGGACGAGAACCCGCTCCTGCGCAAGGGCAAGGACGCGGGCATCCTCGTCGGCCTCGGCGGCGCGGTCCTCGTCACCCTGGCCGCGTCCGCCGTCGCCACCGCCCTGGTCGGCCGGATCAGCGACGCCGCCGGTCTGGAGAAGGGCGGCTGGGGCGGGGCGGTGCTGCACGTGGCCGCGTTCGCCGTCGCCGTCGGCACCGACTTCCTGCTCCTGCTGTACGTCCTCACCCTGCTGCCCGGCGTCGAGCCGACCCGGCGCCGGGTGACCATCGCCGCGCTCACCGGCGCCGTCGGCTTCGAACTGCTGAAGCTGCTGCTCAGCGGCTACATCCAGGGCGTGGCCGCGAAGAGCATGTACGGCGCGTTCGGCGTGCCCGTGGCGCTGCTGCTGTGGATCAACCTCACCACGAAACTCGTCCTGTTCTGCGCCGCCTGGACGGCCACGCCCGGCAAGGCGGACGAGGCCGACGAGGCCGACGGGGCCGGCGGGGTCACGGACGGGGACGGCGGCGCACCAGGTCCGGCAGCGGCCAGCGCCGGTTGACCAGGAACGCGCCGCCCGCGAGCAGCACCAGCACCCCGCCGGTGATGCCGAGCGCCACGCCCATGCCGTCCGCGCCGCCGCCGGTGTGCGCGCTCGCCACCGGCTGCGACCCTGCCCCGGTGCCGCCCGCCTGGCCGGGCGAGGCGGACGGGCCGGGCGCGGCCGTGGCGTCCGCGACGCTCTTCGGCGGCACCAGCTCGCCCACCGGCTCGACCTTGCCGGCCGCGGCGAAGCCCCAGTCGAAGAGGCGCGCGGTCTCCTTGTAGACCTCGTTCGACTCCTTCTTGCTCGGGTTCATCACGGTGACGAGCAGCACCTTGCCGTCGCGCTCGGCGACACCGGTGAAGGTCGCCCCGGCGTTGGTGGTGTTGCCGTTCTTCACCCCGGCTATGCCCTGGTAGACGGGCACGTCGTAGTCGCCGCTGAGCAGCCGGTTGGTGTTCTGGATCTCGAAGGACTCCCGGACCCGCTTGCCCTTCTTGTTCTTCTTCGTCTCCCCGGGGAACTGCGCCCGCACCGTCGAGCAGTACTCTCGGAAGTCCTTCTTCTGCAGCCCGGAGCGGGCGATCAGGGTCAGGTCGTACGCGGAGGACACCTGGCCCGGGGCGTCGTAGCCGTCGGGGCTCACGGCGTGCGTGTCGAGGGCCTGAAGCTCCTCGGCGTGCGCGTTCATCTCGTCGACGGTCTTGTCCACGCCGCCGTTCATCGCCGCCAGCACGTGCACCGCGTCGTTCCCGGAGCGCAGGAAGACGCCCAGCCACAGGTCGTGGACGGAGTACGTCTCGTTCTCCTTGACGCCCACCATGCTGGACCCGGCCCCCACGCCGGCCAGGTCCGAGGGCTCCACCCGGTGCGTCGTCGTCCGCGGCCACTTCGGCAGCAGCGTGTCGGCGAACAGCATCTTCAGGGTGCTCGCCGGGGCCAGCGGCCGGTGCGCGTCGTGCGCGGCGAGCACGTCACCGGTCTCGGCGTCGGCGACGATCCAGGACCGGCCGGACAGCCCCTTGGGCAGCACCGGGACACCGGCGGCCAGGTTCACCTGCGTCCCCGGCTTCCCCAGCCGCTCCCCGCCCACGACCGGCGTGTGCGCCGGGGGAGCGGCCGGCGGCGAGGTGGAGGGGCTCGGGGCCGCGAGGGCGGCCGGCGCGGTCAGCGCGGTGGACAGCAGGACGGCGGAGGCGACCAGCAGGGAGCGCCGGACGGTCTTCTCGGTAGCGGGCACGGTCCGCAAGGTACATGCCATCTCCGTGGACGTCCCGGCCCGGTCCCCACCCCGCGCAGGGAACCGGACACCGCGCGGCGATACTGGACGCATGAAGCTCAGCCGCCCCGTCTCCTGGTTCCTGCTCGCCTTCGGGGTGTGGAGCTGGGTCATCTGGATCACTTTCGTCAAGAACCTGGTCAAGGACAGCAGTGGGCTCGCTTTCGACGACGGGCACCCCACGGCGTACTTCTTCGTTCATCTGACGCTCGCCGTCGTCTCCTTCGTACTGGGGACGATCGTCGGGGGCATCGGGTTGCGCGGTCTGCGCGCATTGAGCCGGACGTCACGCACCTCGTGACGCCGTAGGGAAACAGGAGAAGTCCGCCTCGTGGCCATCGTCTTCGTACTCGTCGCACTGCTGGTCGTCGCCGTCCTCGTGACGGGCAACTGGTACGTGTGGCGCCGTCTGTTCCGGGACACCACGGCGGGCCCCGGACCTGTGCGCCGTATCGGCGCGGCGGTCATCGCCGGAGGGTGGCTGCTGTTCATCGGCGGCATGGTCGCCTCCCGCACCGAGGCGCCGTTCACCCTTCAGCGGGTGCTGGCCTGGCCGGGGTACCTGTGGCTGGCGCTCACCCTGTACCTGCTGCTGGCGCTGCTGGTCGGGGAGCTGGTGCGGCCGGTGCTGCGGAAGGTCCTCGAGCGGAGGGCCGCGGGGGCGGGAGCGGGAGCGTCGGAGCGGGAGGCCGAGGCTGAGGCCGAGCCGGCCCGGGATCCGATACCGGCGGGCCGGACGGCCGAGGGCGCGGTGGAGACGGCCGGGAAGCCGGCGGACG
>MUNG01000122.1 GCA_002154585.1 Streptomyces pseudogriseolus
CGGCGCATGCGCCGGCGGCACGCTGACGTCGTTGTCCACCGGCGGGCGCAGGGCGTCTGCGGCGACTGCCACGGCGTCCGCGGGACCGGCCGGAATGCGGCCGTGTCCTGTGGCGGGGGCCACGCCCATCACCAGGGCGACGCCGTGCCGGGTCTGCGCCTCCTGGAGCGGGCCCTCCCGTCGTTCCTGGGGAGTGGTCGCCCCGTCGACTCCGAGCGCGCCGAGCGCGAGCACAGCCAGCCGCTCCGGCAGCACGTCCGCGGCGCGGGCGGCAGCAACCGGGGCCGCGGCGCCCATCGTGCGGGCGTCAGTAACGGTCTCCTGCGCGCGCAGGCTCGCGCGCCACTCGGCCAGCCGCCGCTCGTCGGTACCCCAGAGCGCGACGCGGCCGGAGACCGAGAGGTTCTCGTAGAGACGGCGGTTGCCGTCCTCGGACGCCCACAGGGCAGCGTCGGCCGCGCTGGGGAAAACCCGGAACCCGAGCTTCTCGGAGTCGTACGAGAACGTGAAGACGGCCGAGTCGCCGACGCTGGCCTCTCCAAAGAGGACTTGCCCGTCGGCATCGACGCACTTGGCGGCGTACTGGCTGACCGAGTCACAGCGCAGCTCGCTGCCCTGGACGTACTTCCGGAGCACGGGATCATCGAACAGGCTGGCCTCGTCCGACTGGCTCACGGTGACACCCGCGGTGTCGGGGCTGCTGGCAGGGCGCTGCGGGGCGAAGACGTGAGCGAGCAGGGTGCCGCCGACCAGGGCCGGCGCGGCGACAGCGACGATGCGGGCCCAGCGGGGCGGCCGCGGCCGACGGTGGGCGCTCTTGTCGGCGGGCGGCGGGGGAACGCTGCCTGCGGCGGCAGCAGCCTCGAAGCGCGGCACGGGCGGGTAGTCGACGCCCAGGCGCTCGTTCATCTCCCGGATGGCGGGGCAGTGGGTGCGGAGGATGTCCTGCACTTCCTGCAGCGTCAGGTCGGGGCAGGCTTTCATGACGCTCTTGACCGCGAAGTCCCAGGACTGGTCAGGGTTCACGAACAGGTACGTGATGCCCTCATTGAGGTCCTCGAACGTGACCGCGTCCGATCCCATGTCCTCTTCGAGGACGCGAAGGCCGTGCAAACCGTTCACTGGTTCCTATCTGGGGCTCTCTGCCCGAGGCGCATCGCAATGTTCGCTGCGATCTGCTCAAGGCGGTCGTCGTCCACGGCCTCGATGTCGGCGACACGCAGACGCAGGTTCGGGCCTGCGTTCGCGGTGCGGATGTGGATGCCGGGGTCGGTGGTGTCTTCGACGGCCGCAGGAGCTGCGGGCCGGCGGGTGACGCGGTCGGCTTCGCGCATCATCGCGGCGAGCGCGCGAGCGCGGGCTGACTGGCTGATGGGGCGCTTGGGGGTGAGGGCCGCGGCCGCCATGACCATGCGCGAGGTCTGCGGGGTGTCCGGTGCTTCCTCACCCGACAGGCATGCGTCAAGGTGCTTCGCGCGACCAGTAAGACCGCTATCGCCGAGACTGCGCATGCCTTATCTCCCTCACCCTTGCCGCCACTGGCGCCGCGTTCGTCAAGGCCTCACCCTGCCTCTCATCGGTCACTGAGAGCAGGTACGTCGCCAGGGCGCTGTCACCTTCCGGCATCAGCTTCCGCAGCTTCGCCAGGGCGCGGCACTGCAATACGCGAATCGTACCCACAGGTTTGGCCATTACTTCGGCGGTCTCTGCGGTGGACAGTCCCGAGACCAATCTGAGACGCAAAACCTCCTGTTGCGCTTCGGGAAGGGTGCTCAGCTTCCTATTCAGTGCGTGACGCAGCTCACCCCACTGGGCAACCTCGTCGGGCCCCATGTCAGTGCTCGGCATATCGAGTTGCCACATCTCACCCGTCGGCTGCTCGTAACCGCGGTTCCGCAAGGGCCGGTAATGATCACTGGAGACGGAGCGGGCGATCGACCAGATCCACGCGTATATGCCGCCGCCGGT
Organism: Streptomyces pseudogriseolus; assembly: GCA_002154585.1. Taxonomy (GTDB): domain Bacteria; phylum Actinomycetota; class Actinomycetes; order Streptomycetales; family Streptomycetaceae; genus Streptomyces; species Streptomyces pseudogriseolus. The sequence continues at coordinate 1,969 of MUNG01000122.1, forward strand.
GTAACCGCTGATGCTCTGCACCATCTTGACGAAGACTTCCTGAGCCAAGTCCTCGGCGGTCGCAGGGTCGTGCACTCGGGCCTGCATGAAGCGGACAACCGGCTCGTACAGCGCATCGAAAAGTGTTGCTAGGGCGGCCTTGTTGCTGGGGTCAGCGGACGCCTCTGCGGCTGCGGCCTCCAAGGGATGGCCGGCACTGTTCTTGCGCGGCTTGTCACCCATCCGCTCCCCCGCTCCGTTACTGATTGAGTGTCGGAACACAATCTTCCGTCAGTGCAGAGGCTGTGCGCCACTACCAATTCGCACAAGGAATCGAAACGCCCCAGAATGCGGGGGAAAGTGGAGAAAGTCCGAGTAGGCTGCTGTACGGGGCAACTTGCTGTCCGGCATTTCCGGCAATTGCTCTCGCGCGCGTAACAGTTTTATCAGCAGGGCGCCCTACACCGTTACCAGATCGAGACACGATGCATTCGGCGTGTTCACAGCCGGAGGAACGTTCCCAGTAACCGTCACCCCACCACCCACGCGGTGCACTAGCCTTGGTCGAGCCACCCCGCGCCGGTACGAGCGAACCGGACTAAACCAGATGAAAGAGGGAGGGACTCATGTCTGCCGTCGTCCTGGCGCAGCGCGTCAACCAACTCCCGTGGGAGACCTGGCTCGACGCCACTGAAACCGCCCGCCATATCGGCCTCCCACAGGACGAGACCGACAAGCTCCTGCGAGCCGCCCGCCGCAAGGGCACCGTCACGGTCCGCCGCTGCGAGACCGGCCTGCAGTACAAGCGAGTCCGCACCCACCCCCTGCCCTCCCAGCACCTGGCCCGGAAGGGGCTCGTGAAGTCGTCGTGACTCACCGGGTGAGGATGTAGTGGTGAACGGGCACTCGATCACCGCCTGGCGGACCTGCATGGTGAAGAACCTGCAGACCGCACGGCAACGCGGAGACACCGAACTCGCGGAAGGAATCCTCAGGGACCTCCGCGCGATGCACGTCGCACTCGGACACCGCCAGGCCGGGACCCGCGAGGAACAGAACGCCTACCTCATGGCTCGCAGCACTCGAACACCGCTGCCGGAGCTGGCCGCAGCAGGCATCGACACCAACGAGTGGCCACCTCCGCCCAACACCCCCATCGCCACGCACGTCGAGAACGCTTCACCGGACACCGAACGGCGTATCACCAGCCTGTTCCAGGCAGCCGGGAAGCTCTCGGACAGCCAGCCGGCCCGCGCCCGCTACACCACGGAACACCGGCCCCAGGACAACCAGCGCCACCGCGGCCGCCTGCTCGCCTGGGCGATCTGCGACACCACCACAGGCCTCCCCATCTCGTACCACGCCGAGAAGGATCTCGCCGAGTATCAGGCAGATCAGGCCTCCGACCTGTTCGAGCGCACCGTCGGAGGAAGCAGCGGCCCGTCAACGGATGGGCTGAACCGCTGAGTCCGGTCCGCCGTCCCCGCCGATCGCTGTAGGTTCCCCCGGCAACGTCATACAGAGGGGGACCCATGAAGTGGGCAATGAGCGATGACTACGCAGCACTCATCACCACAGTGATCTTGGCCGTCCTGCTCATCGGGACAGTCCAGACCTACACCTTGCTGCGGGCATGGGTGAACTCACAGGTCGAAGCGGTCAGACGAGGTGTGGACGCTCACAACCGTGTGGCGGCCGCTGTCAAGGACGGCAGAGAACCCAATGACGAGGACCTGCAAGAGGTCGTCAAGCTCAGGCGACCTCATCACGTGGTTCTGCAGGCCTGGCCTGCCGTGCTCGCCGGTGCAGTTTGGCTAGGCGTGTGCGCGACGTTGGTCGGCATGCAAATCCGAGTCCTTCAGTGGGCGGGAACTCACGAGCCTGCCACGAACCCTGCCCTGGCTGAGAAGGCTTTCTATGTCTGTAGCGCTGCCATCGTGCTGCTCGTTGCCGAAGGGCTCGTTCGGACGTTGGCTCGAGGAATCTCCGGAATCAGACAGGCCACCCAGTCCTATGAAGCCCTGGATCCACAGGAACGAGCTGGAACTCTTACCGCCATCGCTGAGTACGCCCGGAGGCGGGCTCAGTAGACCGCCGAGGCGCTCTCCGTGCGCGTTCCGCGGTCTCGTGTAGGGGGTCAGCGTCGGTCGGCCGGCACCGGTTCTGCAGTCCTGCTGGCCCGAGGTCGGCGGGGGTGCAGACCATAGATGAAGCGTGGTTGCTCCCCGATGCGGTTGCTGGAGACATACGCGCGCCTGGTCGTCCGGCGCCCTCGCCGACGTGGCTGACTTTCGGTGGCTGAGGCTGATGAGGGGTGGTCGGAGGGTGAGGGGGATAGAGCGCAGGTCGGTGGCGGCTGGGCCCTTGCCGAAACCTTCGGCGCGCGACGTTCTGCGTGCACCTGCTGGTGCTTGTGGAACCGGTGAGGCTCAGGTATCACGCGCGCGCGCACGTTATAAAGAGTGGTGGGGCCGCAAAACCGCAGGTCAACACCCTTATTACCGCTGAGTAACGTACCTCAGAGGCTACATTCGGCCGCTCGAAAGTAGCCTCTGAGGTTACGTCCGATCGAGAGATGCAATCCATAGTTGCGCGCCTCCGGCGGCCGTCCGGGCTTACAGCACCGAGTAGACATGTCGATAATTCTCGTCGTGGACGGTCGAACGTACCTCCAGGGCTACTCTCGACACGCCCCATGCCACTATGCATGGCACGTACGCAGGAAATAGTGGCGTAGGTAGTAGGGTCCCCCTCGTCTGGTATCAACCCGAGGAGGCACCTGCGTGTCAGCCCTTCCCTCCGACGAGCCGCGCCGCCAGCGGGCTCCGGCCGGCGACCCCGCATCGCCGCGGCCGAACGCTCCAGCCCCGAGCCCCTACCGCCGGTCGCGGACCGTACGAGCCAAGCCGGCCCCCGTCGTCCAACTCCCCGACGGGCACAGAGCGATCGTTGAGCGGACCCCGACCAGCACCGGGTTCCTCGGCGGCAACTTCTCCATGGACAGCCTGGACTTCCTCAAGTGGATGGCCACGTACTTCCATGACGACATCGCCTGTCTGCGGGTAGCCCTCTACCTCATGGGGACCCAGGAGCCAGGCGGCAAGATCAAGGCCACGCAGGCTGAGCTCGCCCGTGCCTTGAAGCTGAACCGGGTCCATGTCAACAGGGCGATGCGACGCCTGTATGACCTGCACCTGGTCCACATGGTCGACCGCGGCCTGTACCAGCTCAACCCGCAATTGGCGCTCCGCGGTGGCACCATCGAGGTAGAGGAGCCCGGCCGCCCGGCCCACCGGAAGCCAGCGGTCAAGAGGGTCGATCAACTGGAGCTGATCGCGGAGCTCGCCGAGGATCCCGCGATCCCCGGCGCATTCACACAGCTCTCCTTGCCGGTCAGAGAACCGAAGAGCCCGACGGAGGCAAAGGAACGATGACAGCTCAGCCGGTCGAAGAGCGCGCGCCCGAGGTGTGGGGCGGGCTCAGCGTGTTCGCATTCGTCCCCAGCGTTCCCGGTCCGGCCCTGCGCGTCCTGCTGTTCCTCCTGGGCGTACAGGAGCCGGGCGGCCGCATCGTCATCAAGCAGGCCGACATTGCCCAGGCGCTGGGCATGAAGCGCTCCGCCGTCGGGCTGAGCCTGCAGCACCTGCAGTTCGCCCGCATGGTGACCAAGGTCCAGAACGGCGTTTACGAGCTGCACCCGCAGATCGCCGGCTTCACCACCCCCGCCGAGCAGGCCCAGGCCGTCGCCAGCCTCCCCCGCGAGGACTGCCTCGACGTGGACGACTTCGAGGAGCGCTACCAGCAGGCCGTCGAAGCGCACCGGCAGGAGGTCCAGCGCAAGGCCCAGGAGCGCCAGCAGGGCCCGAAGCCGCCCGCAGACCTGGCCGCGCACCGGCGCAGGCGCGGCCGGTAGCCGGACGGGAAAACACGAGGGCCCCCGCTGCTGCGGGGGCCCTCATGCGTCTGGTATCGAAACGGAGTCTACCGGCATCGGCGGCGAAGCCGCCACGCGGCGATCGGCCAGACGTCAGGCGATGCGGACAGCCGCCCACATCTGGAAGACGCCGTCGACCAGGTGCGAGCCGTAGTCGTCGGCCAGCGACCGGACCGTGTGCAGGCCGATCACGGTGTCGTCGGGCAGGAGCGGCAGCGGCTCGTGGTGCTGCACCGCGGTGAAGACGTGCTCACTGTCACGCCACAGCTCACACAGCAGGTGGGAGCCCATCGCCCGGGTGTAGGCGATCCCCGCCAGCTCGGTCACGCACGCCTGAACCTGCCGGGTCACCACGGCGGAGGCCTCCGTCGGGGAAAGCATGAGTGAGAGCACCGTGCCGGCCACGGTCCGAGCCTGCCGCGGCGCCTCCGCGGTGGCGGCCACTGCGAAGCGGCTGCGGTGAGTGACCCCGAGGCCCTCCAGTGTCAGCGCCTTCTGCGGCACGTAGGGCAGGGGCAGAGAACCGCCGTCCCATGCTGCCGGCATATCCGGCGTCACGCTCATTACGGGGCCCTCCGTACAGCAGGGGAGTAACGGACGGCAGCACAAGGGCCAGGGAAGCGATCAATAGTTCACTTCCGTGATCATGGCGCCACGGTCCGAAATACTTCTATACAGGTTGTTGAGTGTCAACGATCGTTGAAAAGCATGCAACTATGCTGGCCACAGGGCCGCCGCTACCGACCACCCCAGCAGGTCGTCTAGCTCCATCACCCAAACCAGGAGTGAACCAGTGAGCCAGTCCCACCCTGCCCTCGGCGAGACACTCGACCGGATCCAAAGTCTCGCTGCGGACCGCGGCCAGACCCTCCACGACGTCATCGACCCCGAAGGGCTCGCCGACGCCATCGCCCTACCGATCGAGGTTGTCGAAGCCCTGCTCAATGGCGAAACGCTGCCGCCGGACGACATCGAGCAGCGGGTGTGCCAGCGGGTCCACGCCCTCTACCTGGCGTGTATCGCCCGCACCGGCAAGCGCCCCACCGACGTCCGCCGGGAGATCCAGGCGCACCTTGGCCGCAGCCACGAATGGGTCCGCCTGCTCTGCTACGGCAGGAAAGTCCCCAACGTCGGCGACCTCCACAAACTCCGTGACTTTTTCGGGGTGTCCGACTCGTTTCACTTCACAGATCCAGCCAGCCACGCCCTGAACAAGGCGCTGCAGCCGTACCTGCGGCAACTCGAAGCGGAGTCCGGCTCGGTCCTCGCCACCCTCCTACGCGACTTCAATGCCGCTTCCCTCGCCTACCGCGGCCAGGTGATGAACGTGCGGGAGGAAGCCATCGTCACCACCGTCTTCACCGCCCTGATGAACCCCGGCGGCCTCCTGGCAGATGCCGTGAACGCCAGCGGCCCCGGACCAGTGGCCGGGGCCGCAGCGGGCTGACGGAACGCGTGAGCTCAGGCGTCCGCCCGCTCTCGCTGAGACATCGACCGCCGCCACTCCCGGCACCCCGTCCCCCGGCAGGCCGGCCGCTTCTCCCCGTTCCCGCGGTATCCGGCCGCCGTGCCACATGCCGGGTTGGTATCGCCGAGCACGCACAGGGACCACGCGGCCTCGTCCAGGTCCTCGGCGAAGGCCGCATCCCAGTTCGCGCGCCCGTACACCCGCGAGAGCGACACCCCGACCTTCTCCGCTGCCTCCGCCACCGGCGCCCCGGCCGACACGAGCTCGACCAGCCGTGTCCGCTTCTCCGCGGGAAACGCCTCCTCGGCGAGCGCCCGCCGCCGGTTCCTGCTGTCCACGCCGTGCGCGTGCACGCACTGCGAGCAGCGGCACCCGACCCGGTACAGCGTCGCCGGGGCATACCGGTCGTGGTCATACGAGACCTTGATCCGGCGGCTGGCCAGCCGCTTCAACTGCTTCCCCGTCCAGGTGTACTGACGGCCCCCGCGGCGGTGCGGCTGCACCCGGCTCCCGGGAAGCCACCCGTAACCCGCCATCCCGGAGACGCTGGACGGCGCGAGCTCCAGCAGCGCGGCGAGCTGCCGCACGGTGTAGACCTCGGCGGGGTCGATCCGGTCGGCGTACTCGGCCAGCGGATGGGGACGGTTGGTGATGCGGGACATCCCTCGGATTCCTTTCAACTCGCCCCGCGGACGCGGGAGGCTGAGGCCGGTGAGGTAGGGGGAAACCCCCGCGTGCGCGGGGAGCAGAGACCGCGCCGCATGCCCATGAGGCAAGGCGCGGGCACCCCCGCAGCGGCGGGGAGCAGGAGCACTCAGCCAGTCCGGTGAGGCTCGGCAGGGACACCCCCGCGTGTGCGGGGAGCAATCGGCACCACTATGACACAGGCCACCGTCACGGCACGGGTGAACGACGGACGTCACCAGCTAGACGCCCGCAACCAGCCGCGCCCCTTGCGAGTCTTGACGTCCATGAACCCACCCGATCTCCGGCGTCTTCGGCGACGACGTCGGCGACAGGCCGCGCGCGGTCTACGCCTCGGGACCGTCGTGTCCCTGGCCTTCATAGCCGCAGCCGTGGGCGCCGCCGCCGTGTTCTACGCCGGCTGGCACCTGCTAGGCGTACGCGAGTTGAAGCCCGAACGGCGCATCGACTCGTCAACGCTGTTCGATCTCGTCAAACTCGCCTTCGGGGCGGTAGCCGGCACGGGCGCCCTGGTCGCCCTGGTGGTGGCCTACCGCCGCCAGCGCGTGGACGAGGACGGCGCCCTGCGCGAGGCCACCCGCCTGCACACAGAACGCTTCACCACCGCCGTCTCCCAGCTCGGCGACCCATCGGAAGCCGTCCGTCTCGGTGGCGTCCACGCCCTTGCCGGACTTGCCGACGATGCGCCCACTCGTGATCTGCGCCAGACAGGTATCGACGTGCTGTGTGCTTACCTGCGGATGCCCTACATCGCCGAGGGCGACCTACCTCCGGACGATGTGGAAGCCCGCCACAGCTTCCTCGCCCTACGAGAAGTCCGGCACACCATCATCCGCATCATCCGGGACCACCTGCGCCTGCCTGCCGACCACCCCCACTCCTGGCAAGGGCACGACTTCGACTTCACAGGCGTCACCTTCGACGGCGGGGACTTCTCGCAAGCCACGTTCTCGGCAGGCACGGTCTCCTTCCAGCAGGCGAGATTCCCCCAGGCCGCCACCGGTGCCGGGGCGCCAGTCTCCTTCATCGGAGCCGTGTTCTGCGGTGCCGATGTCGACTTCTCCGGGGCAAAGTTCGAGGGCGGCAAAGTCAGCTTCAAACATGCAAAATTCTCAGGCGGCCGGGTCCTCTTCGCCGCCACTGAGTTCTCCGCGGGCTACGTCGAGTTCTCACACGCGCAGGTGTCCGGGGGGGAGCTCAACTTCGCGGTGGCCATCTTCACGGGGTGCGAGGTGTCGTTTCCCGGGCTCGTAATGACTGCAGGCCTCATCAGCTTCGTGGGCGCGATCTTCCGGAGGAGCGCGGTTCGTTTCCAGAGAGCCCTGTTCTCCGGCGGCATCGTCACCGTGGCCGGGCAATTCATCGGTGGCGGTCTCGACATGAGCCAGGCGCAGAGTCCGGCACCTGGGTGGCTTCCTGCCTCCGTGCCTGATGGGGTCCGGTTGCCGGACGCCTGGAACCGCTGATCAGTAGCGGGCCGGCCGGACGGCGTCGCCGAGCTCGGCGCGCGCAGCCCGCTCCACTCGGGCATGCTCGGCGCCTGTCGATCGGTTCAGCGGTCATGGGTGAGGTGCCTCTCTGGCATCGGTGAAGGGCGCCGGCGGACTGCACGGCTCCCCGCCCCCGCCCGGACTGGCGCCCGGGCGAGGACAGGCAGCCGTCAGACCGTGGCGCGCGCCGCGTACTCGGCGATGGCCTGGGCGCACGCCGCGGAGTCCACCGCCACGCTCGACCCGGGCTCACCCGCGTACAGGACTTCCTCAGCGCCGAGCGCGTCGACCACGGTCAGCGTCCACGGCTCGGTGCGGGCGCGCGCGGGCTGCGCGACGCTCTGCCCGGCACGGATGGTGAAGTACGGGCCCGTGAACATCTCGGCCCGGCGGGTGCCCGCGCGCACGGGCAGCACCAGGAAGGTGCGGCCGCCCTCGCTCTCCTCGTAGGCGTCCCGCCCGTACGCGGCGAGAGCAGCGGTCAGGACGTCGGCAGCGGTCGGCGGGACGCGCAGGGTGGTGGGCCGGAGCTCGATGGGCCGTCCGGGCGCCTGGATGAACAGGCGGCCGGCCCCGTCGCGGAGCACCGTCACGCCGGGCGCCCGCATCCACGCGTCGAGCAGTCCCGCGGCCTTGCGCTGCGTCAGCCTGCGCCGGATCTCGTCTGCCTCGCCGGGGGCGAGGATCGCCTCGTACTGGCGGGCGACGGCGATGTCCTCGGCGCGGCCGGTGACCGGCTCGGTGTCCTGGAGCGGGATGTGCGCCCGGTGCAGGTTGAGGATGTGCTGCTGGCACCAGTCGACTTCCAGGGCTGCGGCTTCCTCGGCGACGGTGGCGGCCGCGGCCAGGGCGTGAGCGTGCGGGAGGCGCCGGTGCATGTGGTCGAGCGCGGAGGCCTCGCGGGCGATGCGGTCGTTGCGGCGGGGATCCGGCGGCAGCAGCGGCAGAAGCGCGCGGTGCTCGGCGAGCTGCTGCGTGGCGTTGTCCATGAGGCCGCGCAGCCGGTTCACGCCGTGCACGGCACCGGCGCGTTCGGCGGCCGCCGCCTGGAGGTGCGCGTTGAGGTCGGCCAGCTCCTCCTGCATGCGGCGCTTCTTCACGTTGATCCCGGCGAGCGTGGGCCGCTCGGCGAGGATGCCGGGGGTGATTCGGGCCATGACTGTGCCCTTTCTGGTGGTGTTTGGGAGCGTTCGTTCTGGCCGTCTCGCTCGTGACGACCAACTAGAAAAACGTATGCCACATCAAAGAACGGTCGCAAGGGTGCGTCCGCAGCAGCCGAGTCAGCCCGCAGAGAGCCGATCTGGCAGGTTCAGCGTCTCCGCTGCCGTCTCCGCCTCTTCCTTGCTGCGCACAGTCCGCGCGGGGACCCGGGTCCACTCGTCCACGACCAGCCACAGGTCACCGAACGGCAGGTCGGACTCCGCCACCCGGTACCGCGGGCCGGCCGTGTCCGCCGGACGGTCCGCCACGTAGACGTCCCACCCGTCGGACGGCACCGTCACCGCGAACCCGGCGGCCGCGAGCACCGACGCGAGTTCCTTGCTCTTCTCCTCGGCGACCGGCGCACCGGTAAGCGCACGCTCCCGGTCGTCGTACCAGCGCACGAACATCCGGCGCGGCTCCTGCTGGTCGAGCGACATCACACGGAATCCGTCGACCGCGCCGTACGACACCGCGGGGTACGTCTTGCCGAGCAGCGCCGTCACCCGGGCCGCCAGGTCCACCGACCCGGGCACCATCCGGCGCGCAGTGCTGGTCATGCTCATCACTCCTCATCTGCTGTGCAGGGGGAAGGGGGACCGGCCGGGCGCGGCGGCCGCAGGAAGGACCCGCGCGCCACGCCCTGGCCGTGAAAGAGGGCGGCCGCTACTGCCGCTCGCCCGAGGAACCGGGCCGCTTGACGATCCTCTGCAAGTAGTCCTGCAACTCCGGCGGCCCGTCGGGGTACAGCGCCCGGTACTCCAGCGCCTCCCGGCAGAACTCGGTCAGCTTCTCGTCGGGGAAGCGGTGACCGATCGCGGCCGCGCACTCCCGCGCCAGCAGGAACCGGCCGTGCAGCCAGTCCAGCACGGTCCCCTCCTCCCACTCCGCCGTGGGCCACACCGCCGCCCAGTCGTACCCGGCCGCTTCGAGCGCCAGGGCGTACGCGACCATCTCCCGGGTCACGATGTCGCCGAGACGACCCCGCTCCTTCGCCGTCGCCACCGCTACGCCTCCACGCCACTCGTCGCCAGCACGTACACGTGCGTCCGCGGCTCCAGCCCCGGCGCCACGCCCCAGTCATCCCCCGAGGCGTACGCCCAGTACCGGGCGTAGAACCGGCCCGACGGGCGATGCCACGACACTTCCACCTGCTCCTGCTCCTCCAGCATCACCGCCAGAGCCTCCCGCATCTGCCACAGCGGCAGCAGCGCCGGAATCCCTACGGCCTGCTCCTCCCCGGCACGGTCCGCGACCAGGTCCCGCAGACTCCAGAACCCCCCGAGGTCCCGGGAGGACACGAACGGCAACGCGCCCTCCGCACCCGGCGGCAGGTCCGCCATGTCGTCGCGGCTGCGGACCGGCCGCCCGGGCAGCGTCTCCCCCGGCGACACGTACCGGGGCACGAACGACGACACCACGCCGGCCCCCGTCGTGATGAGCTCCCGCACGTCCTGGTCGCCGACGCCGGGCACGGAGCGCTGCCGGGCACGCAGCAGCGGCGCCCACACCGGCCCGAGCTCACGGCGCAGCGTGACACCGGCGAGCGGCTCCAGCGGCTCCATCCGGTCGCCCTCCCAGAACCGCACCGGAACCGGCCGCGGGGAAGGACTAGGGGCGGCCACCGGTGCGGGCGGCGCGAGCGTGGTCAGCATGGTCAGTCTCCTCAGGTGGATGGTGCAGGGGCACGGTGCGCCCTACGCCCGGCCGCCGTACGGCCGAGGGGAGGAAGCAGCGGGCCGGCGCCCGGGACGCGAGCGTGCGCGTCCCGGGCCGGGCGGGCTACTAGGCGGCCGCAGCGGGCCGCAGGATGCGGATGTTGCGCCACCACGGGTGACGGCTCGGCTGGAGCTCGTATCCGGCCCTACGGAGCTCGTAGTCGTAGGCGCGCGAGTGGTGAACGGCGTGACCGTTGAACTGGTAGAGGAGGGCGCCCAGGTGCGCATCCGGCGCGGAACCCTCGGGCAGGTGCTCGGGCAACGCGGGCCGCATGTGCACCTCCCAACCGATGTGGGTGTACTCGCTCTGCAGGAACCGGCGGACCGTGTGGGCCAGCGCCCACTCTTCACGCCGCTCAACCGGGGGCCGCACGACCAGGTGGTGAAGCGTGCCCCACTCCGGCCGCTCCGCCCCCTCCCCCTCGTGCACGGTCTCGACGTCGAACCCGGCGGCGTACAGCGCGGGCCGCGCCACGTCACTGATGGACAACTGCCGGCAGTTCCAACCACCCACCACGTCAATACGGACCGCACCCGCGTACGGGGTGACGTCGAACAGGGCGTAGCCGGGGGACCCGTCGCGCTCCAGAACGTGGATGGTCTCCTTCACCATCGGGTCGAGCGGACCACCCGGAGCGCGGAACACGTCGCCGTCCCACGTGTACTCGGTGCGCTGCCACCCCTCGGCGGTGAGCACATCGCGCGCGGCCCGGTTCATCGTCCGCCACTCGTCCTGAGCACGAGCCCGGAAGACGGCGCCCATGTGGGGGCCGGTCCGCCCGTCTAGCACCGGCAGGACCATGACCATCCCGCCCTTCTCCTCACGCACCTGGTAGCCGCGGGAACCCTCCGGCGGGGTGCCGTCGATGACGGGCAAGGAAGCGGCGGACAGGATCTGAGTAGCGAGCACGACGGGCGACGACTGCTGAACGGACACAGGAAACCTCCAGAAAGAGACAGGGGAAGGGGGGCCGGGGCGCGGCGCGCGCCCCGGGCCGGCGGGCGGGCTCAGACGCGGTCAACGACGGTGCGGGCGATCCGCCGCCACTCCTCGATGCTGGACAGCGGGAAGTACCGGACCCCTCCGCCGAGACCGTTCTCGAACCGCGCGGTGGCGACCGCTCCGAAGGCGTGGCCCTCGATGCCGGGGCCGACGAGCTCGAACACGTATTCCGCGCCGCCGATCTGACGGGACCAGTCCCACAGCGACTCCGGCGACGTCGGCTGACGCATCCCGACGGGGAACAGCCCGTACGCCCGGGCGGCCTCCACCAGCACCTGCCGGGTGTCGTACAGCGCCATGTACGGGATCGCCCGCCGTACGGCCGCCAGGAACTCCGTCACGGCCTTGTCCAGTTGTTGCCCGTTCGCCGCGCCGTTGATCGCGGAGGACAGGGCCCGCATCGCGTCGAGACCCGCGTAGTGCGCCCGCTCGTTCGCGGCGCCGAAGATGCTGCGGTCGTCCGTCTCGAACCGCACGGTGAGCGTCGTCACCGCCATGAGCGCCGGGTGGTCGAGCGTCGCCCCGTCCGGCTCGTGCCAGAACCGGGACACCTTCTGTTCGACGTCGGTGAGGAGATCCCACGTCCCGGACGCCGCGGCGGCTCTCAGCGACACCTCGGCCTCACCCAGGGCGTCCATGAACGCCTGACGGTGCGGGCCCTCACCCCGGCGGGTGTACATCGGCAGCAGCGCATCCCGCAGAGCGGCGATCGTCTCGCGGCTCCCGCGGTCCTCCACGGCGCGTACGGCGCCCTGCACGGACGTGATGAGCGCGCGCAGTTCGGTACGGGTGACGGTGGTCATGGTCGAGTCCTCCAAGGGACGGGCGAAGGGAGAGCGGCGGGCGGATGATTGCCCGGCAGGCACGGTTACGGCGCGCCCTGCATTCGCCCGCGACGAGAGCGCCGACGGGCGAGTGCGGGAAGCGGCGGAACGAGGAGAGGGGGCCGGGGCGCGGCACGGTCACCGCGCCCCGGCTGACGGATCAGCCCTTGATCTCCAGGACCAAGAGGCAGAACAGCGCGAGGGCGCACGCGGCCAGGGCGGCACAAACAAGGAGTTGACCGTTGCGGTACTCCCGTCGGGTCACGGGGCGCTCGCGGTCATCAGGGGTGTTGCTGGACATACGGAGACCTCCAACGGTCTAGATGGGCGGGGTGCTCGTGCATCCCCGCACCGGGCCGCGAACCGGCGGCTGCGGCTCGATGCGGGCACCACGGACAGCAGCGGCCAAGACCGGGGCACGGCACGAACACCGCGCCCCACGGCCGGCCTAGTAACCGGGGCACACCACGTCGTCGGCGTACGCGTGGATCACGTCCGGGGACGCGGCACGGGTAGCGACCTCCCTGCCGACCTCCACACCGACCACCAGGGCCCGCAGGAGTCCGGCCAGGGCCTCAGCGCCGACCCAGCACGTCATCACGTCCACCCGCGCGTGCCGGGAGGCGTCAGTACGGCCCAGGCCCCGCGGACGAAACGCCATCAGCCGGTCGGGCCGGTACAGCGCCGGGTCGAACATCGCGGCCCCCTTGGGACGGGTGACGACCCGCAGCGGCCGCTTCAACCCGAGCACCCGGCCCCGCACCGACCTGAGTACCGACGCGGCGACGGGAGCGGCGAGTCCGGACCCACGCACCTGGAACACCGAGCGGCCGGTCAGCGCGTCCATACCGGAGACGATGTGGCCGCTGCCCAGCAGTCCGGAGGAGAACGTCAGGTAGGCCATGCCGTCCCTGGAGCGCAGACGGAGCGCCATCCCCTCCGGCACGTCCTCCAGGGCGATCAACGACTGTTCCAACTGGCCCATCAGCCAGTCGTGCTCACGGCGCGTCTCCGGCGTCCCGCGCTTCAACAGACGGGCGGTCACCTCCCGGACGCCGTACTCCTCACCGACGCGGAACGGGTCGAACGGGATGGGCGCGAACGGCTCTTCGGACGAGAACAGGGACACGGAAGTCTCCAGAGGGCGAAACAGAGTCAGGGAAGGGGCGGGTAACCGCCGGGAGCGCAGCCCACGGCACAACAGCGGGGCACGGCGCTGAACAGCGAAGAGAGGGTGTTCGTGGAACCCGTGAGACCGTCTTACGCG
>MUNG01000123.1 GCA_002154585.1 Streptomyces pseudogriseolus
GGCTACCTTCAGCTGTCCAACCAGGAGCTGGACAACCTGCTCCAGCCGTCCGGCGACGGCGAGACCGGCAAGCGGGACCCGCGCGACTTCGCGATGTGGAAGGCCGCCAAGCCGGGCGAGCCCAGCTGGGAGACGCCGTGGGGCCGCGGGCGCCCGGGCTGGCACCTGGAGTGCTCGGCCATGGCGCACAAGTACCTCGGCAGCGCCTTCGACATCCACGGCGGCGGCCTCGACCTGATCTTCCCGCACCACGAGAACGAGATCGCCCAGGCCAAGGCCTACGGCGACGAGTTCGCCCGGTACTGGGTGCACAACGCCTGGGTCACCATGAGCGGCGAGAAGATGTCGAAGTCGCTCGGCAACAGCGTGCTGGTCAGCGAGATGGTCAAGCGCTGGCGGCCCATCGTGCTCCGCTACTACCTGGGCACCCCGCACTACCGGTCGATGATCGAGTACAGCGAGGAGGCCCTGCGCGAGGCGGAGTCCGCGTTCGCGCGGATCGAGGGCTTCGTGCAGCGCGTGGTGGAGAAGGCGGGCGGCGTCGTCCCGCCGGCCGCCGAGGTGCCGCCCGCGTTCGCCGAGGCGATGGACGACGACCTGGGCGTCCCGCAGGCGCTCGCCGTCGTGCACACCGCCGTCCGGCAGGGCAACAGCGCGCTGGCCGCCGACGACAAGGAGGAGGCGGTCGCCCGCCTCGCCGAGGTGCGCGCGATGCTCGGCGTGCTCGGCCTCGAC
>MUNG01000124.1 GCA_002154585.1 Streptomyces pseudogriseolus
CCAGCCCGCCCCCGGCGTCGCCGACACCAGCGACGCCGGGGGCGGGCTGGTCGATGCAGGTGTGGAAGACGGAGACGTGGATCCGGGTGGAGTTCGCCGCGGGCGCGGACCGGGTGACGGTGTTCTGCACCTGGCACGACGGCCCGCCGCGGGTGGAGATCGCGACGTACTGACGCCGCGGCGGGGCCTGTTGGCGCGTGGTCAGCGGAACGTGCCGGCGGGCGGGGCCGGTGAGGCGACCGCCCCGAGGTCGGTCACGGGGACCGCGCCGCCGGTGAAGTCGGTGAGCTCCCGGCCGTGCTGGACCCGGCCGGAGTGCGGGTCGGAGGCGGCCCGGCGGGTCAGCTCGGCGATCGGCAGGGGCGCGTCGGAGGCGACCAGGACCGCGTTGCCGAAGCGCTTCCCGCGCAGCACGGCCGGGTCGGCGATCAGCGCGAGTCCGGCGAACCGGGCGGCGGCGGTGGCGATCTGGCCGCGCAGATGCGTGAGCGGGGGCCCGTCGGCGAGGTTGGCGGTGTAGACGCCGCCGGGGGCGAGGGCTCTGCGCACCTCGTCGAGGAACTCGGTGGAGGTCAGGTGGGCGGGGGTGCGCGCGCCGCTGAAGACGTCGGCGACGACGAGGTCCGCCCAGCCCTCGGGCACCTTGGCGAGCCCTTCGCGGGCGTCCGCCGTGCGTACCCGGATCCGCGCCCTGGGGTCGAGGGGCAGTTCCCGCCGGACCAGCTGGACCAGCGCCCCGTCGCGCTCGACGACCTGCTGGGTGGAGCGGGGGCGGGTGGCGGCGACGTACCGGGCGAGGGTGAAGGCGCCGCCGCCGAGGTGCACGGCCTTCAGCGGCCTGCCGGGCGGGGCGGCGAGGTCGACGACATGCCCGAAGCGGCGCTGGTACTCGAAGGAGAGGTGGGCGGGGTCGTCCAGGTCGACGTGCGACTGGGGCGCCTCGTCGATCAGCAGCGTCCAGGCGCGCGAACGGTCGCGGTCCGGGACGAGCCGGGCGGTTCCTCCGTCGACCTGCTCGGTGACGGCCTCGGCGGCCGCCTGTCCCCGTGCGCTGCTCCTGCCCCGTGCCATGCGGTCATTGTCCCAGGCGGCGCGTCCGCACCCCGCCCGGGCCCGGTGGCCGGCCGCTCACCGTCCGCCCGGGTGCTCAACTGCGGCCGTCCGCCGCCTCGATCATCCGCTGGGCCTCCCCGAGGGCCTCGCGCAGCACGGCGGGATCGGTCGCCAGGTCGGCCTCTCCGGGCGGCACCAGCCAGTCGGAGCCCTCCGCCGGCCGGTCGGGCGTGAGACAGATGCCGCGGCCGTCGGTCTCCGTGCAGACGCTGCCGGGGACGTCCCACGCGGCCGCGGTACCGGGCGGCACCAGGAAGCCGAGGGTGCCGCAGCCGCCGTCGTGCAGCACGGGTCCCACCGCGTCCCCGGCTCCGCGCCGCAGGATGTCCACCGCCTCCAGGCCCTGCCGGGCCGGGACAGTGACCACGTCACAGTCCGGACCGGCGGGTTCCAGGGGGTCGTTCTTCCGGCTGGTCGTCATCATCCCGGCCTCCACCACACGGATCACGCTCGGACGAGGGGTCGGGAGTCGGGGGGCTCCCGGTCCACAGAGTTCAACGAGCCCGCGCGTCAAGGGCTACGCCGGAAGTCCGCCGCAAAGGATGGCACTTCATGGCAGATCACGGATGACATATCCGGTATGTGGCCAAACTCAGCGTACCCAGCCCGTCACAGCAGGTACGTTCATGCCCGCCGGAAACAGGGTGGCACTCGGACAAGCCGCCCCGTTTCCGGCATGGTTCGACGGTTCGCAGAGAGGACCCGGCCATGGCGTCGTCATCGGTGCCCTCGTCCCAGCCAGCTCGGCCACCGCGGCCGAATCTCGTCTTCCGGCACCTGCGCGGTTCGCGCTCGCCGGCCGAGTTCGCCGCGGCGGTACGGCGGGCCGCCCGCGAGATCGGCGAGCGGGTCAGCTGTGACGCGCGGTACGTGCACCGGGTGGAGGCGGGCGAGATCCGTTGCCCCAACTACGCCTACGAACGGGTTTTCCTGCACATGTTCCCCGGCCGCACGCTGACCGACCTGGGCTTCGCGCCCCGCTCGTCGGTCCGCGGGCGCCGGACCCGGGCCGCCGGGGACCAGCCCGCGGCCCCGCCCGAGAACCCGGCGAACGCCACGAGTGAGACCAGCGGGGCGTCCGAGCCGTATGAGACGCACAACAGGTACGACCCGTACGACACGTACGACCCGCACGACCACGAGGAGAGCGACGTGCTGCGTCGCGCATTCATGACCGGCGGTGGCGCCACGGTGGCCGCCGCCACCCTGAGCCCGTACGGGCTCGCCCCGGAGGCCTCGGCGGCACAGCGCCCCGTGCGCCGTGCGGGGACGTCGGACGCGTGCGCCCTGGAGGAGGCCGTGCGCCGGATCCGGGTGCTCGACGACCGCCATGGGGCGGACGGGCTCTACCGCAGGGCGGCCGCCCCGCTGCGGGCCGCGTACGCGCTGCTGGACGCGGGGGCCACCCGGCAGCGCACGGCGGACCGGCTGTACTCGGGCGCGGGGGAACTGGCCATCTCGGTGGGCTGGCTGGCGCACGACTCGGGCCGCTTCGACGACGCGCGCTCGCACTACGCGGAGGCGCTGGCGACCGCCCGGGTGACGGGCGACGCCGCGCTGGAGGCGCACGCGTTCTGCAACACGGCGTTCCTCGCCCGGGACGCGGGCCGCCCCCGGGAGGCGGTGCGGGCGGCGCAGGCGGCCCAGCGGGCGGCGCGGCCGCTCGGCTCGCCCCGGCTGATGTCGCTGCTGGCGCTGCGCGAGGCGGGCGGCTGGGCCGGACTCGCCGACCGCGCGGGCTGCGAACAGGCGCTGATCCGGGCCCAGGCGTACTTCGACCGCGGACCCGGGGAGGCGGACCCCGAGTGGATGACATTCTACGGGGAGGCCGAGCTGGAGGGCCTGGAGGCACAGTGCTGGTCCACGCTGGGCGACTGGACGCGCGCGGCGCGGCACGCCCGGCGGGCGGCGGAGCTGCAGGATCCGCACTTCACCCGCAACATCGCGCTGTACACGGCGGAGCTGGCCGACGACCTGGCCCGCGACGGGCGGCCCGAGGAGGCGGCGCAGGCCGGGATGCGTGCCCTGGACCTGCTGGGCGAGGTCCAGTCGTCCCGCGTCCGCTCCATGCTGTCCGGCACCTCCCGGGTGCTGCTGCCGCACCGCCGTACGTCCGGCGTCTCGGAGTTCCTGGACCGGCACGCCTCCCTGCCCCGCATGGTGTGACACCCACGGGTCACGGGAGGCACACGACACGGGGTACGGGCCGCGGGGCCCCGCGGGCGCAGGGGGAACGCCGGCGTGACCCCGCGGTGTCCGGGCCGGGTCACGCGCTCTTCGCGGCGCGGCCCAGGCGGAGGGCGGAGACCAGGAAGAACACACCGCCCAGGAAGGCGTAGCCGGCCAGGGACTTCAGGGAGGCGTCCGCGCCGCCCGCCTGCGCGGCGAACGAGGCGCCGGCGAGGGTGGAGATGCCGCCGCTCGCGATCATCGCCCACTGCCCGCCCATCCGGCGCCGCGCGACGCCCACGACGAGCTGCACCAGACCGGCCGTGACGGCCCAGGCGCCCCAGACCCGCAGCACCGCCGGGATGCCGGAGGTGGCGGCGACGGCGAGGCCGACGGTGGTGAGGGAACTGAGCGCGATGTTCAGGTACAGGTTCCGCACGGGACCGCCGTCCGCGGCGGCGGACCGTACGTCGACGACGGCACAGGCGACGTCGAACAGCGGATAGATCACCAGGAGCGTCGCGCTGAGCGGGCCGAGCGTGTCAGCGGCGGTGAACAGCAGGGCGGCCCAGACGGCGGCGAATGCGAAGCGCACGAAGTACAGCCGGCGCAGGGCCGCGGGGGCGGCGGTGGGGGCGGGGGCGTGGGTGGTGGTGACGAGGGTGTCCACGGGTATGCCTCTCGGTGGCGACGTAGCGAGGGAGAACGTTCGGTCTCCCCCGATTGAAGACCCAGGGCTGCCCACTCGTCAAGACCGAACGTTCTCCCTCACGCTTTGGTACGCTCGCACCCATGAGTCGGGTCACACGAAGCGGCAAGCCGTCCGAGGCGCGGACCAGGCTGCTCGGAACGGCGACGAGGATCTTCTACGCCGAGGGGATCCACTCCGTGGGCGTCGACCGGATCATCGAGGAGGCCGAGGTCACCCGGGCGACGCTGTACCGGCACTTCAAGGGCAAGGAAGAGCTGGTCCTCGCCTATCTCGACCTGGCGGACCAGGGCATACGGGCGCAGATCACCGGCGCGCAGGCCGCGGACGCCGCCCCGGCGGACAACGTACGGGCGGTCGCGCGGGCCATCACCGAGGGCATCCGCTCCCCCGGCTTCCGCGGCTGCGCGTTCCTCAACGCGGTGGCGGAGTACCCCGACCCGGACCATCCGGTGCACCGGGCCGTGCTGGCGCACCGGCAGTGGTTCCTCGAGACCGTCACGGAGCTGCTCGGCCGCGTGGGCATGGAGCCCGCCGACGCGGCGGGACGGCACTTCGTGATGCTCCGGGACGGCGCCATGGCGGCCGGCTGCCTCTTCGACCCCGAGCTGGTCGGCGAGACCTTCCTGCACGGTGTCGAGTCGTTGCTCACGGCGGGCGGCGCGGCGCCACGCGCCTGACGCGCGCGTGGCGACGTCCGACGCGCGCGTGGCGACGTCCGACGCGCGCGTGGCGACGTCCGACGCGCGCGTGGAGAAGCGCGTCAGGCGCGCTTGAGAGACGCGTCACACAGGCTCGAGAGCCGCGTCAGGCGACGAGGTGCCCCACGTCGTTCCAGCTCTCCACCGCCGGTTCGCCGTACGCCCAGCCCAGGACCGACAGGGACGTCGGGTTGAGGCGTATGCGCGCCGCGAAGTCGAGCGGCAGGCCCAGCCAGCGGGCGCCGATCGAGCGCAGGATGTGGCCGTGGGCGAAGACCAGCACGTCACGGTCGGCGGAGCGCGCCCAGGCGACCACCTCGTCCGCGCGGGCCGTCACCTCCGCGAGCGTCTCGCCCTCGGGAACCCCGTCCCGCCAGATGAGCCAGCCCGGACGCACCGCCTGGATCTCCGCCGGGGTCATGCCCTCGTAGGCGCCGTAGTCCCACTCCAGGAGCGCGTCCCAGTGCTCCGCGCGGTCGCCGAAGCCGGCCAGCTCGCAGGTCTCCCGCGCGCGGGACAGCGAGCTGGTGCGCACCTCGGCGTCCGGCAGCCCGTCGTACGGCGGCCGGTGCAGGCGCTCCCCGAGCAGCTTCGCCCCGCTGCGGCCCTCCTCCAGCAACGGCACGTCGGTCCTGCCGGTGTGCTTGCCGGACAGCGACCACGCGGTCTGTCCGTGCCGGGCCAGCAGGATGCGCGGAGCCATGGGGAACCTTCCGGGAAATTCACAGGCGGGACCCGTCCATCATCGCTCACGCTGGTCACGGGCAACCCGGGGGGCGATCTCCGCGTCTATCCGGTTCCGAAGGCGTGTACGCGGGAAGGCGCGCACACACCGTAGAGTGGCTGGCCGCCGACCAGGACAGCACGAGGACGAAGGGGGAGCGATCGGATGCCGCACACCGAGACACCGGGCACCGAGGCGGTCCCGGCGACCCGGATGCGCTGGTGGACGGAGCTGCCGCTCATCCTCCTCGTGTACGCCTGCTACTCCGCCGGACGGCTCGTCGTCCGCGGCGACGTCTCCGACGCCGTCGACCACGGGCTGGCGCTGCTGCGGATCGAGAAGGCGTTGCACCTCAACGCCGAGCACCCGCTGAACCGCCTGTTCACCAGCGAACCGTGGATCGGCATACCCGCCGACTTCTGGTACGCCTCCCTGCACTACCTGGTGACCCCGGCGCTCCTCGTGTGGCTGTTCCGCTCCCGGGCGGTGCACTACCGGGCGGCCCGGACCTGGCTGATGACGTCGACGTTCATCGGCCTGATCGGCTTCACCCTGCTGCCCACCTGCCCGCCCCGCCTGCTCGACCCGAGCCACGGCTTCGTGGACACGATGGCGTACTACAGCTCCTGGGGCTGGTGGGGCGGCGAGGCGAGCGCCCCGCGGGGCCTCGGCGGCATGACCAACCAGTACGCGGCGATGCCCAGCCTGCACGTGGGATGGGCGCTGTGGTGCGGGGTGATCCTCTGGAAGTACGGGCGGGGGCGCTGGGCGCGGACGGCCGCGGTCGTCTACCCGCTGGTCACCACGATCGTGGTGATGGGCACCGCCAACCACTACTTCCTCGACGCGGTCGCGGGCGCCGCCGTGATGGGCGCGGGCTTCCTGCTCGCCCCGTACGTGCTGCGGTACGCGGACACCGTGAAGGCCCGCTTCCGGACCGGCGCGCCGGACGTCCCGGCGGCCGTCCCGGCGGCCTCTCCGGCCACGGATGCCACGATTGTCAGTGCCGGATGCCAGACTTCCGCGGGTGAGCGAATTCCACGGCAGCGGCAGCCCGAGTCGCGGTACGGACCAGGAGCCGGACCGGGTGCCTCACCCTCGGACGCGGGGGAAGGGGCTCCGGCACCGGCTCGCTGAGCTGCGCGGTCCCGAGACGCAGGCCAAGGCGCTGGACGCGCGCGCCCTCGCCGCCCTCGCCGCGAACCCGGGGTGCAGACGGCGCGCGATCCTCGACGGCGCCGGGGTGAACAAGGCGGCGCTCGCGAGTGCGCTCGGCTCGCCCTCGGTCTTCGGCCAGTCGCAGTTCGCGTTCGTCCGGGGCAACGCCTTCGAGGCGAAGGTCAAGGCCGACGGCGGCACGGAGCTGCTGCGCCTCGCCCACGAGAAGCTGGACCGGGGGGCCGAGCCGCCCGCGGAGGCGCGCGTGCCCGACCTCACCGCACAGGGCCCCGAGGGCCGTACCGCGCGCACCGAGCTGGCGCTGCGCGAGGCCGCCGGGGAGCCCGGCGTCTGGACGCTGCTCGACCATCCGATGCTCGCCCTGGACGTGGCGGGCTCGCCGGCGTTCCTGGAGCCGGACGCGGTGGTGGTGCATCCGGACGGCAGCTGGACGGTCGTGGAGATCAAGTCGTTCCCCATGCTGGACGGGGCCGCCGACCCGGCGAAGGTCGGCGCCGCCGCCCGCCAGGCCGCGGTCTACGTGCTGGCGCTGGAGCGGGTCGCCGAGCGGCTCGACCCGCCGCCCCGGGTGCGTCACCGCGTGCTGCTGGTGTGCCCGAAGGACTTCTCCAACCTGCCCACCGCCTCCGCCGTGGACGTGCGCAAGCAGCGCGCGGTCACACAGCGGCAGCTGGCCCGGCTCACCCGCATCGAGGAGATCGCCGACACCCTCCCCGAGGGCACCTGCTTCTCCCCCGAGCTGCCCGCCGAGCGGCTCGAACAGGCCGTGGAGTCGGTCCCCGCGACCTACGCGCCCGAGTGCCTGTCCGCGTGCGAGCTGGCCTTCCACTGCCGTGACCGCTCCCGCGCGGCCGGCGCCGTGACCTCCCTGGGCCGGCCGGTGCGGGCGGAGCTGGGCGGTCTGACGACGGTCGGGGACGTGCTGGCGGCGGC
This sequence comes from Streptomyces pseudogriseolus, assembly GCA_002154585.1. Classification (GTDB taxonomy): domain Bacteria; phylum Actinomycetota; class Actinomycetes; order Streptomycetales; family Streptomycetaceae; genus Streptomyces; species Streptomyces pseudogriseolus. Next base: position 7,529 of record MUNG01000124.1, read on the forward strand.
CCGCGGCGAGGCGGGCGACCCCGACGACCCGGCCGTGGCCGCGCTGCGCCGGGCCGCCGCCCTGCGCGCGGAGGCGCTGGAATCCGCCGCCGGGGCGGCGCGGGAGACCGCTGACGGGACACGGGAGGTGGCCGCGTGTCGCTGATCTCCACCCTCGCCCGGCTCGAGGCGGTCGACACCGGTCGCGCCCAGCCGGCCGCGACCGTCCGGCACCGGCATCTCTCGGAGCGGCCGCTGGTGTTCGTGCCGCTCATCACCGCCGGTGAGGCCGGCGCCCCGCTGGGCGCGCTGGTCGGCACCGACCGGGACGCGCCGCGGCTGCTGGTGGTGCCGCAGCCGCGCGACCGCGAGCTGCGGTTCGCGTTCCTCGCCGAGCTGGCGGATGTCGTCCTGCCGTACGTGGACGACTTCGCGGACGCCGTGGAGGCCGCCGAGCGCGCGGAGACCGACCCGGAGACCGGCAAGCGGGTCAAGGTCGAGGTCGAGCTGTGCGCGGACGCGCCCCAGCTGATCGTGCCGAGCCGGTCCGGCGTCGACCTGGTGCGGCTGCTGGGCCGGTCCATGCGGTTCCGGCGCACGGCGGAACAGGACCCGGAGACCCCGTTCCCGGCGCCGCCCCGGGTGCCGCTGCTCGGCCGCTGGTTCACGCACTTCGGGGAGCGGGCCCGGGTGCCCGGCTCCTGCCTGCTGCTCGCCATGACGGACGTGCTGGGCCGCCACTGGGCGACCGGCCAGTCCACCCTGGAGGACCAGCATCTGGGGGCGCTGCTCGCCTGGATCGACCCGCCCGAGGGCCGCTCCGGCGCGGAGGCCGCCGCGGAGGCGGAGCTGGCGCGGGACGCCGACGGGCAGCTGGTGTGCCCGCCCGCGGGCCCGGCGACCGACCCGGCGTTCGACAACAAGCTGCTCGCCCCGGCCATCGAGCGCTACGACCGCGCGCGTACGGCGCTCGCCGCCGCCGAGGACGGGGTGGAGGCCGACGACCGGCTGGGCGCCCTGACCGCCGCCGAGCGGGAGATCCGCACGCTGGTGGAGAGCCGTACGCGCCCCACCTGGGACGCGGTGTGGCGGGGTCTCGACCTGCTGCGGGGGCTGCCGGAGGGCGCCCGCGTGGAGGAGCGCTGGACTCGCGACCGCTGGTCGTTCACCAGCCATCGGGACCGGGTGGCGGCCGGTGAGCCGCCGCAGCCGCGCCGCGACGACGCGGTGACGGCGGCGAACAAGCTGGCCTCCCGCGAGCGGGAGCAGGCGCGTCTGGAGGCCCAGGAGGCGCTGGACGACCCGCTGGTGATGGCGGCGCGGCGGCTGTCCGGGGAGGCGTTCGCCGGTGAGGTCGTCGACGTGGTGATGGCGTACAGCGAGAGCAAGCGCCCGAGCCCCCGCCCGCTGGTCACGGTCCGCACGGACGACCGGCCGCATCTCGGCGAGCGCGTGAAGGTGTACCGCTCGCTGGGCGGGAAGCCGCAGACGGCGGAGTTCGCGGGGTACGAGGCGGGCCCCGAGGACGGTCTGCTGATCCTGCGGATCATGGACAAGATGGGCCGGGGCAAGGAGCCGGAGCCCGGTTCGGTGCCGGAGAAGGGCGACCGGCTGTGCTTCACGCTCTTCGAGCACGAGCCGCGCGGCGGCGCGAAGCTGCCCGACCCGGAGGAGACGCCGTGGACGCACGGCGGCCCGCCCGGTGAGGAGCCCGCCCCCGAGCCCGCCGACCCGGTGACCGAGGAGGACCTGCTGTGACCGCCCCTGTCGAGGAGACGGCGTTCGACCCCGGCTCCGCGGCCGCCCGCGCCACGGACGCGATCCTCCACGACACGCTCCACGGCCCCGCGCGCGGTGTGGTCGTCGACTCCCCGCCCGGCGCCGGCAAGTCCACGCTGGTGGTGCGCGCGGCGCTGGAGCTGGCGGAGGCGGGCCGCCCGCTGATGGTGGTGGCGCAGACCAACGCGCAGGTCGACGACCTGGTGCTGCGCCTCGCCGAGAAGAACCCGGACCTGCCGGTGGGCCGCCTGCACAGCAGCGACACCGACCCGTACGACAAGGCGCTGGACGCGCTGGACCAGGTGCGCACGTCGGCGAAGGCGGCGGACCTGGCGGGGCTGCCGGTGGTGCTGTCGACGGCGGCGAAGTGGGCGCACGTGAAGAACGTGGAGCCGTGGCAGCACGCGATCGTGGACGAGGCGTACCAGATGCGCTCGGACGCGCTGCTCGCGGTGGCGGGGCTGTTCGAGCGGGCGCTGTTCGTGGGCGACCCGGGGCAGCTGGACCCGTTCTCCATCGTGGGTGCGGAGCAGTGGGCGGGCCTGTCGTACGACCCGTCGGGCTCGGCGGTGACCACCCTCCTCGCGCACAACCCGGACCTCCCCCAGCACCGTCTGCCGGTGTCCTGGCGGCTGCCCGCCTCGGCGGCGCCGCTGGTGTCGGACGCGTTCTATCCGTTCACGCCGTTCCGCAGCGGCACGGACCACGGCGACCGAGCCCTGACTCTGGCCGTCCCGTCGGACGGCTCGGGCCCGGACCGGGTGATCGACGAGGCGGCGGAGACCGGCTGGGGCCTGCTGGAGCTGCCCGCCCGCCACACCCCGCGCACCGACCCGGAGGCGGTGGGGGCGGTCGCCCAGGTGGTCCGCCGCCTGCTGGACCGGGGCGGCGCGGCGGTCTCCGAACGCTCCGACGACCCGACCCCGCTCACAGCGGACCGCGTCGCCGTCGGCATGGCCCACCGCGACCAGGCGGCGGCGGTGCGCGCGGCGCTGGCGGACCTGGGCGTGAGCGACGTGACCGTCGACACGGCGAACCGCCTCCAGGGCCGTGAGTACGACGTCACGGTCGTCCTCCACCCGCTCTCCGGCCGCCCCGACGCCACCGCCTTCCACCTGGAGACGGGCCGTCTCTGCGTCCTGGCCTCCCGCCACCGGCACGCCTGCATCGTGGTCTGCCGCGAGGGCGTGACGGACCTTCTGGACGACTACCCGTCCACGGAACCGGTCCAGCTCGGAACGCTGGTGAAGTTCCCGGACGGCTGGGAGGCGAACCACGCGGTGCTGTCACATCTGGCGGAGCACAGGGTGCGGTGGCGGTCGTGAGGAGCGGCTTCCTGCGACCGAAGTCGTAGTCGCCGTAGGCCATCGGCCGATGACGAGGGGGTGGCGTTCCTCAGCACAGACGTCGCGCGAAAGCACACGACGCCGGGAGACGCAGTGGATCTGGACGGTAAGCTGGTTGATCCGGTGCGGGGCAGACGGTGCTCGCGCCAAGAAACTCGCATCCGCTGATGTTGCCGTCAAGCACCCCAGGAGCCTCACCAGGCAAACTCCGACAGGGCTCCACAAATTCTCCGTCAATAATGCAAGGTCAACCGCCGATGCGTTTCAGCGCCTTTTTCGCTTGATTCCTAACATTGGTATCCGAATGGTCGAGTAGACGTTCAATCCGCTCACGGGCTTCGACGAACTTCATCTTCCCGAGCGCTTCGATTGCAGAAGCCGCGACTGTCGGGTCGTCGAGTAGCTCCAGTAGAACCCTGGGAACGTCGCCGCTCTTCACCTTTGGAAGATTCAGAACGATCTGACTTCGGGCATCCCCATACTCCCGAGCCATGGCAAGTGAAATCAATTCATCAGCTACTGCAGGGCTCGCGAATATGCCGAGGCCGTTCCCAATCACCCACCTAATATGCTCCTCGGCAGGTTGTGAAGTTTTGGGGCGCATCCGATCCTCAACCTCGGGAGGATAACGAAACAGGTGCAAGAAGACTGGCAAGGCATCCTTCTTGGCGAAACCGACGGACAGAGTTCTGACGATGTCCTCAACTAGCGGAAGGTAGCTGACCCGCGGAATCCAGCCCAAGAGCACTGGCACCGCTGCCTGATACTTCAACCCTGACTGGCGCAGCTCCCCGACGCTTTGCACTTCGAATCCACATTCCGCGAGATCAGCAAGTACGCCAGCTGCGCTCTCGGCGTACAGATGCCTCCTTTTGTTCACATGAGGATCGCGCGCCTTCGACTCGAGGGAAACAGAAGCATCAATAAATGATTGCTTCTCGGCCCTAGTGAGGCGTCGTCCTGCAGTTGGCGGGTTCTCGTCGTAGCTCATGGCAAGTTCCTGATGAGGTTGATTTCACCGGAGTCTACCCTGGCCTGCAGAGGACCGGACAGTCGCGTGCTTCCTCGCACGTAAAGGCGCATCTGGTACCCGTTGGCCGCAGCATACTGCAGATCATCCTTGATCTGCGTCGAAAGATGCTGGTACCTGACGTTCTTGACCTCGCCGATCACACCCGCTGCATGGTCCAGCTCGTCCGGTATTCGATCGCGCCCATTAATGCGAATTTTCTCGGTGTTCTTGGTGATTCCAGCAGCCGCCTCACCCAGCTGCCCGGCGACACACGGCCCTCGACCACCAGAATTGTGCACCAGTAGCGGCGTACTTTCAGCCAGCACATAGTACGTGTGGAGGACATGCTCTTCCGAGCTGGGTTTTCGCAGGTCGGCCGCGAGTTGTCAGTCCGTCGCCGTCTGCTGGTGTGCGCTGATGTCCGCCCCGGTTGCCGTCAGCGTTGCCGTCAACGGCTCGGGCTCGGCTGAGTAGTTGAGACCGGGCCTCCGCATGGGTCCAGCCAGAGCGGGGTGGGTCCCTCCTCGG
>MUNG01000125.1 GCA_002154585.1 Streptomyces pseudogriseolus
GAGTTCGGCGACGGCACCGGCGGGGTGCGCTCGGCGATGACCGAGTTCTACGGCGGCGTGCTGTTCATCGTGGAGGCCGGCCAGGGCGCGCACCTGGCCGTGATCACCGCCGAGGACGCGGACGCCGGGCTCGTCGGGCACAACATGAGCGAGCTGGTGGAGCAGCTCGGCGAGCATCTGACCGCGCTGCCGCGCAGCTCATGAGCCGGCCCGGCAGGGACGACGCACCCGACCGGCTGTACACCCTCACCGGGGGCGTGGCCGGTCCGGGCCCGGCAATCCGTTCGACCTGGTGACCCTGGTCGTCGCCGAGTGCGATTCGGTGCCCGGGATGCAGTCGGAGCACGCGGCGATCCTGCGTCTCACCGAGCGGCCCACGGCGGTCGTGGAGATCGCGGCCGAGCTGGGGCTGCCGGTGGGCATCGTCCGGATCCTGCTGTCCGACCTCCTTGCGGCGGGCCAGGTCAGCGCCCGTCCCGGCTGTGGAACCAGTGGGAGGACATCCCCGACGACTGGCCGCTGCTGCCGATGATCGGCGGCCGCCACCTTCACACCCACCCCGCCCTTGGAGGCTCGCTCGCATGACCGCCGGTACGGACCTCACCGCGACGGACACCGAAGAGACCCGCATCCCCCTCGACCCGTTCGTCTCCGACCTGGACGCCGAGAGCGCCGCGCTGCGGGCCGCCGGGCCGCTGGCCGCCGTGACCCTGCCGGGCGGCGTGCCCGTGTGGGCGGTCACGCGTCACGCGGAGGCGAAGAAGCTGCTGAACGACCCGCGCGTGGTTAAGGACATCAACGTCTGGACCGCCTGGCAGCGCGGGGAGATCGCCCCCGACTGGCCGCTGATCGGGCTGGCCAACCCGCCCCGCTCCATGCTCACCGTGGACGGCGACGACCACCGGCGGCTGCGCACGCTGGTCGCGCAGGCGCTCACCCCGAGACGGGTGGAGCGGATGCGGGAGCGGATCACGGAGCTGACCGGGTCCCTGCTGGACCAGGTGGCCGCGCAGCCCGGTGACACCGTCGACCTGAAGGCGGTGTTCGCCTACCCGCTGCCGATGTACGTGATCGCCGACCTGATGGGGCTGGCTCAGGAGCGGCTGCCGCGGCTGAAGGAGCTGTTCGAGAAGTTCTTCTCCACCCAGACCCCGCCGGAGGAGGTCGTGGCGACGCTCACCGAGCTGGCCGGGATCATGGCCGAGACGGTGGCGGCCAAGCGGGAGAACCCGGGCGACGACCTGACGTCGGCGCTGATCCAGGCGTCGGAGGACGGCGACCGGCTCACCGACGAGGAGATCGTCGCCACGCTCCAGCTGATGGTGGCCGCCGGGCACGAGACCACGATCTCCCTGATCGTCAACGCGGTGGTCAACCTGTCCACCCACCCGGACCAGCGCGCGCTGGTGCTGTCCGGGGAGGCGGACTGGTCCGCGGTGGTCGAGGAGACGCTGCGCTGGTCCACGCCGACCTCGCACGTGCTGATCCGGTTCGCCACCGAGGACGTGCCCGTCGGGGACAAGGTGCTGCCCGCCGGGGACGCGCTGATCGTGTCGTACGCGGCGATCGGACGGGACGAGCGGGAGCACGGGCCGACGGCCGGCGACTTCGACATCACCCGGGAGAGCCCCCACCGGCACATCTCCTTCGGGCACGGCCCGCACGTCTGCCCCGGGGCCGCGCTGTCCCGCCTGGAGGCGGGCGTGGCCCTCCCGGCCCTGTACGCGCGCTTCCCGGGGCTGGACCTCGCGGTTCCGGCGGCCGAGCTGCGCAACAAGCCGGTGGTGACCCAGAACGACCTGTACGAGCTGCCCGTGACGCTCGGCGGGTGAACGACGCGGGTGGCGGACGGACCTCCCCCCCGGTCCGTCCGCCGCCCGTCCTCCGCCGCCCTCCTCCACCGCCCGTCCTCCACCGCCCGTCCTCCACCGCCGTCCCGCGCCACCCGTCCCGGTGACGTGTCTCAGCGGCGCGTCTCAGCGGACGGACGATGTTGCGCCCGCGTTTCCCGCAGCCGCTAGGCTCCCGTCGTGGCTGAGATCCGGATTCCTGCTGACATCAAGCCCGCCGACGGTCGTTTCGGTGCGGGTCCCTCCAAGGTGCGGACGGAAGCGCTGGACGCGCTGGCCGCGACCGGCACGTCGCTGCTGGGCACCTCCCACCGCCAGGCCCCGGTGAAGAACCTGGTCGGCCAGGTGCGGGAGGGCATCCGCGAGCTGTTCCAGCTCCCCGACGGTTACGAGGTGATCCTCGGCAACGGCGGATCGACCGCGTTCTGGGACATCGCGACCCACGGCCTGATCGAGAACAAGTCGCAGCACCTCAGCTTCGGCGAGTTCAGCTCCAAGTTCGCCAAGGCCGCCAAGCTCGCCCCGTGGCTGGCCGACCCCGACGTCATCTCCGCCGACCCGGGCACGCACCCGGAGGCGGTCGCCGAGGCGGGCGTCGACGTGTACGCCCTCACCCACAACGAGACCTCCACCGGTGTCGCCATGCCGATCCGGCGCGTGGCCGGGGCCGACGAGGGCGCGCTGGTCCTGGTGGACGCCACCTCCGGCGCGGGCGGCCTGCCGGTCGACGTCGCCGAGACGGACGTCTACTACTTCGCCCCGCAGAAGTCCTTCGCCTCCGACGGCGGCCTGTGGATCGGCGTGTTCTCCCCGGCCGCGATCGAGCGCGCCGAGCGGATCCACGCGTCCGGCCGGCACGTCCCGGAGTTCTTCTCCCTGCCGACGGCGATCGACAACTCCCGCAAGAACCAGACGTACAACACCCCCGCGCTGTCCACCCTGTTCCTGCTGAACCAGCAGCTGGAGTGGCTCAACGGCCAGGGCGGCCTGGACTGGGCGGTCCGCCGCACCGCGACCTCCGCGCGCACGCTGTACGGCTGGGCGGAGGACATCAAGTACGCCAACCCGTTCGTCACCGACCCGGCGAAGCGCTCGGCCGTCATCGGCACGATCGACTTCACCGACGAGGTGGACGCCGCCGCCGTCGCCAAGGTGCTGCGCGCCAACGGCGTCGTCGACACCGAGCCGTACCGCAAGCTGGGCCGCAACCAGCTCCGCGTCGCGATGTTCCCGGCGATCGACCCGGCGGACGTCGAGGCCCTGACGAAGTGCGTCGACTACGTCATCGAGCAGCTGTAGTCCGGCTTACGCGCAAGGGGGCGCCCGGTGGATTCCACCGGGCGCCCCCTTGCGTCTCACCTGCTCAGACGCCGGAACCGCCGTACCGCCAGCGGCAGGAAGACCGCCGTCAGGATCACCGGCCACACCCCCGCCATCAGCAGCGCGTGCCGCTCCACCCAGGAGTCGCCGCCGCCGACCGGGGTGCCGAAGAGCTCGCGGGTCGCCGCGGCCGTGGAGGAGATCGGGTTCCAGGCGGCCACCCGGCCCAGCCAGTCGGGCATCAGCTGCGGGGCGACGAAGATGCTGGAGATCATCGTCAAGGGGAAGGCCACCGCGAACAGGCCGCCCGCCGCCTCCGGGTTGGGGACGAGGAGTCCCAGCCAGACGCCGAGCCAGATCAGCGCGAACCGCAGCCACAGCAGCAGGCCGAACGCGGCGAGGAACTCCCAGCCGCCGTCCGGCCGCCAGCCCATCACCAGCGCCGTGAGCATCAGGATGGCCAGCTCCGCGCAGGCGACGATCAGATCGGTCACCCCGCGCCCGGACACCACCGCCGAGGACGCCATCGGCATCGAGCGGAAGCGGTCGATGACGCCCTTGGTGGCGTCGTACACCACCACCGTCGCGGTGTTGATGAAGCCGAACGCCATGGTCATCACGAACATGCCGGGCATCAGGAAGTCCTGGTAGTCCCCGCCGCCCGGCACCCGCATCGCGCTGCCGAAGACATAGCCGTACAGGAGGACGGACAGGATCGGGAAGCCCAGCTGCCAGGCGATGTTGACGGGCTGGCGCCGGTAGTGGGTCAGGCCGCGGCGGACGACGTTCCAGCAGTCCGCGAGCGCCCAGTACACGCGGCCGTGCCCGGCCGGTCCGGTCAGGTCGAGCGCGCTCATGCCGCCGCCTCCTTCTCCGTCGTCTCCGTGCGGTGTCCGGTCAGGCGCAGGAACACGTCGTCGAGGCTGGGCCTGCGCAGCCCGATGTCCTCGACCCGGACGCCCTCGTCCTGAAGGGTGCGGGCGACGTCCGTCAGCGCGGTCACCCGGTCGGTAACGGGGGCGTGCACCCGCAACTCGGTCTCATCCGCCTCCGGTTCGCCGTCGGCGACCCGTGCGACCACCTTCACCACGCGCGGGATGTCGGCGCGTTCGGCCACCACGACCTCGACGCGGTCGCCGCCGACGCGGCTCTTCAGCCCGTCCGGGGAGTCGTCGGCGATGGACCGGCCCCGGTCGATGACGGTGACGCGGGAGGCCAGCCGGTCGGCCTCCTCCAGGTACTGCGTGGTCAGCAGCACGGTCGTGCCGCCCGCCACCAACGCCCGTACGGAGTCCCAGACCTCACCCCGGCTGCGCGGGTCGAGCCCCGTCGTCGGCTCGTCCAGGAACAGCACGGCCGGCGTCAGGATCATCGACGCCGCCAGGTCCAGCCGGCGCCGCATGCCGCCGCTGTAGTCGCCGACGCCCTTGTCGGCCGCGTCGGTCAGGTCGAACTGCTCCAGCAGCTCCCCCGCCCGCGCCCTGGCGCGCCGCCCGCCGAGGTGGAACAGCCTGCCGAACATCTCCAGGTTCTGCCGCCCGGTGAGCACCTCGTCCACCGCCGCGTACTGCCCGGTGAGCCCGATCCGCGCGCGCACCTCGCGCGGCTCACGCGCCACGTCGAGCCCGGCCACGGCCGCCCGGCCGCCGTCCAGCCGGACCAGCGTGGACAGGATCCGCACGGCGGTGGTCTTGCCCGCGCCGTTCGGTCCCAGCAGTCCGTGCACCGTGCCCGCCCGCACGGTGAGGTCGAAGCCGTCCAGGGCGCGCTTCTCGCCGTACCGCTTCTCCAGTCCCTCGGCACGCACCGCGTACCCGTCGTCCTTCATGGGTCCCCCTTCCAGAAACCGAGTACACCGTACCCGATTGCGCGTACAGCGTACCCAGTTTTTGCGGGCGGTCCTAGACTGCGTGCATGAGCAGCGGCGCAAGCGGTACGGAGACCAGCGGCAGCGGCGACATCGCGCGCACCCTCGACCTGCTCTGGGGCACCGGGCAGCGGCCCAGCCGGGGTCCGAAGCCGGGGCTGACCCTGGACCGGATCGTGGAGGCGGCGATCGAGGTCGCCGACCGGGACGGCCTCGGCGCGCTGTCCATGCGCCGCATCGCCACGGAACTGGGCACCGGCACGATGTCCCTGTACCGCTACGTCCCCGGCAAGGCCGAACTGCTCGACCTGATGCTGGACCGGGTGCAGCGCCCCTCGGAGAACCCCGCGGACCTCGGCGACGGCACCTGGCGCTCCGCCCTGGAGGCGCTGGCCCGGGCCACCCTCGCCCTCTACCGGCGTCACCCCTGGCTGCTGGAGGTCAACCAGTCACGCCCGGTCCTCGGCCCGAGCGCCCTGGACGGCATGGAGAAGGTGTTCTCCCGGATCAAGCCGATGGGCCTGTCCGACCCCGAACTGCTGTCGGTGATCGTCATGGTCGACGGGTACGTGGTCGGGGCCGCCCGGACGCAGCTGTACCAGGAGCAGGCCGAGCACAGCTCGGGGCTGACGGACGCGGAGTTCTGGGAGGCCCAGCGGCCGGCCCTGGAGAAGGCGATGACCAGCGGGCGCTACCCCGTCATGGCCGGGCTGTCCGCGGACACCTTCGACTCCGGCTTCGACCACTTCGAGTTCGGGCTTCAGCGCATCCTGGACGGCCTGGAGCTCCACGTCGCCCGGCGCGCGAGCGAAGAGGGCCGCTGAGGGGGGCCGTCGGCGCCCCCCCCCGTCGCTCCCCTTCACCCCTTGCGCCGGCGCCTGCCCAGCCCGAACAGGGCCGCGACGACCACGGCGACCACCACGGCTCCCCCGACCTTCACGGAGTCGCCGTCCCCGCCGCCGGAGGCGCCCTTGCCGCCGTCCGCGCGGGAGCCGGGGCCGCCGCTGGACGCGTCCTCGTCCGCGCCGGGCGCCGGCCGGCTCACCACGCCGCTCTGCTCCCCCTCGCTGCCGAACAGCAGCCGGGAGCCGTCGGCCGAGTAGGTCACCGACTCGCCCTGCCCCTGGAGCGGCACGCTCAGCCGTCCCTCACGCTTCAACTTCCCGCCGTTCCAGGCGTAGTGGATGCCGCCGAAGTAGCCGCGCACCGCGAGGTCCTGGCCGTCCGGGGAGAGCGCGGCGTCGGTGGTCCACAGCTCGACGGGCGCGATCGGCTCGAAGACGTTGTCGCCGGAGGGGGAGAGCTTCTCCGGTCCTTCGTAGAGGTGCCCGCCGTCCTCGTGCTTGTCGATGAGGTACACCCGCCCGGTCCTCGGGTGGACGACCATCGCCTCGGCGTCGCGCGGGCCGTCGGCGTACTTCACGACGTACTGCGTGGCCCGCACGGTCGCGTCCTGGAGCTTCTTCGGCTCGGGGAGTTCGTAGATCCACACGTACGGCCAGGTGCCGCCGAGGTTGTCGCCGACGTCGGCCACGAAGAGCCGGTTGCCCGGGCCGACGGAGATCGCCTCGACGTCCCGGGGCGTGCCGACGCCGGTGAGCGTGAGGCGGGCGACCGTGTCGCCGGTGGAGCCGTCGACGGCGTAGAGGTAGGGGCCGTCGTCACTGTCGTTGTGGGTCCAGTAGACACCGGGGTGCTGCCGGGAGGCGGCCAGGCCGCTGGACTCGGTGATGCGCGGGTCGTTGATGGTGAACCCCTCGTCCCCGTCGTCGTTGTCGGCGGCGGAGGCGGGCACGGCGAGCGCGGCCGTCAGCAGGGTCGCGGCGAGCAGGGCGAAGGGTCGGCGCATGACCCAAGACTGCCATCAGCGCGGACCCCCCGGGGGCGGGTGTCGGGGCTCACATCGCGGTGAACGCACTGATCCACGATGATGACCGGGTGCTCAGGTTCATGCCCGTAGGTGACTCGATGACGATCGGGAGCGCGGGTGAACACACCTGGCGCTACCGCCTGTGGCAGCACCTGTGCGGCGCGTACGGCGACCCCTTCACGCTGGTCGGCCCGCGCGAGACGCTCCACGACCCGTCCACCGACGAGCCCACCTCGTACGCGTACGCCGACCCGGACTTCCCCCGGGCGCACCTGGCCGGCTGGGGCGAGGGCTGGTTCCACATGGCGCCGCTGATCGGTGACGCGGTGCGGTCCTGCCACGCGGACGTGCTGCTGGTCTCGCTGGGCCTGATCGACCTCGGCTTCTACACCAACGCCGAGCAGACCGCGGACAACGTGCGCGCGTTCGTCGCGGAGGCGAGGGCGGCGAGGCCGCGCATCCGCACGGCCGTCCTGCCGGTGATCCGCAACGTCCGCGTGGAGGCCGACCCGGCCTTCGCCGACCAGGTCGCCCGCTTCAACGAACTCCTGGCCAAGACGGTCGCCGACCTCGACACCCCGGCCTCCCCCCTCCTCCTGGTCCCGCCGCCCCCGTCGTACGACTTCCACACGGACACCTACGACGGCACGCACCCCAACGAAACAGGCGAACACAAGATCGCGGGCGCGTTCGCGGAGGCGCTGTGGCGCGAGTGGGACCTGGGCGGGCCGTACAGGACGGCGTAGGGGGAGTTCTGGCATATGCGCCCGCCCCCGTGTCCTGCTCGCCGTGCGTATCGTTGTACCGCGCGGCCGCACTGGTCCGTGGGCGGCCGGGGAGGAGCGCCACGATGACCGTCCTTGAAGACAGGATCGCCATGGCCGACGTCAACACGCAGCGCTTGGACGAGTGGTTCGAGCGGCTGGAGCGGATGCCCGTCCCCGAAGGATTCAGGGTCGAGATCGTCGGGGGCAGCGTCTTCATGACACCGCAGCAGGACACGCATTGGGCCATCATCTTCAAGCTCGCCATGGCTGTTGAAGCCCGGTTCGGAGAGGACGTCAAGGTGTTCTCGGACGTCCGCATCGACTTCCCCGGGCACGAGAACGGTCTCTGCCCGGACGTCGCCGTGCTCCGCGCCTCCGCCGAGAAGGACGACGAGGGCCACTGGCGCTACGAGGACGTCCAGTTCGTCTTCGAGGTCATCTCCGAGGGCACCGCCGCCAACGACTACGGCCCGAAGAAGGCCGCCTACGCGACCGCCGAGCTCCCTCTCTACGTCATCGTCGACCCCTACCAGGGCCGCTGCTTCGTCTACACCGACCCGAAGAACGGCGACTACGTCACGCGGACGCGGGTGGACTTCGGCGACGACATCGATCTGACGGGCACCGTGGCCGACCTGACCGTGAACACCAGCGCCTTCCCCTGCGACTGACCCCCCTCCCCTTGCATAGAGCGCGCTCCAAGACGTTGGCGCGGAGACCTCAACTTCTTCGACACCGCCAACCGGCAATTTTGACGCCAGGTCCCGAGTGGAATCGACGAAGCCGCCGCCTCCAACTACTCGCATCGAACGCAAGCAGAAGGCGACGGCTCCGACACAGACCCGCTACCTCACCATGCGAAGGCTTCGGGAGACGGTCCGGGACCGGGGAAGATCTCGTCCAGAGACGTCAGCAGTTCCTCGCTCAGCACCAGCTGCAGGGCGCGCAGCGCCGAGTCCAGCTGCTCCTGCGTGCGAGGGCCGACGATCGGGCCGGTGACGCCGGGGCGGGTCAGCAGCCAGGCGAGCGCCGCTTCACCGGGCTCCAGACCGTGCTTGTCGAGGAGGTTCTCGTACGCCTGGATCTGCTCGCGTGTCTTGGTGTCCTTGAGCGCGTCGGCAGCGCGGCCGCTCGCCCGGCGCCCCTGTGTGGCCTCCTTCTTGAGGACGCCCCCGAGCAGTCCTCCGTGCAGCGGCGACCAGGGGATGACGCCCAGCCCGTACTCCTGCGCGGCCGGGATCACCTCCATCTCGGCGCGGCGCTCAGCGAGGTTGTACAGGCACTGCTCGCTGACCAGGCCCATGCGGCCGTGCCGGGCGGCGGTCTCGTTGGCCTGGGCGATCTTGTAGCCGGGGAAGTTGGACGACCCCGCGTAGAGGATCTTGCCCTGCTGGACCAGTACGTCGATCGCCTGCCAGATCTCCTCGAACGGCGTCGACCGGTCGATGTGATGGAACTGGTAGAGGTCGATGTAGTCGGTCTGCAGCCGCTTGAGGGAGGCGTCGACAGCCCGTCGGATGTTCACCGCGGAGAGCTTGTCGTGGTTGGGCCACGCCTCGCCGTCCGGGCCCATGTTGCCGTACACCTTCGTCGCGAGGACGACCTTGTCGCGCCGGCCGCCACCCTGAGCGAACCAAGTTCCGATGATCTCCTCGGTGCGGCCCTTGTTCTCACCCCACCCATAGACGTTGGCCGTATCCAGAAAGTTCAGACCCGCATCGAGAGCGGCGTCCATGATGCCGTGGCTGGTTGATTCGTCTGTCTGCGGACCGAAGTTCATCGTTCCGAGAACGAGTCGGCTGACCTTGAGTCCGGTGCGTCCAAGCTGGGTGTACTTCATGGACCACAAGCCAACTGCTTCGAGTCCGCTCCAGGCAAGGGCATCAGGTTCCGCCGTCAGGAGTCGTCTCCGAGGTGCCGGTACAGCGTGGCCCGGGAGACGCCCAGAGCCTTGGCGATGGCACTGACGCTCTCTCTTCGCCTTCCTCGCGCGGGCCACGGCCAGCGCGTCCTCGTTCACGACGGACGGCCGTCCGCCGGTTCTTCGCGGGGGTGGCCATGCGAAAGGCACAGCGCTTCACAGGTGGCGCCCAAGGCTTCGGGCCTGGACTCGGTCTCGTGCGGTCGGGAGCGACGGCGGCGACCTGCCGGGCATCCTACAAACGCGCAGGAGAACCCGACCACAGGGCCCTCCTCGTGGCATGCAGTTGTCGGTCAGCCTTCGCTGTGGACCGCCGCCATATTGCGCAGACGCTGCTTGAAGTCCATCGGGATCAGAACCTGAACCCTCCCGACTGGGTGTTGCCACATCCCGTCATGGCCATCGGGAGCCGTGAGCTGCGCGGCGGTCAACCCGGGAATCGGCTCGGCATGGATGACGGCCTTGACCCCTGCGGCGCGTAGCTCCCTGCCCTTTTCGTGCTGGGTCGACAACGTGCTCCACCGTTCCCGGTAGGTCTCTCCTGTCGGGATCTCCTCCCAGGTGTCCGGGCGCGTGGGCTGCGCGATGAGCTGTTCACGTCGCGCGTCCAACCGCTTGTACGCCTCCCGGTACTCCTGCTTGCCCAGTTCACTGGAGTAGAGACCCGCCTCGCGGTCCTCTCTCAGGTCCGACAGGGCGCGGTTCACTTCCTCGATGTCGCGCGTGTAGTCCACGCCCGGCCGGAAGACCTTCCGGACGATCTCAACGTCCCCGGCAGCGAGGAGGAACGCCCTTTCCACGGCGTCCTCCAGCGTGTGCGCCGCGATGCCCTTGCTCCCGGTCGGACACGGCTTGTGCGTGGTACGGGAGGCGCAGCGGTAGTAGGGCCAGTTACGGCCGGGGCCGAGATACGCCGGCTCCCCACATGTGCAGAACGCGACCCGGAGCAAGGGCGACCCGCCCTTGCGGTTGCCGTTGCGCTTGCTGGTGTTCTCGTCCAGCTTCTTGTTGGCCAGCTCCCACTCCTCGTGCGTGATCAGAGGCTCCGCGCGCTGGAGGGGCTGGCCGTCCGCGTCCCGGACGACCCGGCGTCGTGTCGTCTTCTTCCCGTCGACCATCACCTCCTCGGACACCTCCATATGCCCGAGGATGCAGCGGGACCGTACGACCTTGGCCGTGTTCGCGGCGGTCCAGCGGCTGCCCTTCGGGGTCTTGCCGCTACGGATCATCTGGGCGTCGAGTGACGTCGGGGTCTTCGACACGTCCTCGTTGAGCCACTGCGCGATGCTGTTCGCCGACTCGCCCGCAATGAGACGGCGGACGATCTCACGGAGCGTGCCGGCAGTATCGGTCCCATAGTCGTCCGGGACGAGCTTCCATCCGTCGCCGGTCTCCTGTTTTTCCTCCCGGTAGCCGTACGGAGTGCGGCCGCCGCGCCAGCGTCCCTCCTTCACCAGGTGGTTGTACGAGGACTTGGCCCGCGCCTTGATGGCTTCGAGTTCCCCTTCCGCGAAGGACGCGATCAGGCTGAGGAGGAGCTTCCCCATCTGCGTGTTGAGGTTGATCCCGTCCTCGACGGTGGCGACCTCCTTTCCGTTCTTCTCGCACCACTCCAGGAGGGCGTGCACGTGGAGCACGCGCCGCGAGAGACGGTCGATCTTCAGCGCGCAGATGATGTCGTACTCGTCGGCGCGCGACTCCTCCACCGCGATCCGATGCTCGATCGCGCTGACCTCCTTCCCGATGGTCGAGGGAAGCCACTTGCCGAACTCCGGACGCTTCCACGGCTCGACCCCGCCGGACACGTCGATGTCCTCGACCCACCCCACGACGACGTGCCCCTCCTGATCGGCCCATCGCTGGATGGACCGACGCTGACGCTGCGGTGATGTGGTCTCGTCCGACACCCTCGACAGACGGACCACCCCCAGAACTCTCGCCATGCTCGTTCTCCCTCTCCCCTGTGTCACGTATCGCGCGCAAAAGGTGACGGTATGTGGTTCGGATCATGGCGTTCCAATTGATCTTTGGATGCTGCCAACATTCACGGGTGGGGTGAGAACAAGGGCCGCACCGAGGAGATCATCGGCAGCTGGTTCGCGAAGGGCGGCGGCCGTCGCGACAAGGTCGTCCTCGCGACGAAGGTGTACGGCAACATGGGCCCGGACGGCGAGGCGTGGCCCAACCACGACAAGCTGTCCGCGGTGAACATCCGGCGCGCGGTGGACGCCTCGCTGAAGCGGCTGGGCACCGACCACATCGACCTCTACCAGTTCCACCACATCGACCGGGCCACCCCGTTCGAGGAGATCTGGCAGGCGATCGACGTCCTGATCCAGCAGGGCAAGATCCTCTACGCCGGCTCGTCGAACTTCCCCGGCTACAAGATCGCCCAGGCCAACGAGATCGCCGCCCGGCGCGGCGGGACCATCGGCCTGGTCAGCGAGCAGTGCCTGTACAACCTCGCCGAGCGGCGCGCCGAGATGGAGGTGATCCCGGCCGCGCAGGAGTACGGGCTCGGGGTCATTCCCTGGTCGCCGCTGCACGGCGGTCTGCTGGGCGGGGTCATCAGGAAGGAGGCCCAGGGCGGCCGACGCGCCTCCGGGCGGGCCGCGGACACCCTGGCCGACCCGGCGGCGCGCAAGCAGATCCAGGCGTACGAGGACCTGCTGGAGAAGCACGGCGTGGAGCCGGGCGAGGCGGCGCTGGCCTGGCTGCTCACCCGTCCTGGCGTGACCGGCCCGATCGTCGGCCCGCGCACGCGCGAGCAGCTCGACTCGGCGCTGCGCGCGCTGGAGCTGGAGCTGGGCGAGGAGCTGCTGGCCTCGCTGGACGAGATCTTCCCGGGCCCGGGTCCGTCCCCGGAGGCCTTCGCCTGGTGACGGCGGACAGGCCGTGACGGCCCGGCGGCGGTGCTACTTTCCGAGCGCCGCCGCCAGGGCCACCACGACGAACATCAGCACGAGCGCACCGGCCATGATCCGGTTCCGGGTCTTCGGGTCCACGCCCTCGAGCCTAACGGGCCGCGCCGAGTGCCCGGCGGGCGACCGCCTCGTAACGGGGCTGCTCGCCCGGCACGCCCGACCTGGGCAGGTGGCTGCGCACCAGCACCAGCTCCTCCACGGTCCAGGTGCGGCTGCGGAACTCCTCCATCGCCGCGAGGTACGGCCGTACGTCCACGGCGTCCCGGCTGCGCGCCACGGTCAGGTGGGCCGTGTAGCGCCGGTGCTCGTCCATCGCCACGCCCGCCTTGCGCCCGGCCGCCTCGGACCGCTCGGCCAGCAGCCGCATGGTCCGCAGGTCGCCCGACGCGCCCGTCCACAGGGCGCGTCCCCGGCCGAACTGGCCGCCGCCGGAGAGCGCCAGCAGGAACGGCTCGGTCCGCGCGGCGGCCTTCCCCAGCCGCGCGGTCAGCTCGGGCACGGTGTCCTCGTCCACCTCGCCGTAGAACGCGAGCGTGAAGTGCCACCCGGCCCGCTCGGTCCACCGCAGCCCGTCGGCCCCGTCCAGCGCCCGCAGCGCGTCCACCTCGTCGGCCAGCGTCCCGATCACGTCCTCGGGCGGCAGCACGGCGGCGAAGAGTCTCATGCCTCCAGTGTCCCGCGCGTCCCGGTCACCCGCGTGTCCCGGTCACCGTGCGTATCGTTGTACTGCGCGGCTGTGCGCATCGAGCGGCAGCCGGGGAGGAGCGCCACGATGACCGTCCTCGAAGACAGGATCGAGATGGCCGAGAGCGGCGACGAACTCACGCTCGACATGATGTTCGAGTGGCTCGAGAAGATGCCCGTCCCCGAGGGTTACAAGGCCGAGATCGTCGGGGGGCACGTCTTCATGACGCCGCAGCGGGACACCCACTGGGACATCATCGCGGACATCTATGATCAACTGCGCGCGGAGAACCCGCGCAAGCGTCTCAAGTCCGACGTCCGCATCGACTACCCGGGGCACCTCAACGGGTTCGCCTCCGACGTGACCCTGCTGGCCGAGGGCGCGACCAAGAACGACAAGGGCCGCTGGCGCTGCGAGGACGTCGTTTTCATCGCAGAGGTGATCTCACAGAAGACCGCCGACAACGACTACGGGCCGAAGAAGAACGCATACGCCACCGCCGGTGTGCCCGTGTACTTGATCGTCGACCCGTACACAGCCGAGTGGCACTTGCACACACTGCCTCAGGACGGCGTCTACCACGCGGTCGTCAGCTTCCCCTTCGGTCAGGAGGTCGACCTGACCAGGACTGCCGTCGGTCTTGTCCTCAAGACCGACGAGTTCCCCCGCGGCTGACCACGGCCCGAGGCCCGGCGGCTACGCCGCCGGGGCCAGGGCCTTCGCGTGGTCGCGGGGGACGAAGCGGACCGTGGGGTGGCCGTGGTGCCAGCGGACCGTGAGGCGCAGGCCGCCGGCGCGGGCCAGGACCAGGCCGATGACGGCCGCCGCGGTCATCGCGATCGCGCCTCCCGCCGCGAAGCCGACGCGGGCGCCGTAGGTGTCGGTGACCCAGCCGACGATCGGGGCGCCGACGGGAGCGCCGCCGAGGAACACCATCATGTACAGGGCCATGACGCGGCCCCGCACCGCCGGGTCGGTGGACATCTGGAGGCTGGTGTTGGTGGTGACGTTGACCGTCATCGACACCAGGCCCAGCGGCACCATGATCAGCGCGAACATCCACAGCTCGGGCGACGCGGCGGCGAGGATCTCCAGTGCGCCGAAGGCCAGCGCGGCCAGGATCAGCAGCCGCAGCCTGGCGGTGCCGCGCCGGGCGGCGAGCAGGGCGCCGGAGACGGAGCCGACCGCCATCAGCGTGTTGAACATGCTGTAGACGCCCGCGTCCCCCTGGAACACGTCGTCGGCGAAGGCCGACAGGTAGACCGGGAAGTTGAAGGCGAACGTGCCCATGAAGCCGACCAGCACGATGGGCCACAGCAGGTCGGGCCGTCCGGCGACGTAGCGCAGGCCCTCGCGGAGCTGCCCCTTGCCGCGCGGGGCGCGCTCCACGGGGTGCAGGTCGCGGGCGCGCATCAGCAGCAGGCCGGTCAGCGGCGCGACGAAGGACAGGCCGTTCAGCAGGAACGCCCATCCGGTGCCGACGCCGGTGATCAGCAGGCCCGCGACGGCGGGGCCGACCAGCCGGGCGGACTGGAAGTTCGCGGAGTTCAGGCTGACCGCGTTCTGCAGCTGTCCGGGGCCGACCAGCTCGGACACGAAGGACTGGCGGGCGGGGTTGTCGACGACGGTCGCGAGTCCGAGGGCGAGGGCGGCGACGTAGATGTGCCACACCTGGACGAGGCCGGTCAGGGTGAGGACGGCGAGCGCGATCGACGTGAGCGCCATCGCGGTCTGGGTGACCATCAGGGTGGGCCGCTTGCGCAGCCGGTCGACGAGGACGCCTCCGTAGAGGCCGAACAGCAGCATCGGCAGGAACTGGAGCGCCGTGGTGATGCCGACGGCGGCCGAGGAGCCGGTGAGGCTGAGGACCAGCCAGTCCTGGGCGATGCGCTGCATCCAGGTGCCGATGTTGGAGACGACCTGGCCGAGGAAGAACAGGCGGTAGTTCCTGATCCTCAGCGAGGAGAACATCGAGTTCTTGCGGACGGGGGCGCCGAGGGCGGACGTGCGGTCGCGGGCGGACTTCGCGTCGAGGGCGGACGTGGTGTCGTAGGGGTCAGGTGCGGGGGCGGAAGCTGCTCCGGGTCCCGTACTCAAAAGGTTCGCCTCCTGTGGCTGCCGGGGGTGGTTCAGATGTGCGCCAGCTTCTCCAGCACGGGGGCGGCGGCGCGCAGGGTCGCCCACTCGCCCTCGTCGAGTCCCTCGGCCAGCGAGGCGAGGAACGCGTTCCGCTTGCGCCGGCTCTCCTCGAGCATCGCCTCGGCCCGCTCGGTCTGCGTGACGACCTTCTGGCGCCGGTCGTCGGGGTGCGGCTCGAGCCTGACCAGGCCCTTGGCCTCCAGCAGCGCCACGATGCGGGTCATCGACGGCGGCTGGACGTGTTCCTTGCGGGCGAGCTCGCCCGGGGTGGCACTGCCGCAGCGGGCCAGGGTGCCGAGCACCGACATCTCGGTGGGGCTGAGCGACTCGTCGACCCGCTGGTGCTTGAGCCGACGGGACAGCCGCATCACGGCGGAGCGGAGGGCGTTCACGGCGGCGGCGTCGTCGCCATGGCTGAGGTCCGGCATGTTCTTTAGCGTAACTCATTACTCTCGCTAAATACCACCCGGGCACGCCGTGCCCCGCCCGTGAGTCGCGCCACTCCCGCCCCGCGGCCACGAACCCCACACACCGGCCGAAATCAAGACACCCACCGGCTGAGATCACCCAAATGAGTGATCGATGCACGAAATGCCACGCGCCGCACCGTGAGGTGCGGCAACGCTCATGCGCATGGGGACCGATGTGCTCAGCCTGCGGATGGACCACGAACTGCTCGAACGGCTCCGCGACCATGCCGCCAAACGCGGCATGAGCGTCCAGGACTATGTCGTCCGGACGCTCATGCGCGATGACTTCGACCAGCGGTTCCGCACCGCCGTCGAGGAGACGGAGAAGTTCTACGGGGTCACCTGACCCCGGCCCCGTCCCCCGGCGGGACCGGACAGGCAGGGGATCAGGTCAGTCCCAGCGCCGGCATCAGGTAGTAGAAGGCGAAGACCGCCGCCACCACGTACATAGCCGTCGGGACTTCCCGGCCGCGGCCCGCCGCGAGCCGCAGCGCCACGAAGGTGAGGAAGCCCATCCCGATGCCGTTGGTGATCGAGTAGGTGAACGGCATCATCACCATCGTCACGAAGGCGGGGATGGCGATCGTGTGGTCCGCCCAGTCGATCTCCCTGATCCCGTTGGCCAGGATCAGGAAGCCCACCGCGAGCAGCGCGGGGGTGGCCGCCTGGGACGGGACCATGGTGGCGATCGGCGTGAGGAACAGCGCCACGGCGAACAGGCCGCCGGTGACGACGTTGGCGAAGCCGGTGCGGGCGCCCTCGCCGACGCCGGCGGTGGACTCCACGAAGGCGGTGGTGGCGGAGGAGGAGCTGGCGCCGCCCGCCGCGACGGCGACGCCGTCGATGAACAGCACCTTGTTGATGCCGGGCATCTGGCCCTCGCCGTCGGTGAGCTTGGCCTCGTCGGAGACGCCCATGATCGTGCCCATCGCGTCGAAGAAGCACGACAGCAGCACGGTGAAGACGAACAGGATCCCGGTCAGCACGCCGACCTCGGAGAATCCGCCGAACAGGCTGACCTGGCCGATCAGGCCGAAGTCGGGGCTGGCGACCGGGTTGCCTGGCCACTCGGGCGTGGTCAGGCCCCAGGAGGGCACGTCGGCGACGGCGTTGATGACGACGGCGACGACGGTCATCACGACGATCGAGACGAGGATCGCGCCGGGCACCTTGCGCACGATCAGCGCCAGCGTGAGCAGCGCGCCGAGCACGAAGACCAGCACCGGCCAGCCGTTGAGGTGGCCGTCAGCGCCGAGCTGGAGCGGGACGGTGGTCTGGGCGGCGTCCGGGATGCGGGAGACGAAGCCGGAGTCGACCAGGCCGATGAGCATGATGAACAGGCCGATGCCGATGGCGATGGCCTTGCGCAGCCCGTAGGGCACGGCGTTCATCACGCGCTCGCGCAGGCCGGTGGCGACCAGGATCATCACGATGAAACCGGCCAGCACCACCATGCCCATGGCGTCCGGCCAGGACATGCGGGGCGCGAGCTGGAGCGCGACCACCGAGTTCACGCCGAGGCCGGCGGCCAGGGCGATCGGGACGTTGCCGATGACGCCCATGAGCAGCGTGGTGAACGCGGCGGTGAGGGCGGTCGCGGTGACCAGCTGGCCGTTGTCCAGCTGGTTGCCGTACATGTCCTTCGCGCTGCCGAGGATGATCGGGTTCAGCACGATGATGTACGCCATCGCGAAGAAAGTGGCGAGACCGCCCCGGATCTCGCGGGACAGCGTGCTGCCGCGCTCGGTGATCCTGAAGTAGCGGTCGAGGGCGCCGGACGCGGCACCGGACCCCGGCTGTTCGGGGGTGGGCGCCTTGGCGGGGGCCGACGTGGACATGTGCGGGGACCTCATCACCGGCGGGCTCCCCCGGAGCCACGCCTTTGGTGTTTTCTACGAATAAAAGCGGTCAGAGGCAAACGGATTCAGTATGAACATATAACGCCCACGACACCATCTCCGCGCGTAGACCCCCGCCCGGGCCGCCCCGGCCGGTGTGATGCACGCTCCACCACCGGGGCCGTCCGACGCGGGGCGCCACGCCGTCGGCGCTCCTCGTAAGCTGTCCGCATGGCGAAGTGGACCCCCAAGCACGAGGCGCCGGAGCCCCTGGAGGGCCCCGTGGTCGCCACCATCACCGGCGGCACGATCGTGTGGTTCGTCCTCTTCCTGGTGCAGCTGCCGTTCTACGGCTGGTTCGACGACCGCGGGAGCACCTGGTGGGTGTGGACCTGCCTGGCCGGCGGCGGTCTCGGCCTCATCGGCATCTGGTACGTGCGCAGGCGTGACGCCGCGATCAAGCGGGCGCGGGCCGAGGAGGCCGGCGCGGAGCCGGGCCGCACCTCGGCCGCGCACACCGACCGAGGCCCCGCACACTGACCGATTCCCGCCAACTGCTCCCGAACGGGACACAGTTGGCGGAACTACCCCGGTGGTAGTACCCCGGTACCGCGGCCGTCCTCCCCTGGTCTGATCCTCGCCGCTCCGGTGGGTACGGCACCCGATCCGCACGTACCGTCGAATGCATGACGCATCTCGATGCGGACGACCGGACCGACACCGTCCGGCCCGTCACGGCGACATCGCCGGTGACCGGGCTGACCTCGGCGGAAGTGGCCGAGCGGGTGGCGCGCGGACAGGTCAACGACGTACCCGTGCGCAGCAGCCGGTCGGTCACCGAGATCGTCCGCGCGAACGTCTTCACCCGGTTCAACGCGATCATCGGCGTGCTCTGGGTGATCATGCTGATCGTCGCGCCGTTCCAGGACAGCCTGTTCGGCTACGTCATCCTCGCCAACACCGGCATCGGCATCGTCCAGGAGTGGCGGGCGAAGAAGACGCTGGACTCGCTCGCCCTGATCGGCGAGGTGCGGCCCACGGTGCGCCGGGACGGGGTGGCCGCCGAGATCGGCACCTCCGCGATCGTGCTGGACGACCTCATCGAGATCGGGCCGGGGGACAAGGTCGTCGTCGACGGGGTGGTCGTCGAGGCGGACGGCCTGGAGATCGACGAGTCGCTGCTCACCGGTGAGGCCGACCCGGTGGTGAAGCAGCCCGGCGACCCGGTGATGTCCGGCAGCTTCGTCGTCGCGGGCGGCGGCTCCTTCCAGGCGACCCGGGTGGGCCGCGAGGCCTACGCGGCGCAGCTCGCCGAGGAGGCGTCCCGCTTCACCCTGGTCCACTCCGAGCTGCGCAGCGGCATCTCCACGATCCTCAAGTACGTCACGTGGATGATGGTGCCGACCGCGCTCGGCCTGATCATCAGCCAGCTGGTGGTGAAGAACAACGAGCTGAAGGGCTCGATCGCGCGCACGGTCGGCGGGATCGTGCCGATGGTGCCGGAGGGGCTGGTGCTGCTCACCTCCATCGCCTTCGCGATCGGGGTGATCCGGCTGGGGCGCAAGCAGTGCCTGGTGCAGGAGCTGCCGGCGATCGAGGGCCTGGCCCGCGTGGACACGGTATGCCTGGACAAGACCGGCACGCTCACCGAGGGCGGCATGGACGTCACCGAGCTGCGGGTCCTGGACGACGCCGACGAGACGTACGTCCGCACGGTGCTGGGCGAGCTGGGCTCGGCGGACCCGCGTCCCAACGCCTCCCTCCAGGCGATCGTCGCGGCCTACCCGGACACCACCGGCTGGCGGCTCACCGACACGCTGCCCTTCTCCTCGGCCCGCAAGTACAGCGGCGCGACCCTGGACGAGGGCGACGGCCGGCCGGTCACCTGGCTGCTGGGCGCCCCGGACGTGCTCCTCCCGCACGACGACCCGGCGCTGGGCGAGACCGAGCGGATGAACCGCGAGGGCCTGCGGGTGCTGCTGCTGGCCCGCGCCCGCGAGGGCGTGACGGCCGACGACCTGGCCGACCCGGCCGCCGTGGACGGCGTACGGGCGGTGGCGCTGGTGGTGCTGGAGCAGCGCCTGCGGCCCGACGCCGCCGACACCCTGCGCTACTTCGCGGAGCAGGACGTCAGCGCGAAGGTGATCTCCGGTGACAACGCGGTGTCGGTCGGGGCGGTCGCCGGCAAGCTCGGCCTGTCCGGCACGACGGTGGACGCGCGCCGGCTGTCCGCCGACCCGGAGGCCATGGCCGGCGAGCTGGAGGCCGGCACGGTCTTCGGGCGGGTCACGCCCCAGCAGAAGCGGACCATGGTGGGCGCGCTCCAGTCGAAGGGCCACACGGTCGCGATGACCGGCGACGGCGTGAACGACGTGCTGGCGCTGAAGGACGCGGACATCGGCGTGGCGATGGGCTCCGGCTCGGAGGCCACCCGGGCGGTCGCGCAGATCGTGCTGCTGAACAACAGCTTCGCCACGCTGCCGTCGGTGGTGGCCGAGGGCCGGCGGGTGATCGGCAACATCACGCGGGTCGCCACGCTGTTCCTGGTGAAGACGGTGTACTCGGTGCTGCTCGCGGTGCTGGTGGTGGCGACGCAGGTGGAGTACCCGTTCCTGCCGCGCCATCTGACCCTGCTGTCCACGCTGACCATCGGCGTCCCCGCCTTCTTCCTCGCCCTCGCCCCCAACAAGGAGCGGGCCAGGCCGAACTTCGTCCGCCGGGTCATGCGGTACGCGGTCCCGGGCGGGGTGCTGGCGGCGCTGGCCACGTTCGCCACGTACCTGCTGGCCCGCGGCCACTACAGCGGCACGGGGGCGCTGGGCGCGGAGACCAGCGCGGCGACGCTGACCCTGTTCCTCATCTCCATCTGGGTCCTGGCGATCGTCGCCCGCCCCTACACCTGGTGGCGCGTCGCCCTGGTCGCCGCGATGGCCGGCGCCTTCCTCCTGGTCCTGGCGGTTCCCTGGCTCCAGGACTTCTTCGCCCTGCGCCTGGTCGGCATGACGATGCCGTGGCTGGCGGTCGGCATCGCGGCGGTCACGGCGGTGGTCCTGGAGTTCCTCTGGCGCTGGGTGGACCGCAGGTTCCCGGTCTGACCGGCCCCCGGGCGTCCCGCGCCGCCCCCCTCCGCGGGGTGCGGGACGCCCGGCGTGCTGCCGCCTACTTCACGTCGACGAAGTCGGCCGCGGACGTGACGGCCGCGGAG
The DNA here is from genome assembly GCA_002154585.1 of Streptomyces pseudogriseolus. Taxonomy (GTDB): domain Bacteria; phylum Actinomycetota; class Actinomycetes; order Streptomycetales; family Streptomycetaceae; genus Streptomyces; species Streptomyces pseudogriseolus. Next base: position 20,857 of record MUNG01000125.1, read on the forward strand.
ATCGAGTTGCCCGCGTAGACGTAGCGGTAGTAGCCGTCGACGGAGGCCTTGACGGTCGTCCTCAGGTCGCCCTTGGAGTTGGTCTTGACCGTCTTGAGCGTGGTGTACGTCTTGGCGCTCTTCTTGCGGAACTGCAGCTGCACCGACTGGCCGGTGTAGTTGCCGTACTTGAGCGTCTCCCAGTTGACCCGGGTGAGCTTGCCCGTGACGGTGAGCGTCCTGCCCTTCTTCACCGGCTCGGGGGTGGCGTTGGCCGTGAGCTTGGTCGCCCGCTGGAACTTGAAGGAGCCGGACTTCTGCTTCCAGACGAAGTCGCCGTCCCTGGCGTCGATCCACGCGTCGACGTACCAGGTGCCGGCGTTGGCGTTGGTGAGGTAGTCGGTCCGCGGGTCCACGAGCACGGACGCGGTGCAGGTCGAGGTGGTGGAGCTCGCGGCCTTGCACACCGGCCTGCCGGTGGAGAGCAGACCGAGGTCCGGGCCGTACAGGTCGAACGCGTCGGCACTCAGGATGCCGGAGTTGTCGACGGCGGTGACGCTGACCTTGATGCTCTTGGCCGTGGCGCCGACGGTCACCTTGTTGTCGCCGTCGACGACCACCTTGGTGATTCTGGTGTCGCCGTACCCGCCGTCGGCCTGGGCGGCCGGGACGGCGAGGGCGGACAGGGCCAGGGCGCCGGAGACGGCGGCCACGGTGGCACGCATGCGCATGTGTGTTCCCCACGGATGGACAGGGATCCGGCGCCCGCCGTGGAGCACCCGCGGCTCGGCGGGCGCCGGATCAGGATGATCGCGGAGTCTGATGACTCGTCCGATGAGATCCGCCACTCGTGTGAATGGTTGTGCGGATCATGGAGATTTGATGAAGAAGCAACTTCCGCGATCGGGCGTTATGCCCGGTATGTGGGTGACCATGGGAGTCTGCCGCCGCAGGTGATCGGAGACGGAAGACCTCATGAAGCTGCTGCCCCGGAAGAAGTCCGACGAGTCGCAGACGCGGTCGAGCAGGGGTGAGCTCGCGGCTCAGCTGGCCGCCCCGGTGCGCAGGTTCCTGGCGACCGAGGCGGGCAGCTCCGGGCTGCTGCTCCTCGCGGTGGCGGTCGCCCTGATCTGGTCGAACTCCGCCTGGTCGGAGTCGTACTTCTCGCTGTGGCACACCGAGGCGTCCGTCGCGGTGGGCGCCGCGGAACTGGCGATGGACCTGGGGCACTGGGTCAACGACGGGCTGATGGCGCTGTTCTTCTTCGTCATCGGCCTGGAGGTCCGCTACGAGCTGTCCGTCGGCTCGCTGAACGACCGCCGCCGGATCATGATCCCGGGCCTCGCGGGCGTCGGCGGCATGCTCGTGCCGGTGCTGTTCTACCTCCTGATCGCGCCCGGTTCAAAGGCCGCGGGCGGCTGGGGCATTGTCATCGGCACCGACACGGCGTTCCTGCTGGGCGCGCTCGCCGTGGTCGGCCCCCGCTTCGTCACCCAGCTGAGGATCTTCCTGCTGGCCATCACCGTCATCGACGACATCGTCGCGGTCACCGTCATCGGCGTCGTCTACTCCGGGTCGATCCGGGTGCCGGAGCTGCTCGCCGCGCTCGTGCTGGGCGCGGTGCTGTCGGCGCTGTCCCGTTTCGACGTGTGGCGGGCCGTCCCGTACGTGCTGATCGTGCTGGTGATGTGGTACCTGACCCTGAACGCCGGGCTGCACGCGTCCATCGCCGGCATGCTCGGCGGTCTGCTCATCCCCGCGCGCGAGCCGTCCCGTGAGGGCGTCGAGCAGGCGACGCGGCTGTTCCGCGCGTTCCGTCAGTCGCCCCGCGCGGACGTGGGGAAGACCGCGCGCAAGGGGCTGCAGAAGGCAGTCTCGGTCAACGAACGCCTCCAGATGTATCTGCACCCCTGGTCCAGCTATGTCGTCGTCCCGGTGTTCGCCCTGGCCAACGCGGGCGTCGACCTGCGCGGCGGCGTCCTCACCGACGCGCTGGGCTCCGCGCTCACCTGGGCCGTGGTGGCCGGTCTCGTCGGCGGCAAGTTCATCGGCATCTGGGGCGGCGCGCGGCTCGGCACCCGGTTCGGTCTGGGCGAGCTGCCCGTCGGGGTGGGTCAGGGCCATGTGCTGGGCGGCGCGGCCCTGTCCGGCATCGGGTTCACCGTCTCCCTGCTGATCGCGGGGCTCGCCTTCGACGACGAGCCGGAGCTGCTCGCCCGGGCGACCGTCGGCGTGCTGCTCGCGGCGGTGATCGCCACCCTCGTGGGTTGGCTGGTGTTCCGGCTCTCCACCATGCTGGGCGGCAAGCAGGACGCCGACCTGCCCCGCTACCTGGACCGGCTGGTCGACCCGGAGACGGACCACATCCTCGGCCCCGTCGACGCGCCGCTCACGCTGGTGGAGTACGGCGACTTCGAGTGTCCCTTCTGCGCCCGCGCCACCGGCGTCACCAAGGAACTGCGGAACCGCTTCGGCGACCGCTTCCGCTACGTCTTCCGGCACCTCCCGCTCCCCGACGTCCACCCGCACGCCGAGCTTGCCGCGCGGGCGGCGGTCGCCGCGGACGCCCAGGGCCGCTTCTGGGACATGCACGACCTGCTGTACCGGCACCAGGACGAGATGGAGTACGAGGACACCGTCGTCTACGCCATCGACCTGGGCCTCGACATGGAGAAGTTCCTGCGGGACCTCGAGTCCGACTGGGCGGCCGAACGGGTCCGCCGCGACGCCCGCAGCGCGGAGGCGAGCGGCGTCCAGGGCGCCCCGACGTTCTTCATCGGGAACCGCCGGCACACGGGCCCCTACGACGCGGAGACGCTGGCGCGGGAGCTGGAGCATCTGGAGTACGAGGGGTCCGGGGCGACACCCACGGACCCCTGACCCACGGCGCTCCGCCCCGGGCCCCGCTCCTCAAACGCCGGAGGGGCCGATTCCGGCCCGTCCGGCGCTCGAGGACGAGGTCAGTCGAACCACCGGTCCCTGGCCAGTTCCTCCGTCCGTGACGGATCCTCCAGCAGAGCCGCCACCTCGAACCGCCGCGGCCACTGCCCCGCCGCCCAGGCGAGACCCGCGGCGACGCCCTCCAGCGTCGCCGCGTGCAGCACCCCGTCGTCGGTGAGGCGCCAGTCGATCTCCACTCCGTCCACGACGAGCTCCTCGTGCTCGACGTAGGACGCCGGGGTCCGCGGGCCCAGCAGGACCCGTACCGGCTCCGGCACCTCGTGCTCCGTGCCCTCGGAGTCCACGCGGCCGGTGACGGACTCGCTGAGCCGCCGCACCTGGAACAGCTCCGCCAGTTCGGCGGCCCGCGCCGGGCGGACCGGGAGCAGGGGTACGCCGGAGGTGAACGGCAGCAGGTCGGGCGAGTCGACGACCACCGCCTCGGAGGCGTCCACCACCTCCACCCGCCCGTCGACCACCGCGCGCAGGTCGTCCGGCAGGGTCACCTGCTCGGGGTCCAGCTCGGCCAGCGCCCCGTACAGCCCGTGCAGCTGGGCCGCCGTGACCGGCCGGCCGGGGTCGGCGAGGCGTTCCAGCAGTTCGGCCGCCCCGCCCGGCTCGTCCAGCAGCGCGGCGACCGACGTGCGCACGCCCAGTGCCCGCAGCACCTGCTCGTCGTCGAAGCCAGTCGCGTCGGCCTCGTCGTACAGGCCGCGCAGCAGCGGGTCGCCGCCCGCCGCGCGCAGTCCGGCCGGGCGGCGCCCGCCGAGCACCGGATGGCCGCGCAGCCACCACGCGGTGTACGGCCGTACGGTCTCGTGGGTGCCGTCGTGGAGCAGGATCCGCACCGGCTCGACCAGCGCGTCCCGCAGCGGGGGCCGGGAGAGCAGGGCGAGCGCCTGCGGCCAGCGGTCGTCGTCCACCAGGTCCAGGTCGCGCACGGCGACGATCTCGGTGGCGACGGGCGGGACGGGCGCGTCGGGGAAGCGGTCGAGGATGTCCTCGGCCCACACGTCGACGGCGTCCAGCAGCCCGGGGTCGTCCGGCTCGGCGTAGTCGCTCTCGCGCGGCTCCAGCTCGTCCGGGTCGAGGACGACGTCGGTGGCGCGCACCAGTGCGAAGTCGACGAGCACCCCGCACGCGGCCAGCGGCTGCTCACCCCACTTCGCGGCCAGCTCCGCGTCCACGGCGGCCAGTTCGCCCTCCCGCATGACCTGCGCGAAGGGGCCTTGGGGGTGGACGAGTTCGCAGGCCGGGGAGAGTTCGCCGTCCTCGTCGGGCAGGGCGAGCGCGCCCAGCCAGGGCTCGTCGCCGGGCTCCAGGCCCGCCTCCCGCACCAACGTCAGGACGACCTCGGCGAGTTCGTCGGCGTCGAGGGCGTCCTCCTCCCAGTTCACCCCGCCCTCGTCGTCGAGGGACGCGGCGACGGCGGCCCTCACCTGCGGGGTGGTGAGCACGGCACGCGGGGTCGCGGGCAGCGCGCCCAGCTTCTCCAGGAGCGGGTGGGCCGCGTCCGGGTGGGCGACCTTCAGGCCGAGCCGGGCCAGCAGCTCGGCGTCGAGGGCCGCGTCCGGGGTGGGCAGCAGCACCTGCCGGGGGCCGATCGTCGTGCGCCTGTCGGCCAGCGGCACCGGGAGTCCGCTGAGCCGGTCGGGATCGACGCCGGCGAGGCTGTCGTACAGCCGCCGCCACCAGTCGGGGGACTTCTCCAGGCCGGCGAGCCGGTCGACCGCGTCGGTCAGCGGCACCCGCGCGACCCCGAGGGTGCGCAGCTCCGCGCGCCGTTCCAGACCTGCGGGCAGCAGCGTGGGCAGCACCTCCGCCAGCACCCGTACGGTGTCGGCGCCCGCGCGACGCCGAGATCGTCGAGGGCGCGGGCGCCGACACCGTAC
>MUNG01000126.1 GCA_002154585.1 Streptomyces pseudogriseolus
CCCCCGCCTCCACCCACCCCACCGTCCAGCCAGTGCGCACGCCCGATCCCGATCAACCGCATCCGGCGCGCGGCCATCCGGACCACCCGCTCCCGCTCGGCGCCCCGCACCGGAGCCTCCAGCAGCGCTGAAGCGGTGACCAGCATCTGGTCCACGTACAGCTGGGCCAGCATCGCCAGATCCTCCTCCCCCCACCCCGCGGACACCGGATCCTTTGCCAGTGCCTCCGCCACCTCCACGGTGAACAGCGCGAGCTGATCCCGTATCGCCTCCCGCACCGCCCGCACCCCGCCGTGCCGCTCGCGGGCGATGAACCGCACATGCGCCGGATGCGCGTCGACGTGCCCCGCGATCAGCTCGACGGCCCGCGCGACGCGTTCCTCGCCGTCCCCGGTCGTGGACACGATCGTCCGGATCATCGGGTGCAGACTGCCCAGCGCCTCCTCGACCAGCGCCACGCCCAGGTCCTCGACCGACCGGAAGTGCCGGTAGAACGCGGTCGGGGCGATCCCCACGGCGCGGGTGACCTCCCGCAGGCCCAGGCTGCTCAGGCTCTGCGCCTCCAGCAGTTCGAGCGCGGCGTCGAGGAGCGCCTGCCGGGTCTTCTGCTTCCGGGCCTGCCGGATGCCGGACGTGTGACTCATGCCATGCAGTTAACAACTGTTCTCCCACATTGCAAAGCGGGTAGGCGCGTTAGACTCGTAAGTCAGTGAACAAGTGTTACTGCAAGCGTTCACCTGAACTGGGGGTCCGACCCATGCTGTTCCTCGTCGCCGCGCTTCTGCTGCTGGGCGTCGTCCTCGGCGCCGTCGCGCACGCGCCGCTCGCCTTCTCCGTGGCCGTCGGCGCCGTCATCGCCGTCTGGCTCGGCGTCTTCGCCCTGCGCGAGCACCAGGGCCGCGACCGCGGCGCCTCCACGCACTGACCCGCGCCGCCCGCCCACCGGCCGTCTCCGGCCACCACCGACGACCTCGACCGCAGGAGCCGATCATCATGCAGCTCACCGCACCGGCCGGCCGCCGCACCGGGATCCACGACACCGACGGCATGGCCGTCGCGTCGTTCGTCCTGGGCCTGCTCGGCCTGCTCGTCCTCAACGTCTTCCTCGGCCCCAGCGCCATCGTGCTGGCGACCGTCGCCCTGTGGCGGGGCACCGCCCGCCGCGGCCGCGCCCTGCTCGGCCTGGGCCTCGGTGTCGCCGATCTGGTCGTCCTCGCCGTGCTCATGCAGGCGGACGGCACGATCTCCTGGAGCTTCTGACCGGGCGCCCCGCCGGAGCCCGCCGCAGCGGCGCATACCGGCCACCGGGATCGGTGTGCCGTGCACCCGGCCCCGTAGACTCGGCCCCACCATGGCTTACCTCGACCACGCCGCGACCACCCCGATGCTGCCCGAGGCGGTCGAGGCGCTCACCGCGCACCTGGGCGTCACCGGCAACGCCTCCTCCCTGCACGCGGCCGGCCGCCGCGCCCGGCGCACCGTCGAGGAGGCCCGCGAGACCCTCGCCGAGGCCCTCGGCGCCCGCCCCAGCGAGATCGTCCTCACCTCCGGCGGCACGGAGGCCGACAACCTCGCCGTGAAGGGCCTGTACTGGGCGCGCCGCGACGCCGACCCGGCCCGCACCCGGGTCCTCGCCAGCCCCGTCGAGCACCACGCCGTCCTCGACGCCGTCGACTGGCTCGCCACGCACGAGGGCGCCACCGTCGAGTACCTGCCCGTCGACGCCCACGGCCGGGTCCATCCCGACGCGCTGCGCGAGGCCATCGCCCGCGACCCCGACGACGTCGCCCTCGCCACCGTCATGTGGGCGAACAACGAGATCGGGACGATCCTCCCGGTCGCCGAACTCGCCGCCGTCGCCGCCGAGTTCGGCGTCCCCCTGCACTCCGACGCGGTCCAGGCCTTCGGTCAGGTCCCGGTGGACTTCGCCGCGTCCGGGCTCGCCGCGATGACCGTCTCCGGCCACAAGATCGGCGGGCCGTACGGCATCGGCGCCCTGGTCCTGGGCCGTGAGCACACCCCCGTGCCCGTGCTGCACGGCGGCGGCCAGGAGCGCCACGTCCGCTCCGGCACCCTCGACGTGCCGGCGATCGCCTCCTTCGCCGTCGCCGGACGGATCGCCGCCGAACAGCGGGAGCGGTTCGCCCTGGAGATCGGACGCCTCCGCGACGACCTGGTCGCCGCGGTCCTCGAAGCCGTGCCCGACGCCCTCCTGGGCGGCGACCCCGCCCCCGGCGGCCGGCTCCCCGCCAACGCCCACTTCACCTTCCCCGGCTGCGAGGGCGACTCCCTGCTCCTCCTCCTGGACGCCCAGGGCATCGAGTGCTCAACCGGCTCCGCCTGCACCGCCGGCGTCGCCCAGCCCAGCCACGTCCTCCTCGCCACCGGCACCGACCCCGACCTGGCCCGCGGCACCCTCCGCTTCTCCCTCGGCCACACCTCCACGGAGGCCGACGTGGCAGCCCTCGCCAAGGCCATCGGCCCGGCGGTGGAACGGGCCCGGGCGGCCGGGCTGACCTGAGCCGCCGGTCCGCCTGACCGGAGCGGCGTGCGTGCACGAAGGGGAGGGGACCATGCGGCGGACGTACAGCCAACGGCGGGACCGGGATCCGGATCAAGCGCAACCGCTGGGCCCGGACCAGGGCCGGACGGGCCCTGCGGATGCAGGCCGCCGGGCGGGAGTACCGCTACCTCGCGACCGGGCGACGGCACCGCGACCGCGCCCTGATGCGCGACGGCGTCGAGATCCGGACCGGCCGGCACGGCAGGGGCGCGCGGAAGAAGGCCACCTTCACCGTCCTCGGTCCGGCCGACGCCACCGACCTCGCGCCGGCCCTCGTGCTGGTCGGGGTCAACAACCGCAACCTCACCCGGGGCGTGACCGCCTAGCGGGCCGTGGGCGACGGGGAGCCGGAGGGGGCGGCCCGGACGGTGGCGGCGCGGCGGACCAGTTGCATGTAGCGGTCCCAGTCCCAGTGGGGGCCCGGGTCCGTGTGGTCGGTGCCGGGGACCTCGACGTGGCCGATGATGTGCTTGCGGTCGACGGGTATGCCGTAGCGGGCGCATATGCCGGCCGTGAGACGGGCCGAGGCCGCGTACATCTCGGCGGTGAAGTCCTCCGGGCGGTCCACGAAGCCCTCGTGCTCGATGCCGACACTGCGCTCGTTGTAGTCGCGGTTGCCCGCGTGGTACGCCACGTCCAGCTCGCGGATCATCTGCGTGATCCGGCCGTCCTTGCCGACGATGTAGTGCGCCGCCGCCTTGTGCCCCGGGTCCTGGAACGCCCGCACCGCGCTGTCCAGGCTGCCCTGCGTGACATGCACGACCACCATGTCGATACGGAAGTCGTCCGGCCGGTCCGCGCCACGCCAGTTGGCGTCCGAGGCCGCCACCCAGCGGGCGCCCGCGAAGTCGACCTCGCCCGGCCTGCGCGGCTTGTCGACGCCGGGCAGCCGCCACCACAGCCGCGCCAGCTCGTCACGCGCCAGCGCCGCCGTCCCCGCCGCTGCCGCCAGTCCGCCCACGATCAGGGCGCGCCGCCCGATGCGCCGGTCGCCGTCCTCGGATGCTCCCTTGGCCCCCATGTGATCGTGAACGCGTATCCGGCGGCCGTGGTTCCCGCGCCCCCCTTACCCTGGAGGGGCTATGACTGACACCCCGCAGCGCACCCGCCCCCTCCGCGTCCTGGCCGCCATGTCCGGAGGCGTCGACTCCGCCGTCGCCGCCGCCCGCGCCGCCGAAGCGGGCCACGACGTGACCGGCGTCCACCTCGCGCTCTCCGCGAACCCCCAGTCGTTCCGCACCGGCGCGCGGGGCTGCTGCACCATCGAGGACTCCCGCGACGCCCGCCGCGCCGCCGACGTCATCGGCATCCCGTTCTACGTGTGGGACCTCGCCGACCGCTTCCGCGAGGACGTCGTCGAGGACTTCGTCGCCGAGTACGAGGCCGGCCGCACCCCCAACCCCTGCCTGCGCTGCAACGAGAAGATCAAGTTCGCCGCGCTGCTGGACAAGGCGCTCGCGCTCGGCTTCGACGCCGTCTGCACCGGCCACTACGCCAAGGTGATCCTCCGCGAGGACGGCACGCGCGAGCTGCACCGCGCCTCCGATCTGGCCAAGGACCAGAGTTACGTCCTCGGCGTGCTCGACGACCGCCAGCTCGCCCACGCCATGTTCCCGCTCGGCGACACGGTCACCACCAAGGAGGAGATCCGCGCCGAGGCCGAGCGCCGTGGACTCGCCGTCGCCAAGAAGCCCGACTCGCACGACATCTGCTTCATCGCCGACGGCGACACCCAGGGCTTCCTCGCCAAGCGGCTCGGCAAGGCCGAGGGCGACATCGTCGACGAGTCCGGCGCCAGGATCGGTACCCACGACGGCGCGTACGGCTTCACCATCGGCCAGCGCAAGGGCCTGCGCATCGGCACCCCCGCCCCCGACGGCAAGCCGCGCTACGTCCTCGACATCTCCCCGGTGGACAACACCGTCACCGTCGGCCCCGCCGCCTCCCTCGACGTCGGCGCCCTCACCGCGATCCGCCCCCGCTGGTGCGGCGCCGCCCCCACCGGCCCCGGCGCCTACACCGCCCAGCTGCGCGCCCACGGCGACGAGACCGAGGTGACCGCCGAACTCGTCGGCGAGGAGCTGCGCGTGCGCTTCGCCGAGCCGGTCCGCGGCGTCGCGCCCGGCCAGGCGGTCGTCCTCTACGACGGCACGCGCGTGGTGGGCTCGGCGACCATCGCCACCACCGAGCGGGCGACGGCGGACGTGGCCTGAGCGGGCCGCCGCCCGTTCACCGCGAGAAGAACTCCGCCAGCATCGGCGCCAGCACGTCCGGTTCGACCATGTGGGTCTGGCCCTCCAGGGTGCGGTACGCGCCCCGGGGGGCCGACTCCGCGATGGCCCGCGCCGCCTGACGCATCCACGCCGGGCTCGCGTCGCCCGCGATCGACAGCACCGGCACCCGGATCGACGCCAGCATCTCCCGCGGCACGCTCCCGTCGCCCATCACGGCGTCGTCGTACGCCAGGCTCGGCGCCAGCGCCTCCATGCCCGCCCACATCGGCGACTGCCGCGCACTGCTGATCACCGCGTCGTCCAGCCCCGTGAGCTGGAGGAACAGCTCCACCGCGTCGCCACGCCGCCCCTCCTCCAGGGCCGCGGCCAGCCGCTCGGTGTACCGGGCGCGCCCCGCCAGATCCTCGTCCGACATCGCGTACGGCGTCTCGTACACCGCGACCTGGCGCACCGGCAGCCCGCTCGCCGCCGCCCGCAGCGCCAGCGCGCCGCCCGACGAGACGCCGTACAGCGCCGCCTCGCCGCCCGTCGCCTCGATCAGCGCCGCCAGGTCCTCCACCTCGCGCTCCACCGCGTACGGCGGCGTGTCCCCGCTCGCGCCCCGGCGGCGGCGGTCGTAGACCACCACCCGGAACCGTTCGGAGAGCGGGGCGGCCAGTGGCGCCACCGTGGCGCCCGTCGACATCGCGCCGCTGACGAGGACGATCGTGGCGCCGCGCCCGGCGCTCTCGTAGGCGAGGGACGTGCCGTCGCGCGAGGAGATGTTCTGGTCCATGCCTCACCAGACTGCCGCACGGCAGGGAAATCGTCCGTGAGGCGGCGGGCGGCGCGTCCGCCGATCACACCCCTGCGCGGGGGTCAGTCGACTTCCACCTCGTAGAAGCACAGGTGGTCCTTGATCGCGGCCACCGCCGGCTTCGGGTCCGGGTACGCCCACACCAGGTCGGGGGCGTCCGGCAGCGACCAGTACGACGCGGTCCCCTTGAACGGGCAGTACGTGTGCGTCGCGGACGGCGTCAGCAGGTCGAGCCGCACGTCCTCCGGCGGGATGTACCAGCGCGCGGGGCAGCCCGTCTCGTGCAGCACCAGCGCCCGGTCGCTCTCCGCCAGGACCCGCCCGTCGCGCACCACGCGCACGTGCCGGTCGCCGGGTTCGACGGTGATGCGATGGCCTGTGGTCACGGCGTCCTCCTCGGTGGTCGGTCCACCCCCTACAGCACCCCTCGGGGCCGCCTTCTTCCCGGGCGTAGGCTGACGCCCGTGAACATCTGCGTCTTCCTCTCCGCCGCCGACCTCGACGACCGCTACACACGCCCCGCGCGGGACTTCGCGCGCCTGCTCGGCAAGGGCGGGCACACCCTGGTCTGGGGCGGTTCGGACGTCGGCCTGATGAAGGTCGTCGCCGACGGGGTGGAGGAGGCCGGCGGCCGGCTCTGCGGCGTCTCGGTGGAGTTTCTCGCGGCGAAGGCACGCCCCGGCGTCGACGAGATGGTGGTCGCCAAGGACCTCGCCGAGCGCAAGCGGCTGCTGCTGGAGAAGGCGGACGCCGTCGTGATCATGGTGGGCGGCACCGGCACCCTCGACGAGGCGACCGAGATCCTGGAACTGAAGAAGCACGGCCACACCGGCAAGCCCGTGGTGCTGCTCAACACCGCGGGCTTCTACGACGGGCTCAAGGAGCAGTTCCGTCGCATGGAGGACGAGGGCTTCCTGCCCCGCCCGCTGAGCGAGCTGGTCTTCTTCGCCGAGGAGCCCGTCGGCGCGCTGGCCTACCTGGAGGAGAGCCTGGGCGTCGCCTGACCTCGCGGTGATGCGAGCATGGCGGTCATGGCTACACATGTGATCACCGGAGCCGGCTCCGGCATCGGCGCGGCCGTCGCGCGCCGCCTGCACGCGCGCGGGGACGACCTCGTGCTCCACGCGCGCGACGCGGGCCGCGCGAAGGAGCTGGCCGCCGAGTTCCCCGGTGCCCGCACCCTGGTCGGCGACCTGGCCGACCCCGACCGCCTGAGCTGGGCGTTCTCCCACCAGTCGCTGCCCGACCGGGTGGACTCGCTGCTGCACGTCGCGGGCGTCGTCGACCTCGGCCGGGTCGGCGACCTCACCCCGAAGAGCTGGCGCCACCAGCTCAACGTCAACCTCGTCGCGCCCGCCGAACTGACCCGCCACTTCCTGCCCCAGCTCCGCGCGAGCCGCGGCCACGTGATCTTCGTCAACTCCGGCGCCGGCCTCAGCGCCCACGCCGACTGGTCCGCCTACGCGGCCTCCAAGCACGGCCTCAAGGCCCTCGCCGACTCCCTCCGCGAGGAGGAGCACGCGAACGGCGTCCGCGTCACCACGGTCTACCCCGGCCGCACGGCCAGCCCCATGCAGGCCAAGGTCCACCAGCAGGAGGGCAAGGACTACGACCCGTCGAAATGGATCGACCCGGAGTCGGTCGCCACGACGATCCTCATGGCCCTGGACCTCCCGAGAGACGCGGAAGTGAACGACCTGACGGTCCGCCCGGGCAGGTAGCTGCACACAGCCCGTCCGCGCACCCCCCAGCCCCTCCGGCGCTTGAGGAGCAGGGTCCGGGGCGGAGCCCCGG